>SYGN01000183.1 GCA_005799525.1 Opitutaceae bacterium | reverse complement strand
TCTTAATGGCCGAGGCCCCGCAATCGGCGAGGAACGAAACGCCGGCTGCACTGGTCACATTGCCCGCGATGAGCGTGAGCTCGGGGAACGCGTCGCGGACGAGCTTGACGACGTCGCCGACTCCAGCGGTGTGTCCATGAGCAGTCGATACGGCGATAGCATCGACATGCTCAGCGATGAGATGGCTGACGTGTTCGAGGAGTTTATCGCGGTCGAGCGAGCCGTCGGGCAGGCGGATCGGCGAGAGCGCGGCTCCGACGACGAGCCGGAAATGGGCGTCGCGCGCAGGTTTGCGGCGCGACTTGGCTTCGGCGGTGATTTTTTCGACGTCCGAGCTGGTGACGAGACCGCGGAGGCGGCCGGCACCATCGACGACCAGCATTTTGTTAATGCCAATGTGCCGCGTAAAAAAAGCATCGGAGGATTTGATCGGATCCTTCGCGACAGAGCTCGCTTTTTCAGTGATGAGTTGGGCGCGGGGTGTCATCACAGCGGTGACCTGCTTGGTCTTGTAGCGGTCTTTCACGACGTTGCCGGAGAGGAGACCGACGAGAATCCCGGCGGAGTCGACGACGGGGAACGTGGAGAACGAGAAACGTTTTTCGTCGATGAGCTTGAGGACATCGCCGATGAGTTGGTCCGGGGTAACGGTGATCGGATCTTGGATGAGGCCGTGAATGTGACGTTTGACGCGGGCGACTTCCTTCACCTGCTCGCGGGGCGGCATATTATAGTGGATGAGGCCGAGGCCGCCGTTGAGCGCCCTGGCGATCGCCAGGCGCGACTCGGTGACGGTGTCCATGTCGGACGAGATCACGGGAATCTGGAGCCGCAGCCCATCGCTGATGACGGTCGAAGTGTCGGCGTCCTTGGGCAGAATCTCCGAATACAGGGTGGCGAGCGAAACGTCGTCGAACGTGAGTGCGATGGGAAGATTGGCGCGGAAGAAGGCCGCGGCTGGCAGATAGAACTCCGCGTCAGCAGGCGAGGAGTGGGCGATGGAGAACGGAGCAATCTTTGGCATGGATTGCCATGAACGGAGTATGTGCGGCGGGCCGGAGCGCAAACAGAAACTCGGGTTTGCGCGCGGGCGGGTGCATGTATGACGTGGACGCGATGAGTTACCTTTTTCAATTTCGTCGCTATCATTTGGCGTTGGGGGCCCCGGTGCGCACGGCTCATGGGCGTTGGACCGAGCGCGAAGGGGTGTTGGTGCGATTGGAGACGGCGGAAGGCGCGGTGGCGTTTGGGGAGGCGGCGGTGTTGCCCTGGTTTGGGACGGAGACTGCAGCCGAGGCGGAGGCGGCGTGTCGGGCGGTGGGGGCAAAGGCGGGGGCTGACCTGCTGACGAGTTTACCGGGCAAGCTGCGTTGTGTGAGAAACGCGCTGGCGGCGGCGATGGGGGTGTTTGACGCTGGGACGGTGGGCCGGGCGAAAGCGGTGCCTTACGTAGGTGTCGCGGCATTACTGCCGGCGGGGCGCGCGGCGCTCGACGTTTTGCAGGCCAAAGGAGACCTGGGCTTTCGGGTGTTCAAATGGAAAGTCGGCGTGGGTGACGTGGCGGACGAGTTGTCGCTGTTGGATGATCTCTGTGGCGGGCTGCCGACGGGCGGGACGCTACGGCTCGATGCGAACGGGGCGTGGGATCGTCGGCGGGCGGAACGCTGGCTCGAGAAGTGCGCTGGGCGCGCGGTGGAATTCGTCGAGCAACCTGTCGCGCCCGAGGCGCGGGGTGCAGATGATTTGCTGCGGGGACTGGCGGAGGATTTTCCCACGCCGATCGCACTCGATGAATCCGTAGCCGGGGACGGTGATATTGAGCGTTGGCTGGGGGCGGGCTGGCGCGGGGTGTTTGTCATCAAGCCCGCGCTGCTCGGCCAGTTGGCGACGACGATGGACCGGCTCGCGAAGGCGAACGCGACGGTGGTGTTTTCCTCGGCGCTGGAAACGGCGGTGGGGGCGAAGGCCGCGCTGCGGGTGGCGTTTGCCTGGCCGGGCGAGGCGCGCGCTCTGGGGTTTGGGGTATGGCCGCTGTTTGCAGACGCGAGATTTGACGGCCCCCAGGCCGCACCGTTTTTGCGTTGGGAAGATGTCGAACGAATCAACCCGGAGGCCGTATGGAACGCGCTGAATTGAAATCGCTGTTGCGCGCGACCGGCGTCGCCGAGGAATGCGGCGAATTTTTTTTCGTGCGTGATCCCCAGCGGGTCGAACGGCTGCCGGCGGAAGTCGGGTCAGCGAGTGCGAGCGAGGGCTACGGTTGGCTGGGACTGCCGACGGGAGGGACGAGCGGGCGGGTCCGTTTTGCTCGGCATGACGAGGTCACCTTGACGACGGCTGTAAGGGGCTTTTGCATACACTTCGGCCTCGAGCGGGTGAATGCGGTCGGGGTGCTGCCCGCCTACCATGTGAGCGGGCTGATGGCCCGCGTGCGGTGTGCCGCGACGCAGGGCAGCTATGTCGCGTGGGCATGGAAACAATTGGAGCTGGGCAAAGTGCCCGTGCTCGAACGGCAGACCGGCGATTGGGTGCTCTCGCTGGTGCCGACCCAGTTGCAGCGGTTGTTGGCTTGGCCGGCCGCGGTGGCGTGGTTGCGGACGTTTCGGGTGATTTTTATCGGCGGCGGGCCGGTTTGGCCGGCCTTGGCCGAGTCGGCGGCGCAGGCGGAGCTTCCCCTGTCGTTGAGTTATGGCATGACCGAGACAGCGGCCATGGTCACGGCGCTGCGACCGGACGAGTTCCTGAGTGGGAACCGCAGCAGTGGGAAGGCGCTGCCGCACGCGAGGGTTTCGATCAACGTCGACGGGACGGTGAGCGTGGCGGGCGACTCGGTCTTTCACGGTTATTTTCCCGAGTGGCTCCCCGCACGGGAATTCCAGACCGAAGATAATGGAAACGTGGATGCACACGGTCATCTCCACCTCACGGGTCGGCGTGATGCTGGGATCATCACCGGTGGGAAAAAAGTGCAACCGACGGAGGTCGAGGCGGCCTTGCGGGCCAGCGGAGAATTTTCCGACGTGGCGGTATTGGGTGTGCCGGATGCCGAGTGGGGTCAGGTCGTGGTCGCATGTTATCCGGAGGGCGGCCGGGTGCCTGATTTCGCGCGGGCGGTGGTGGCGTTGGCGGGGGCGAACAAACCCAAGCGCTTCGTCGCGATCCGTGACTGGCCGCGGAGTGCGCTTGGGAAGATTGATCGCGCCGCGCTTGCCACGGCGGTGGTGGCCGCGTCGCCGGCGTTGGGGCGTGAAGGGCCGTGAGAAAAAGCTTACGGCGCAAAACGATTTGTTTAGTGCTCATTCATGACGAAAAACGAAATAGCCGATGTGCTGAGCGAGATCGGGATGCTGCTGGAATTGAGTGGAGAAAATCCCTTCAAGATCCGCGCGTATCAGTCGGGCGCACGGGCGTTGGAGGTGATGGAGGAGGCCGAATTGGTGCGGTTGATTGCGGCGGGCGAACTCGGGACGATCAAGGGGTTCGGCGATGCGCTGGTGCAGAAAATCACCGAGCTGCACACGACGGGGCGACTCGGGTTTTTCGAAAAATTGAAGGCCTCGATCGAGCCGGGGCTCGCCGAGATGCTGCAGATCCCCGGGCTCGGGCCCAAGAAAATCCGGGCGCTGCATAGCAAGCTGGGGATCGCGAGCATCGCGGCGCTGGGACAGGCGTGCGCCGAAGGAAAGGTCGCCGAGCTCGAGGGCTTCGGCGAAAAAACTCAGGAGAAGATCGTCGCGGGGATCAGGAATCGCGAGGCTTATGGGCGCCGTCATCTTTGGTGCGACGCGGCGGAAATCGCCGGACCGATTGTCGCGGGCCTGCGCGCGTTACCGCAGGTGTGCCGGGCGGAGTCGGCGGGAAGTCTGCGGCGGGGAATGGAGACGGTCGGCGATCTGGATTTCATCGTGGCTGCGGTCGACGTCGCGCCGGTCGTGGAGTGGTTTGTCGCGCAGTCCGGAGTTAAAGAGGTCACCGCCAAGGGTGAAACGAAGGCGAGCGTGCGGTTTGAGAGCGGCTTGCAGGCGGATCTGCGAATCGTGCCCGAGGGACAATTCGTTTTTGCGCTGCATCATTTCACGGGTTCGAAGGACCATAATGTCCAGTTGCGGCAGCGCGCGCTCGCGGCCGGGCTTAGTCTCAGTGAATGGGGCCTCGTGCCCGCGGAAGGCGAGGGCACGGCGAAAGAAAAAGCTGAGCAGGGGAAAAGTGTCGTCGCGGGCAGCGAAAGGGAATTGTTCGCCGCGTTAAAATTGAGGTTCATCCCGCCGGAGTTGCGGGAAGGGCTCGGTGAGATCGAGGCCGCGGAGCGGGACGAATTGCCGCGGCTCGTGGAGCTGGCCGAATTGCGCGGGGCGTTTCACAATCACACGACGGCCTCCGATGGACGCAACACGCTCGTTGAGATGACGGCCGCCGCAGAGGCGCTCGGCTGGGAGTATTTCGGCGTCGCCGACCACTCGAAGGCGAGCTTTCAAGCGAAGGGACTCAGCGAAGAACGATTGCTTCAGCAGATCGGCGAAGTTCACGCATTGAACGCGTCGCAGCGCTTCACGACGCATGTGTTCACCGGGACGGAGTGCGACATTCTCACCGATGGACGTCTGGATTTCGACGACGAGCTGCTTGCGAAACTGGACTACGTTGTGGTGTCGGTGCACAACGCGTTTACGCAGGACGAAACGACGATGACGGCGCGAATAATCCGGGCGATCGAGCATCCGTTGACTTCGATGTTGGGGCACCTGACCGGGCGGCTGTTGCTGCGGCGAGAGGGTTACCAGGTCGACGTGACGAAGGTCATCGACGCGGCGATCGCCAACAACGTGGTGATCGAACTGAATGCGAATCCGTGGCGGCTCGACCTCGACTGGCGGCATTGGCGCAAGGCGGCGGAGCGGGGACTGCTGACGTCGATCAATCCGGATGCCCACGAAACGTCCGGGCTTGAGGATGTGCGCGCGGGGATGAATGCGGCGCGGAAAGGCTGGCTCACCCGCGAGCACGTCCTCAACACGCGTCCGCTGGCCGAGGTGAAAATGTGGCTGGCGGATCGGAGGCGGTAGGGCGCGCTGGCGCGTGAGCGCGGTTGTGTCATCTGCGGTGTCCTGACTCTGCGGGGAAATCACAGTCACCAACGCACTCGCGGAAATCGCGCCGCCTCCGGTTTCTTCCCGTCGGGACGAAAACTTGTTTTGGTGGGCGGTCTGGATCGTTACGCCTTCAGGCGGCGAACGGATCGCGACCGACTCAGAAGCGTTTCACGTAGACCGCGCCGTTGGCATCGGTGAATGTGAGGGCGTTGATTTCGACTTTGCTGAGACGCAGGCCGAAGTTGCGTTCGACGATTTCGTTGAGGCGGAAAACGCGGTCATCGATCAGGACGCGACTCTCGTTACCGAACGCGCGGACTCCGGCGACCTTGATGGCGTCGACAAAGAGGATGGCACGCTCCTCGAGCTTGGGCGGGGAAGGGGCGGCAGGGAGTGGGGCCGGTGCCGAGCGCTCGGCTGTAGCGATGGCAGCAGCCAAGGACGGTGCCGGCGCGGGCACCGTCGCTGACGGCGTCGCAGCAGTGGTCGTGGTCGCCGTGGCGGCCGGCGGCTGACTGTGGCCCGGCGGAGTGGGGATGACGGTATTCAGGGAGGCCGGAGGCGGTGAGCCCATCTGCACGACGATTACGGACGACGATGCCGGGGGCGTCGCTGCGGGGGGGGATGCGGCGGCTTTGGGCGTGGCGGCGACGGAGGGCTTGGGATCGGCGGGCCGAGTAACGAGAAAAACGGTGGCGACCACGGAGAGGACGATGAGCACGATGGCGCCGGCGGTGATCAGGACGAGTGGTTGCGCCGTGCGTGGGGCGGAATGTTTCGCCACGCGCGAGCCACCGCCGGGCAAGGTCGCCATGGTGCCAACGGTTTCGCCGGTGCGAACATGTTGGGCCTTTCTTAATGCTTCGTTGATGAGGCTCATCGTGCGGGAGGGGGCGGTTATGCCGTGAGCGTTTTCATGTCGCGGACCGCGCGACGCACATCCCAGTAATTGACCTCATCGGAATCGCGAATGAAGGCGGAGAGCATAGCTTTATCGCAAAGATTATTGAGCACGCGGGGAATCCCGCCGCTGCCCCGGTGAAGCGCGCGCATGGCCCACGTGGTGAATCCAGGGCGGCCGGAACCTCCGGCGAGCGACAGCCGGTGCTGGATGTAGTGGGCGATTTCCGTCGCCGCGAGCGGGAGCAATTCGTAATGGACGAGGATGCGTTGGCGGAGTTGGCGGAGTTCCGCTTGGGCGAGGACGACTTTCAGCTCGGGTTGGCCCAACAGCACGATCTGCAGGAGTTTTTGTTTGTCGGTTTCGAGGTTCGAAAGCAGCCGGATTTGCTCGAGGACGTTATTGCTGAGATTCTGGGCTTCATCGATGATGAGGACGATGTCGCGACCTTTCTCGATGCGGTCGAGGAGCACGCGGTTCATTTGAGCCACGAGGTCGTGCTGGCCCCGGGCCAGCTTCGTCTCACCCAGTTCGGTAAGAATGGCCTTTAGCATCTGCGTCTCGGTGACGCGGGGATTCAGAATGAGCGCAGTGTCATAATGGGTCGGATCGAGCTCGTTGAGGAAGCGCCGACACAGGGTCGTTTTTCCACAGCCGACTTCGCCGACCAAGACGATGAAGCCCTTCTTTTCACCCACGCCATACTTGAGGTGCTGGAGCGCCTCTTGGTGGGTCGGGCTGAGGTAAAGAAACCGAGGGTCCGGGGTGATATTGAACGGCATCTCGCGAAACCCGTAAAAACTCTGATACATGCGGACTCCGAAGGTGGCGCCCGCGTTTCAAAACGCACGCCAATTTCGCGCGAATCTCTCCCGGTACGCATCCGTTTGAAATCTCCTTTACTCGCGGTCGGTCGCTGCCGTTGATGGCGCGTCACCTCGTGAATCCGCGCCAAATCATCGCCAGCCTGTATATCGTCCTGTTCGTGGGGATTGGCGTCGGTGCGACGGTGTTGTTCGCCGACGCGTGGGGCGAATACAAACAGTTGAAAGCGGTGGAGACGGCTAGTCGCCAGCGGCTCGAAATCGAGGTAGCACGGCTCAAGGCGCAGGAAATAATCCTCGAACGCCTGCGCACCGACCCAGAATTTGTCGAAAAAACCCTGCGGGCGCGATGGGGCTTCGTGAAATCGGGTGAAGTGATTTATCGGTTTCCCGAATAGTCAGACGACACCCGCTGCGGCATGGCCCAACATCCCATCATCGAACTTTTTGAGCGCGCCGGTCAGGCGCACGTCTTCGCATTTTTTGACCGGCTCTCGCCGGTTGAACAAACCCAGCTCCTCGCCGATGCGGTGGAGGTAGACCTCGCGGAGGTGAGCCAACTCTACCGTTCGCTGGTTGCGAAGAGTGAGGGCGCGGCGGGTGTTAACTTGGCGGGCCTCGCTCCCGCGCCCTACGAAAAGCGACCGGAACACGGCGGCGATGCAGAGGCGTGGGCGCAGGCGAAATCGGCGGGGGAGCTCGCGTTGCGCGGCGGGCGGGTCGCGGCGTTTACGGTGGCGGGCGGACAAGGGACGCGGCTCGGCTACGACGGACCAAAGGGGACCTTTCCCGTTACCCCGCTGAAACGGAAACCGCTCTTCCACGTTTTCGCCGAAAAAATCCGCGCGGCGGGCCTGCGTTACGAGCGACCGCTGCATTGGTTTATCATGACGAGTCATGCGAATCATGCGGCGACGGAAGTATTCTTCGCGGACAACGCGTGCTTTGGTCTCGATCCCGCGCGGGTGCATTTTTTCCGCCAAGGACGGATGCCGGCGGTGAGTCTGGACGGAAAAATTAGTCTCGAGACCACGGGTTCGCTCGCACTCTCGCCCGACGGTCACGGTGGTTCGTTGCGGGCCCTCGACCGCAGCGGGGCGCTCGATCTCATGCAGCGGGAAGGGATCGACACCCTCAGTTATTTTCAGGTCGATAATCCCCTCGTGCGGTGCATCGACCCGGCCTTGATCGGTTGGCACCTGCTCCGCGATTCCGAGATGACGAGCAAGATGGTGCCGAAAGCCTACGCCGAGGAAAAGGTCGGTCATTTTTGCTCACAGGGTGGAAAAACGGTGGTCGTGGAGTATTCGGATTTGCCCATGGCGATGCAGCGCGAGACGGCTGCGAACGGCGAGCTTCGTTACATTGCGGGGAGCATCGCGATCCACGTGCTCGACCGGGAATTTGTGCGGCGGATGGCGGCGGGCGGGGACGGCGCGACGCTGCCCTTTCACCGCGCCGACAAGAAGATTCCGACTGTCGATGCGGCCGGCACGTCGGTGAAGCCGGAGAAAGCGAATGGCGTAAAGTTTGAGATGTTTGTGTTCGACGCGCTGCCGTTTGCGAAAAATGCGGTGGTGATCGAGACGCTGCGCGCGGACGATTTTTCCCCCGTGAAAAACGGCGAAGGGCTCGATTCACCGCAGACGTGCAGAGATGATCAGCTCCGACAATTTTCGCGTTGGTTGACCGCCAACGGGGCCAACGTCGCGACGGACGCCTCTGGCCGCCCCAACATCGCCATCGAAGTCTCGCCCCTGTTCGGCTACGATGAAGATTCGTTTGCGGACGCGTGGGAAAAACTTTCCCCGAAACCTGACGTCGTCGACGGCCTCTACCTTGCCTGAGTTTTTTCATCTCCCATGACGACCCTTGATCGGATTAACGCCGCAGTGAAATCGGGCCCGCTGATGCCCGGAGCCGCGGAGAACCTCACGACCTTCCTCTCGGCTAAGCTCCCCGCGTGGGCGCTGGCGAGTATCGACGAACTCACGACGAAAGAGGCGTGGGGCGAACTCAATGACCGGTTCTACCGCTTCCTCGAGTTTGGCACGGGAGGGATGCGCGGCCGCACGATCGGCGTCGTGCCGGCGGCGGCGGAAACTGGCGTCCTCGGTGCGACCGGCGCACCGGAACATGCCGCCATCGGCAGCAACATGCTCAACGATTTCACCCTGATCCGGGCGGTGGTGGGGCTCTATCGTTACACGCGGAAGTATCAGGATTCCCGCGGAAATTCTGCGCGGGCGAAACTCGTGATTGCGCACGACGTGCGCCATTTTTCCCGGCACTTTTGCGAACTGGCGGCATCGACTTGGGCGCGACTGGGTGGCGAGGCCTTTATTTTCGACGGCCCCCGGCCGACGCCGCAGCTGAGTTTTGCGGTGCGCGCGCTGAAAGCCCAGGCCGGCATCGTGATCACCGCGAGCCACAATCCGCCGCATGACAATGGATTCAAAGCGTATTTCGATGACGGGGGACAAGTGGTGCCGCCGCACGACAAAGGCATCGTGAGCGAGGTCAATGCGGTGCCGTTGGTCGAGTTGAGTTCCTTTTTGGAGACGAATCTCGCCGGCGTGACGACCTTGGGTCGCGACGCAGACGACGCTTATCTTGCGGTCGCGGCGGCGGCGACGATCGATCTGAGTGTCTTTCGCCCGACCAAGCTCTCCGTGATTTTCACGAACATTCATGGCACTGGTGCCGTCCACTCCGTGCCGCTCCTCATCCATGCGGGATGCGACGTGACGCCGGTGCTGGAGCAGTTAGAGTTTGATGCGCGCTTTCCGACGGTGAAGTCGCCGAATCCGGAGAACGCCGAAGCGCTCTCTCTCGCCGTGACGCTGGCGGATCGGCGAGGGGCCGACCTCGTGGTCGCGACCGATCCCGATGCGGACCGGATGGGCGTCGCCGTGAGAAATCGCGCCGGGGCAATGGAACTGCTCACCGGGAACCAAATCGGTGCGCTGCTGACGGAATATCGGCTTACCAAATACAAAGAGCTCGGTTGGATTCCGCGTGAAGGCAGCCCACGTGTCGCGATCGTCAATACGTTTGTGACGACCCAACTGCAGGACGTCATAGGCCGGGCCCATGGGGTGAAGGTCGTCAGGACGTTGACGGGATTTAAGTGGATTGCCGCAAAGATCCGGCTTTATGAAGGGCAGCTCCGGACCGCGATGGGGCCGGGCTTTGACTACGACGGCACGCCGTTTGCGGAGCGTGCGAAACTGCTCCAGCAGCACAGCACGTTTTACGCGTTTGGGACCGAAGAGAGCTATGGGTATCTGCCGAACGACTCCCTGCGGGACAAGGATGGGAATTCCGCGTGTCTGATGTTCGCCGAGGTCTGCGCGTGGGTGAAATCGCGCGGGCTGACCGTGCCGGAATATCTCGATGAGGTTTTCCTGAAATACGGTTTTTACCTCGAGGGCGTGATTAACATCTACTACGAAGGCGCGAGCGGAAACGCGAAGATCAAGCGTATCATCGAAAGCTATCGCGCGAATCCGCCCTTGTCGTTTGGCGACCTGACGGTGACGCAATTTCAGGATTTTGGGCGCGAAAAAATCGTCGATGCCGACGGCGAGACGATCCCAGCGCAGGACCTCTATGTGGTGACGCTGTCGAACGGCTACTCTTTCGCGGCGCGGGGGAGTGGCACCGAGCCGAAGATGAAGTTCTATCTTTTCGCCAACGAGAAGGTGGCGAATGCGGACGAACTGGTGGCGGTGAAGTCGCGCGTGCGGACGACGCTGGATGGACTGAACCAACTCATCTCGGCAGATGCCCAGGCGCGCGCCGAGGGTTGAGCGGGAGTTGGGCCGCGCTTGGAGGGCCGTCCAGTCAGTTCGTTCCGCGCCACGCGCTTTCGGTGCGTCGTGCAGGGTGCTACTTCGAGGTTGGCGTTGAGCCGGTGATTTCGGCGAGGAGGCGGAAGAAGCCGGCTTTGCGCGGGGAGCTGATGCCCCAGTTGGCGGGGATACTCTGGTAGCCTTCGTCGAAGCCCTCGCCCTTCATGCGGAAATCAAAGTAGCCCCAGCCGCAGTATTCGCCGAGGGCGGCGGTGAAATTGTTCACGGGCACCTCGAAGTTGAAGTGGTCGTCTTCGTTGAAGAAGATCGGCTTGGTCGTGTAGCCAGCGACTTTGCGGGTGAGCTGCACCATCTCGGCAATGCGTTTGGGATCGCTGACGCCGTTGCCGTGGAGGAGGAGGAAGTCCGAGGAGCGCACGACGTTTTCCATGGGGATGGTGTTGCCTCCGTAAGATGTGCTGACGAGGAGCCGGTATCCGCTGGCGGACTTAAGGGCCTTCACGCGGTCGATGAGTTCGTGGACGCGGGCGGGCTGGAGAATCGCGTGATCATAGCGGACGTTGCACTCGTTGTTCACCTCGATGAGCACGTTGCGCCAGCCGTGTGCGAGGACCCAGCGCGTGGTCTCGTCGACGGCGCGGATGACGGCGGCTTCGTCGGTGAGACGCTGGTCTTGGCCGAAATAAAAATAGCCGAGAACGACGACCATGCCGAGGTCGTCGGCGAAATCGATGACGCGCTTCATGCGCGCGGCGTAGTCGGGGAGGAGCGTGCCGTCGGCGCGGTAGGCGTTGTTAATCCAGGGCTGTTTCGAGGAGTAGCCTTCGGGGGAGCCGCCTTGGAAGTTTACGCCGATGGAGAGCAGACCATGCGCGCGCCAGATGGGCATGGCGGCGAGGAACTCGCGGACGTTGCGCTCGGGGTCCCATTTACCGGTGTCGGCGTAGGTCCAGCGTGAGATGGTCTCGGGATTCAGGTCGTCGAACGTGGCTTGCACCATGCGCGAGTTCATCATGAGGCCTTCGATTTTTTGGCCCTTCCACGTGCGGCTAGCGTAGGTTGGCTGGCCGTTGATGTGGAACTGGTCGCCGACGATGGAGACGGTGGTTTTCGGTGCGGCGCTGAGCGGACTCGGGAGAAGGAGGAAGCTGGAGAGAAGGAGAGAGGAGGAGAATGATTGCATGGTGCGGATGGATTATTTTCGGCGGATGACGGCGAGCCAGTCGTCGGTGGAGGGAGTGGTGAGGATGTGTTTGGTGCCGCCGGTGGCGGGCGAGGAGTCGGCGGCAGGAGTGCCGCCGGTCCGGGGGTTGAACCAAGCGACGGAAAATGTGCCGTAAATACACGAAGTAGAGCTGACCCTTTTGCGCGAGGCATTAGACGGAGTTATCGTGGGCGGCGTTGCCGACGAGTTCGTCGGCGTTGGTCATTTTGGTGAGCGGGATGGCGTGGTCGCGGAAGAAGCCGAGGGCGATGCGGCAGAAGTCCCACGATTTATCGCGGCTGCGGAAGTCTTCGAGGAGGAGATCGTTCTCCGGCAGTTGGTATCCGAAATAGTATTCCACGCCGGCACCACCGGCCATGAAGGTGCCCCAGAGCGTGGCCTGACGGATGTCGTGCAAATCGTAGCCGACGGGTTTGCCGGCTTTGTTGAGGCCGGCGAAGCCCTGGTAGCCGGGGTCGGGGGGCACGCCTTGGTTGGGGGGTTTTTGTTCGTCGTTGCAGACGACCCAAGGGCGGTCGGTGGCGGCGGAAGCGCGGACCCACTTGAGGGTTTGCTGGTGCGCGGTCTTCCAACTGTTTTGGGCGGACGCACCCGTGAGGAGGGACTGATTGCCAAGGAGCGCGTCGTAAACTTTGTCCTGCTGCTCTGCGACGGACTGCGTGTTCTCTTCGCCCAGGTTCCAATTGAGCGCGAGGTGGTGGCCGCAGCGCGCGATGAGCTCGCGGAGGTAGAGTCGGCGCTCGGGGCCGCAGGCGCCGCCGTTGAGAGATTCGGGCACGCAGCCGGGTTTGGCTTGGGGCCCGATGCGGTCGTCGTCATTTTCGTTTTCCTGGAGCTTGCAATGCAGAAACACGCCGCGGGCCTTCGCGTGGTCGAAGACGATGCCCCATTGGTCGAGACGCGAGCAGTCGTAGTGGAACTTTTCGTCGCGGGCGACGAGGGGCCAGATGTTGTCGCCGTCGCCGGCGGCGTTGTAGGTGAGAAAGGAGATCCCGTTGACGCCCTTCGTGCCGAGGTAGTTCATGGCGCCGATGAGGCTTTTGCCCTTGCCGCCCTTCCACGAGGGATCGCCGGGGCGCCAATCGCCGAGGTGCGGTGCGTAGGTCTTGAGGGGAACTTCTTTTTTGAGCGCGAGGGTGTCGTCGAAGTCGGCGTAGGCGAGCAGGGTCTCAGGGGCATCGGCGCCGGCCTTGAGCAAGGGCTGGCCGTTGCCGGCGTGGACAAGGTAGTGGCCGCCGTTGTAAGTGAGGCGACCGCCGGCGCGGAAATCGGTGCCGGTTTTATTCGACGGGGCGATGGTAAAAGAGCCGGTCAGGCCTTCGTAGGGAGCGAGGGCCGTGCCCTTGCCGTAGGTGGCGGCGTTGGGGCCGGTGGTGAAGGCGACGCGGTAGTTCCACTTGCCTGCTTTGTCGGGCGAGACGTGGGCGCGCCACGCGGTACCGGCGGTGGCGGACGTATTGGCAGCGTTGCCGTCCGCGGCGAAGTAGCCGGGCACGACGTAGGACGGCGAGCCGGACTCGTGGTTGAGGGTAACGTCGAAGTGGTAACCAGTAAACGGATTCGGCGCGGTGTCGGTCTCGGCGGCGAAAGGGCCGGCGAGGTTGACGGAGACCTTGTGCCATTGGCGGAGTTCGCCGGCGATCTGCACGTTGGCGTTGCCGTTGGGCTGGCGGGGCACGGGGCGGAAGAGTTTTTCGCGCTGAGCTTTTGCGAGGTCGAGTTGGAATTGGCCGTGGCCGTCGTTGCTGGGGATGGTCGGAGAAAACGTGATTTTGGACCAACGGCCGCGGCTCGATTCCTTGCCGTCCTTGGACCCGATCTGCGAGCGCACTTCGACGAGGGTGCCCTCGCTGACCTCGACGCCGTGCCAAGTCTGGTTGAAGCTTTCGCCCTCTTCGACCGTGAGGTTGGAAGGCGGGCACACGAAGCGCCCGAGCAATTTCTCGGCGAGATAGACCTCGTAGATCGAGGAACCGGCGTTCTCGCCGACGGTGCGGAGCCGGATGTGATAGGCTCCGTTGCGGGCGGGAGCCGTGAATTTGACCGAGGCTGCTTTGCGCTCGTTGGGGTTGATCGCGGCCCGCTTGTCTTGGTCGGGGTAGTAGCCAGTGCCGGCGAGCGGGAGTGACGCGGCGGAAACGTTGCCCTCGTTCGCCCGGGCTTCGGAGGGCGCGGCGGGAGTGGGCGTTGAGGCGGCGGGCTGGGCGGCGGCAGGAGTGCCGCCGGTCCGTTGGAGCGTGGCGGGGGTTTTTGTGACGGGAGTGGCGGCGCGGAGGAGCGGCAGGATTAGCGCGGTGAGCGCGAGGACGAGGAGGAAAGAGATGGTTTTCATATTGGGAGATTTCTAGGAGCGGGATAAGCGGGCAACGAGGTCGGCCAGGGCCGTATCAGATCCGACATTACCAGGGAAGACGACGAAGCCGAGGCCGGGGAATTTGGCCTCGGGCCCGAGTTGCCAAACGGGGACGCCGGGCAGGGCTTGGCCGAGGACGAGGGCGCGGCGGACGCCGAGGCCGAGGGTCGCAGTGTCGCTGGAGGTGATGCCGCCTTTGGCGATCAGATAGCGCGGGGCGACGGTGAGATTTTGTATGATAAAAATCAGCGCGTCGGAAACGCGGCGGCCGATCGCGAGACTGGCGGTGGCATCGGAGGACGTGATGAGCTGGCGACTGGTGAAGACGACAGTGTCGCGGCCGGCGGCGAGGGCGGTGTTGGTTTGCGCGAGGGCGGCGGCGAGAGTGGCGGGGCGGCGGGTGTCGTCGAGGAGCGCGGCGACGTCGAGCTCGATAGACGCGATGGCGGACGTGGCGAGGAGCGCGGCGAGTTGGGCGCTGGTTTTGGGGACGTAGGAGCCGACCAAAGTGAGGCCGCCAATGGTCGGCGACTGGAAAGTCGCCGGTCCGAAAAAAGCGGAAGGAGGGAGTAGCGCGTGTTGGGGGGATTGGCCAAGGCGGGCGGCCACGAAACCGGCGGCGGTGCGGTAGAGGAAGCGGGAGCCGGTGGACTCGGCGGCGAGGGTGGCGGCGGCGAAGACCTCGATGTCACGCGGGGCGGCGGCGTTGACAATGCAAACGGAGCCGCGTGGGAGCGCGCGGAGTTTTGCGGCGACGGCGAGCGGGCCACCCGAGCGAAGTTCGTTGAGGGAGATCGTGGCGACGTCGGCGGCGCGGGTGCGGCCGGCGGTCTTTTCTTCGACCCACGATGGGAGGTGGGAGTGGCGATAGCCGAAGGCAGCGTCGCGTGCGAAGGGTGTCTCGGCGGCGGGGACGAGACGGTCACCCTCGGCGACGTAATGGGTGTCATTGAGCGTGTAGCGACCGCCGGCTTCAAAGTAGGGGGTGAGCAACGTGACGTCGAACGGGCCGAGGGCGGAGGACAAAGTGTCCGTTTCCAGCGGGTAGTGGCCCCGGAGCGTTGAGTCGCTGCGACTCGCGAGGACAAAGGCGCGGCCGGTGGCGAGCGAGGCCGAGCGAAGATTGGTGGCGAGCTCGAGGTGGAGGGCGCGGGAGGCGGCGGGAGTGAGGCTGCGGGAATTGGTGAGGACGTAGAAACACGCGGGTGCGGCGGAGAGTTCGGCGGTGAGCGTCGCGACATCCCGCGTGGTGACGACGGCGATGTCGTGGACGGTCTGGGTGCCGGTGGGATCATCGTCGAGGACGACGAGTGTGCGCCCAGAGGCGGACGCGGCTTTGGCGGCGAGGACGTCGGTCGGCCAGATGGGTGGGAGGGCGGCGAACGCAGCGCTCTTGGAGAGTTGCATAGAATCAGGCCCCGGTGATCTCGACCTGCACGTTTTGGGTGGCGGACTTGTTGAGAAAGAGCGCGCGTTTGCCCTGAGTACCTTGGTGAGGGGGCGGGGAACGCGTGGCGAGACCCGCTGCAGTGAGCTCGGTGTGGGAGGCTCCGACGCTGTCTACTTTGAAACAGAAGTGATGCAGGCCGGGACCATTTTTCGCGAGCCAAGCCTGCAAGGGATGATCGGGCGTGAGGGGCTCGACGAGTTGGAGATGGGTGTTGCCGAGGTCGAGGAGAGTGAGACGGACCGCGCCGCCGTTGACGACTTCCGAGCAAACGACAGGAAAGCCGAGTTTATCGCGCCAGACTTTGAGCGCTTCTTTGGTCGAAGGAACAGCGATAGCGAGGTGATCGAGGCCTTGGTGTTGCATTTTAAGAGGGAATCGAAACGACCTGGCCAGTGGCTTGTGAGCGGTAGCAGGCTTCCATGAGGGCGGTGGATTTCAAGTAGTCTTCGCCTGTGTTTTCGAAGGGTGCGCCGCTCGCCATGCAATCGACGAAGTGGCGTTGGATCGCGTAGACGCAGTCACCGGCGAAGCCTTCGCGGGTGTGCGGGTAGTCGAGGACGCGCGTGGGCTGGCCGAGCAGTTTGAGGGTGAGCGTGCCCTCGAGATCGAGTTCGACGTGGCCCTTGCTACCGTCGAGCCGAACGAGGCCGAAGGTGTAGCGCGGGTTGGTCGCGTCGGATTCGTTGTAGCGCGAGGCGTCGAGGATCGCGGTCGCGCCGCTGGCGAAGCCGCAGACAATCTGGGCGGCGTCTTCGCCCTTAATGACGAGGTTGCGTGTCTGGAAACGCGTGTAGACGGAGGAAATTTCGCCGCCGAGGTAGCGGAACGTATCAAGGAAGTGGACGCCGGTCTCGTAGCAGAAAAGACGCGGATAGGTGCGGAAAAAGGGTTGGCGGGCGAGGTAGGCGTCGTCCTGCCAGCCGTCGCCGAGACGGGTGCGGAGGTTGAGGGAAAAAAGTTCGCCGAGGATGCCGGCGTCGAGGAGCCGGCGCATTTCCCGATACCACGGTTGCCAGCGGAAATTCTCGTGGATCATGAGGCGCACGTTGGCGCGACGGGCGGTTTCCACGACGGCGACGCACTCGGCGAAAGTCGGCGCGATGGGCTTTTGGCAAATGATCGCAATACCGCGAGCGGCGGCGAGTTTCACGACCCCGAGGTGCGTCTCGGGCGGAGTGATGATATCGACGAAGTCGGGTTTCTCGGTGTCCAGCATCACAGCGAGATCGGTCCACGCATAGGCGCGCGGGATGCGGTGGAGTGCGGCGGCTTCGCGGGCTTTGTCGAGGGAGCGGTTGGCGACAGCGACGATTTCGACCTCAGGGATGCGGGCCCAAGCTTCATATTGGAAGCGGCTGAAATAGCCGGCGCCGAGGCAGACACCACGGAGTTTTTTCATCATGAGGTGGGGAGGAGTGTGGATCACTTTCCTGGAGGTGTTGGCGGAGGTGGGATTTTCTCGCCGGCGGGAGGAGTGCCGCCGATCCGGATC
>SYGN01000182.1 GCA_005799525.1 Opitutaceae bacterium | reverse complement strand
TCGAACTTCGCGCCCAGGGGGGGCGTTCTGAATGGATTCTTCCAGCCGCAGTCACCGCAGGAGGGTAAGACCAAGGAGTTTGGCTTCAATCTCTCAGCTTTCGCTGAGAAACTCACGATTCGGTTCAATACATTTGAGACCAATCAGACCAATTTGAGCCAACAACCGGGAGTGTTAGGCGCCACGTTGTATAACGCAATCGTCGTTGTCGCCAACAACTGGGCGACGGAGGCCAATGTCAATCCGCAGCTTGCCACGCAGCAGAGTGCGAACCTGCAACTCCTGTTGAGTGCGCTCCCCCCGAACTATCTCGATCTCTACAGTTGGAAGCTCGTCGGGACGGCGCCGAATCTAACGACGACGGCAGCGCTGCCCGGGCAGCAGGGAATTGCCGATACGACTGATTTCCGGGCCAAGGGGCTGGAAATGGACATCATCTTCAACCCCACGGCGAACTGGAGAATCATGGCCAATGTGGCGAAGCAGGAAACCGTGCAAAGCAACGTCCTGCCGTTCCTCCGAAGCTTCATCGAGCGCATGACGCCGGTTTGGAACCAACTCGGCGGCGTGCCCTACGCCAATTACCCGCAAGGATGGAAGCCCGGTGATTCCCTGGCGGGCGTTCAGCTTTACAGGGATTGGCTCTCGACGAACGTGCTCGTGCCGTATGCCACCGCCATCGCGACGGCGGGAGCGCGTAGTGCGGAGCAGCGCAAGTGGCGCGCCAATCTGGTGACCAGCTACACGTTTTCACGCGAATCGCCTTTCGGTTCGGCCCTCAAAGGATGGTCCGTGGGCACCGGCGTCCGCTGGCAGGACAAGGTTGCGATCGGTTATCCCTACAAACGAAATTCTAATCAAAGCGTCTCGCTCGATCTGGCCCATCCCTATTTCGGGCCTCAAGATATCAATGTCGACGGGTGGATCGGCTACGGCCGAAGGTTGTGGCAGAACCGGATCACCTGGAAAGTGAGACTGAGCGCTACGAATCTCATCGGCGGCACCTCGGCCATTCCGGTCACCACCCAGCCCTGGGGCGAAACTGCCTTCGCCCGCATCCCGCCAGAAAAACGCTGGTATCTCACCAATACATTCGAGTTTTGAGCATTATCACGAACCTCAAGATGCCCCAGAAGAATGAACACGACGAAACCGCCGCTCTCGGTCGCCATGACCATATTGACGATGATCTCCGCCTGCGCGACGCTAGCTGTATCGAGCCGTGCGCAGGAGCGTCGATATCAGTTCTACAATCCGACGGTTGAGCACGTCAGCATCCACGAGGGGAAGGTGGCACCAGGTCACTATGCCTATAACCACATGGTTGCGGTTGAGTGGTTCGACGGCCAGTTTCACGCCGTCTGGGGCGGCAACGCCGCGACGTTCTTCGAGGGCAAGCCGGGGCAGTTCAACGTCTGGGCCACGAGTCCCGACTTCAAGCGCTGGAGCGGGCCGATGCAGTTGTCCCACGTTGGCAACGCCCCGCTACCCGTGGATCCTAAAGTCATAGAGTGGCAGCCCAATCTGCTCAACTACCTCGACCGGCAGCTATGGTGCGTGTGGTTTTGCCGCAGCGAAGACCCGCAGTTGCAGGGCACCTATCTCAGCACTTTGGAAAAAGGGGCGGGCGACCACTGGCGTCACCGGAAAATTCTCAACCGGCGCGAAATCGACGGCCTCTCCTGCATCGCGTTCGTCAGCCAGAATCCGGTGCTGCTCGCCAGCGGCCGCGTGCTCGCGCCCGTCACATTCTACCCGGTGGAGAAAAACCATCCGGGCCGCTTCAAGCGTTGGAACGCCTGCCTCTACACCGACGATGGCGGACTCACCTGGGAAGTTTCCGATCTGCTCAGCATGGTCGATGATCTCGCGGCGCAGTGGGAACCGTTTTTCTACGAGCAACACGATGGCCGCATCCGCGCGCTCATGCGGAATTTCACCAACGCCACGCCGCCCAGCGATCAATGGCGCCTCACCGCCGTCGGCACCGGCGCGGCCAAGGGCTCGCCGGTGCGCTTCCCGCGCGATCCCGGATATTCGTTCATGGAGACGGTCAACGAGCGCTCGCAGGTCTTTCGTTTGCCGGGCGGGCGGTTCTGCCTGGTGCAGCACGACGGCTTCACCAACCACCGCGACTACCGCACCCGGATCAACGTCGCGCTGAATTTCAGCCGCAGCGGTGCCGACGACTTTGTTGCCGCGACGCCGATCTCCCGTCCCGGGGTAATCAGCCGCTACCCGCAGGGCGTCGCGCACGACGGCAAGCTCTACATTGGCTACACGCTCGGTCCCGGCGACGGCGGGCCGGGCCCGGAGTTGAGCGGCATGGAAGGCGCGATCGTCTCGCCCGCGCCGCGCGCCGACACCTACTACGTGTGGCCGCGCAGCAAGGAGCTTATCCAAATGACGGTGCAGGCCGACGCCGCCGGGAAAAAAACGGTGCGTCGCAACAACCCAGGCAGCCGCACAGCCCGCCCGCAGCTCGCGACCTTCGAGGGTAGACAGGCGATCGAGTTTCGCAACCGGGCGAGCGCCGGCGTGGACATTGACACCGTGAACTTCGAGACGGGCGGCGCGCTGGAACTGACTTTCTCTGCGCGGCTGAAAAAGCTACAGAACGTCGGCATGGCGGTCCTCTGCTCAGTGGGCGATCGCATCCCGATCCGCTTGGGCGTGCCGGCCAACCGGCCGGGAAAACTCTACGCCTACACGCGCAATCAATGGGAGCCGGTCGGGGACTTTCCGCCGGAGCAGTGGCACGCGCTGCGAGTCGTCGTGGACGCCCGAAGTTTCACCGTCGCCGTCAACGGCCAACCGCCCAAGACGTTTCCCAATCCCTTGGTCAACCCGACCCCGCGCGTCTATCTCGGCGACGGCTTCGAG
The DNA here is from genome assembly GCA_005799525.1 of Opitutaceae bacterium. Classification (GTDB taxonomy): domain Bacteria; phylum Verrucomicrobiota; class Verrucomicrobiia; order Opitutales; family Opitutaceae; genus GAS368. The sequence goes on along the minus strand of SYGN01000182.1, from coordinate 2,185 downwards.
AACGACTACGTCGCGAGCAACGCCGGCTCGGAGTTCGCCATCGATCTCGGCTCCATCCGCAGCCGAGCTTTAGAACAGTCGACGCCCGCCGGCACGACGCGCTAAATTCACGACGGCAAGCCGTCTCGTCCCCATCCCCCAACCCGTCCGCCACCATGATACCCCGCTCTTCGCTTTGTCGCGTTGTTCGTTTCTTGCTCGCTGCGCTGGCCGCGGGCTCAGGCGCGCTGCTCGCGCAGACTCAGTCACCGAGCGACTCCGGTCAAATCTCCGGGCAGGTGAGCAACAGCGCGACGCGGGCGCTGCTCGAGGGTGCGGTGGTCGAGATCCCCGCGCTCGGCGTGCGCACGCTGACCGACTCGTTGGGTCGCTTCCGGATCGAGCAGCTCCCGGCGGGCAACTATGCCGTGGTCGTGACGTATACGGGGTTGAACCGCGAAGAGCGCCGGATCGCGGTCGCGGCCGGGCAGCAAGCCTCGGCTGCGTTTGAGCTCGGCTCCGATGTTTATCGCTTGGACAAGTTCAGCGTGGTCGGCGAGCGGGAGGGCAATGCCGCCGCGCTCACGGCCCAGCGCAACGCGGACAGCGTGAAGAGCGTCGTCGCCCTCGACGCCTACGGCAACCTCTCCAACAGCGAGGCCGGCGAGCTGCTCATCCGGCTCCCGGGCATCGCCGGCTCCCTCAACGGCGAGGGCGTCGTGAGCGAGGTGATGGTCCGCGGCACCAATCATACGCTCAACTCCGTCACGATCGACGGCAACAAGATGGCCAGCTCCGGCGGCATGAACCGGAATTTCCGCACCAACAGCATCCCCGGCGCGTTTTTCGACACGATCGAGGTCACCAAGGCGGCGACGCCCGACATGGATGCGGACTCGCTCGGCGGGAACATCAACATGAAGACCCGTTCGCCGCTCAGCATGAAGGAAAAGCGCCGGATGATCTACCGCTTCGGCGCCAAGTGGGCCCCGCCGTTCTACGACCACAACCCCGCGACGCGGAACCACTCGCTCCACCCGATGACGTCGTTCAGCTACCAGGAGGCCTTCGACGCCTTCGGCGGCGATCGGAACCTGGGCGTGACGTTCAGCATGTTCTACAGCGAGAACGCGGTGTCCGCGATCCAGATGACGCAGGACTACGCCTTCGTCACCACGAGCCCCGCCTACGTGTGGGACTACCGCTCGGCGGACATCTACAACAACCGCATGAACAAGAGCGCGACCTTGAAGATCGACTACCGTTTCAGCCCGACCTTCCGCGTCTTTCTCAACGGCATCTACAACGACGCGCACGAGCGCTCGTTCGAGTATCTGCGGACGCGCGCCTTCACGTCGCGCACCGTTGCCGCGCTCGACGCCGCCGGCCAGCCCACGGGCACCAACGCCATCCTCCCGGACTTCACCAGCAAGATCACGCGCGTGCGCGCAGTGCCGGCGTCGACCTTCGAGCTGCAGACCGACGGCAACCGCTTCGAGGATTCGCAGCGTCAACTGCACGCCGGCGCGGAGCACACCTACGCGCGCCTCCTGATCGATTACGATGCCGCCTATTCGGAGAGCATCGTGCGGCAGAACGACGGACACAACAGCCCCAAGGTCGGCTCCGGCGGTTTCTTCCGCACCTGGCTGACGGGCGTGGGCTGGACCCTCGACAAAACCGCCAGCGAGATGCGGCCGCAATTCACGCAGACGGGCGGGCCGAGCATCTCCGACCTGCGGAACTACACAAACAGCGAACTCAACAAGCGCGACAACGAGCGCAACGGCACGCTCGAGAGCGTGTCGGCCAACGCCAAATATTTCCTCGATGGGCGCCGGATGAATTACCTGAAGGCCGGGGCGCGCTTCCGCCGCCAGACGGCGGAGGAGGTCGGCGGCGACCGGCGCTGGCAATACGCGGGGCCCGACGGGGTCCTCGGCATCAATCCCGCGACGGGCCGCCGGGACGACGATCTGAGCATCTTTCAATTCAACGGCGTGAAGACCACCGAAAGCCTGCGCAACGGCCCGATCCCCTACACACACGTCGGCTACGTGGCCGAGCATGTGAAGAAAAATCCGGCGCACTGGTTCGAGGACCGCTACTACGACGAGTCGCGCAAATACCTCGGCACGCGCCGCGTCGTCGAGGATGTGTCCTCCGCCTACCTGATGGGCGGCACGCGCTGGGGCCAGCTGCGGGC
>SYGN01000181.1 GCA_005799525.1 Opitutaceae bacterium | reverse complement strand
GCACGCGAAGGCAACAGCGTCGTGCGGCTCACAGGCGGCGATCCGTTTATGTTTGGCCGCGGCGGCGAGGAAGCCGAAGCACTCGTCGCAGTCGGCATTCCCTTCGAAGTCGTGCCCGGAGTAACGTCCGCGCTCGCCGCCGCCGCCTACGCCGGCGTTCCGCTCACTCATCGCGCCCACGCCTCGGCGGTGGTTTTCCTCACTGGTCACGAGGACCCGAACAAGCCCGATTCCGCGATTCATTGGGAGGATTACGGAAAACTCGGCGCCACTCTCTGCCTCTATATGAGTATGAAAAACCTCGAGATGATCACCCGTCGTCTGCAGGCCGGTGGTCTCTCCTCCGAGACGCCCGCCCTCGTCGTCCAATCCGCGACCACCGGCAACCACCGCCAACTCCTCACCTCCGTTGCCAAAGTCGCGCTCGAATCCGAGCACGCGGGCTTCGGCTCGCCCGCGATTGTCGTGATCGGCGAAGTCGCCGCGCTCTCCACCAAACTCGCTTGGTTCGAATCAGCCGTGGTCGCGAACGCCACCGAGTGGAACCCACGGCCATGACGGTTGCGCTGATCGACAACGGCTCGCTCGTACCCGCCGCGACGGGCAATCTCCGCGTCGTCGCGACGGAGTTGTCCGTGATCATTGAAACGACCGTGCACGCCGTGTCGTGGAAACACAGCGACCGCATCCCGCTCGCCGCCTTCGATGGCGATTTGCCCGGCACGACCCTCGCGCCTTTCGTGCGCAGCCAACTGGCCCTCGGCGAGCGCCACTTTGTGTTCGCCCCATTCTTCATCAGCGCGCAGGGCGCGATCGGCTCCGCGCTCCGCAGCGATCTCGAAAAACTCCAACAAGAACACGCCGAAACTCCTTTCGCGTTTACCTTCACCCCCGGACTCGCCGACGCGGGCGTGATCGCCCAAATCGTCGCGGCCCGGGTCCGCGAGACTATCGGCGTCGCGTCCCTCGATCTTCCGCCCGTCCTCGTCGTCGACCACGGCGGCCCCTCGCCCGCGTCCGCTGCGCTGCGCGACCGCCTGACCGGAGACGTTCGGGCGCTGCTTGGCTCCGAAGTCGTCTCCGTTACAGCCGCATCCATGGAAGGTGGCGCGCACGCCCACAACCACCCGCTCCTTGCAGAAGCCCTCGCGGCCCTGTCGGCGCCCCGCACCTCGCCCCCACCAGACCGCACCGACGTCGTGGTCGCACTGCTCTTTCTTTCACCCGGCCGCCACGCTGGTCCCGGCGGCGACATCGCTCAAATTTGCGGCGCGGCCGAAGCCTCCAGTCCGTCGCTCTGCTGCCACCTGACCGATCTCGTCGGTACGCACCCGCTCGCTACACCCGCACTCGCCGCAGCCTTGCGGAACACCCTCTCCAACCTCCACGCTCCCACCCTTGCATGAGTTCCACGCCTGCCACACCTGCCGCCACCGCGCCCACTGCTCCCGCCGCCAAGCCCCTCGCCAAAAACGAAGGCATCAAGGCCGCGAGCAATTTTCTCCGCGGAAATATTCTCCGCGACCTCGCCGATCACTCGACCGGCTCAATCACCGAGGACAGTTCGCTGCTCACAAAATTCCACGGCATCTATCCGCAAGACGATCGCGACCTCCGCTCGCAACGCCGCAAGGAGAACAAGGAAAAAGCCTTCAGCTTCATGGCGCGCATCCGTGTCCCCGGCGGCGTCTGCACGCCCGCGCAATGGGTCACCCTCGACGCCCTCGCAAACACCCACGCCAACGGGACGCTCAAGCTCACGACGCGCCAGGCCTTCCAATTTCACGGCATCCTCAAAGGCAATCTCTGGTCCGCCATCAATGCCGTGAACCGTTCGTTGCTCGACACCCTCGCCGCCTGTGGCGACGTGAACCGCAACGTCATGTGCAACCCAAATCCGGAGCAATCCTCCTTGCACGCCGAAGCCCTCCGCACAGCGAAAGCCATCAGCGACCACCTTTCGCCCCGCACCCGCGCCTACCACGAAATCTGGATCGGCGAAGACCTCGTCGCCGGTGGCGAACCCGAGTCCGAGCCCCTTTACGGTGCCACCTATCTACCACGGAAATTCAAGACCGTGGTCGCCATCCCGCCGAGCAACGATGTGGACATCTTCGCGCACGACCTTGGCTTCATCGCCATCGCAGATGCGACCGGCCAGAGCATCGCCGGCTTCAACGTCACCGTCGGCGGCGGCCTCGGCATGTCGCACAACCAAGTCGAAACCTATCCCCGTATCGCGGACGTCCTCGGCTATTGCACCGTCGGCCAAGCCGTCGACGTCGCAGAAAAAGTGATGCTCGCGCAACGTGACTTCGGGGACCGCACCGACCGCAAACACGCCCGCCTAAAATACACGATCGAAGACCGCGGGATCGTCTGGTTCCGCGAGGAAGTGGAGCGCCGTCTCGGTTACCGGCTCGGATCGCCGCGGCCATTCGCGTTCACGCACATGGGCGACCGCTACGGCTGGGTCGACGGCGAAAGCGGTACGAGCCACTACACGCTCTTCCTCATGAGCGGCCGCGTGAAGGACACTCCCGAGCTCAAACTCAAGACCGCCCTTCGGGAGATCGCCCTCGCCCACAAAGGCGACTTCCGCCTCACCGCGAATCAAAATCTCATCATCGCCAGCGTGCAGCCCGGCGAGCGGCCCGTCATCGAAGCCCTCCTCCGCAAACACAAACTGGATACGGCCAACAACGTCTCCGGCCTCGCCCTCAACGCGATGTCCTGTGTCGCGCTGCCGACCTGCGGTCTCGCCCTCGCCGAGAGCGAACGCTACCTTCCTGAACTCGTCGCCAATCTCGAAACCGAAATGGAAGCCGCCGGCCTCCGCCACGACGAGATTACCCTCCGCATCACCGGTTGCCCCAACGGTTGCGGCCGCCCCTACCTCGCCGAAATCGGTTTCGTGGGTCGCGCCCCCGATAAATACAACGTCTACCTCGGCGCCGCTTTCAACGGTTCCCGTCTGAACATCCTCTACAAGGCAAGTGTCCTCGACACCGACATCGTCGCCCTCCTCGGACCGATCATCCGGCGCTATGCCTTGGAGCGCACCACCGGCGAGCGCTTCGGCGACTTCGTGATCCGCACCGGCTACGTGAAACCGACCGGCACTCCCGCCGATTACCACGTTACGGCCGACAAGCCCATGGTGGCCGCCACCGCGTGAGGTGGAGCGCAAGAGCCTACTCGCCGGCGATTCTTCGCTCAGCCAAAAAAAGAGGACGGACCACATACCCCTATGCGATCCGTCCAATACTAGCTTACTTACCCCAAGTCTCCAGCGCTTTGCGAGGAGACAATCAACTTGACCATAAGTACACACAGTTCCGCGAAAGTTCCAACTCGCGGCGCAATAATTTCGCGTACTAGTAGCCGCCCGCACCCAAGGGTAACGTCGTGCTTATGCGCAAGGCTGCGCCGGCCGCGATTCTCCGTTCCCTTCCACCGGCTTTTTCTTCGGCCGCGGTTCCACCCAAAGTCGCAACACCAATTCGGCCAAGTTCTTCATGCTCGTCCGCTTAAGCCCTTCGTGCCGCATGGCCTCTTGAAACAGGGGCACCACGCCGCTGCGCTCCTCGTAGTAGCGCCAAAAATCATGATCCAACCTTGTCGCCGCTGCATGGTCGTCCACGCTCGCTTTCGCCAAAGCGCGAACTTTTTCCTGCCAGAACTGTCTTTCGTCACGATGACTCTGCCAGTAATCAAACACTCTCTGCTCCCAGCGATTGAGGCTCATGGCGCCAACGTGCAAACCACCTCGCCAATAACAACTGCAAAAAACGTCTTCCTGTCCCCCCTAACCTCGGCGTTGCCTTCCCCTTCTTTTAACCGCTCATTCCATCCGTCCGACTAAACATACCATTCCCACCATGTGGCAAAAATTCAAAGAACAACTTCCCGCCGTCGTCCTGACTGCGTTACTCGTCATTGCCGGTGCCTTCTGGGTCCACCAACAAACCGTCTCCGAGCTGAGCGATAAACAGCGCTCCCAACTTATCCCGCTCCGCGAGCAAAATGACGCACTCAAGGCGGCCTCCGAAGAAAATCGCCGCCAGATCGACGCCACCAACAAGCTCCTCCGCGATGCGATTTCGAAGCGCGAAGCCGATCTATTCCGCACCGACGAAGAGATTCAGAAGCTCAACGTTGAACGCATGGACGCCCTCGCCGACGCCATCGCCAAGAAAGTCCAGCCCTACAACCCCCTCCCGAAATCACCCGAGGACGCCGAGAAGATGCAGAACGAACAGTCGGACAAGGTTTCCTCCCGCATGGCCGAGAAGATTCAGCCCATTTTAGCCGAAATGTCGAAGGACCAAAATCTCACGCGCGAATCCATCGAGAAATATAGCAACCGGATCTCCAATCAGGTGGGTAACGTCCTCACGGCTGAACTCGCAAAAAACCAAGTCCTCCAGAACAACATCGTGACGACCCAGACCGTCGCCCAGGACTCGCTGAAGCTCTCACACGAAATCACCGCGCTCTATCTCAGCTCGTTCAAGGACCAGGGCCTCATTACCCGCCTCCTCACGTTGCCGGCCAACGTCATCAAGGACGCCGCCAGCCTCAGCATCGTCAACAGCACCGAGCGCAAGAAACGCGAAGCTGAACTCGTCGCCAAGATGGCGGAGTTGGACAAACGCCTCACCGAAATCCAAGCCCAGTCGCCCACGAAGTAACCCGCGCCCACGCCGCCGCACTCATTTTCAGCCACGCGAATTCCTCGCGTGGCTTTTTATTTTTCTTAATCTCCCCCCTCTCGCGTATGCCCCTTCAGCCCTCCGTCCGCCTCGCGGCCACGTCCACCTTCGCGCTCGGCATCCTTGCCACCCTCCTCACCACGGGCTGCGGCAAACGCGGCACCGCCGTCGCCACCGGCAACCGCGATCAGGTCATTCATATCGGTAATCTCACCGAGCCGACCGACCTCGATCCCCACGTCATCAGCTCACAACAAGACGCCCAGATCACGATGGCGCTCTTCGAAGGTCTCGCCCAATACGACCCCAAAGACTCCACGCCCGTGCCCGCCGTGGCCGAGCGGTGGGAGCACTCGACGGACGGGCTCACTTGGACGTTTCACCTCCGGCGTAACGCCAAATGGTCCAACGGTGATCCGGTCACCGCACACGATTTCGTGTTCGCTTACCGGCGCATGCTCACTCCGAGCCTCGCAGCCGAGTATGCCTCGATGCTCTATGTTCTGAAAAACGCTCAACCGCTGAACGGCGGCAAACTCGCCGACGTCACTCAACTCGGCGCGCGCGCCGCAGACGACCACACCCTCGTGCTCACCACGGAGTATCCCGTACCCTATCTTCCGTCGATGGTCTGCCATGCCGCGTGGTATCCCCTGCATCGCCCCACCCTCGAAAAATACGCTGGCCTCACCCAACGAGGCTCGGCCTGGACGCGCCCGGGAAATCACGTGGGCAACGGCTACTTCGTCCTCACCGAGTGGAAGCCCCACCAATTCATCCGGGTCACCAAAAACCCACACTACTGGGACCGTGACGCCGTGAAGCTCACCGCCGCCGTCTTCTACCCGATCGAGAGCGAAGACGCTGAGGAGCGCACCTTTCGCGCCGGGCAGCTGCATACCACGTCCACGCTGCCGATCTCCAAGATCGCGGTCTACCGGCAGGAAAAATCTCCGTTCTTCGAGCCGCACGTCTTCCTCGCGACTTTCTTCCTCCGCTTCAACGTCGAGAAACCACCGTTGAACGACGCCCGCGTGCGCCGCGCCCTTTCACTCGCCATCGACCGTGAGCGCTTTGTCCGCGATGTGCTCCGCGGTGGCCAGATGCCCGCCGGCCACCTCACTCCGCCCGACACCGCCGGCTTCAACGCGCGCACGAAGCTCGCGCATGACCTACCCACCGCCCAAAAACTCCTCGCCGAGGCCGGCTTCCCCGGTGGCAAGGATTTCCCTAAACTCGAGTTCCTTTACAACTCCACCGAAGCCAACCGCCTGATCGCCGAAGCGCTCCAGCAAATGTGGAACAAGGGCCTCGGAATCGACATCACCATGCAGAATCAGGAAGCCCGCGTCCAAACCGTGTCCATGCGTTCGGGCGCCTACCAGATCGGCCGTTTCGCTTGGATCGGCGACTACCTTGATCCGAGCACGTTTCTCGAACTCATGACCGGCGACAGCGGCAACAACCTGACGCGGTGGCGCCACGCCGACTACGACCGCATCTATGCCGAAGCCAACCGCACCGCCGACAACGCCAAACGCTACGAACTCTACCAAAGCTGCGAGGAAATCATCGCCGCCGAGAGCCCCATCGCGCCGATCTATTTCTACACGCGCAACAATCTCCGCCGACCCGAAGTGAAAGGGTGGTATGGTAATCTCTTGGACAACCATCCCCTCAAAGGCGTCTACCTCGATCCTGCGGCCGCAGTGAAGTAGCCCGGAGATCGCCACCGATTTTTCGTAGCCGCGAGCACCAGCGAGCGGTCCGCGTCCACTCGCTGGCGCTCGCGGCTACCTTCACCAGTCCAAATCGGACAGCCACCCCAGCCCTACATCTTCAGCGTCAATTGAAAATTGCAGCTGATCGGCTGCTTCAACGCAAAGGTCAGCGGCACGGTCTCGCGCGCCGAAGTCGTGTAGTCTCCTCCCTCAGGCCGCAACGCCGAGGCCGTCTGCGCAATCGACGAATACTGCGGACCCCTACTGAATCCACGTGCCGAGCAGGGTGAATCGATACCGCACCACAAACCGTGAACCATCTGTGAATGCGTGGCCGAAAAATTCCGCCGAACGCCACGAGAGTGGGGTCGGCACGAGCCGGTAGGCCAGCGGCGTGCTAGGGCCGACCCACCATGGCAAACCCGATTCCAAGTCTAACGCCGGCACCATCCAAGGCTGCGCAACCACGGCTCCCACGATCCCACGCACCACCGCCAACCAAAGACCCAGGAGAAAGTAGTTTTTTCAGCATCGGTGGCTTCCTACGGGATCAGGTAAAACGGATTCGGCAACTTAAAGGTTTTCTCCGCATGGCCGCCGGCGAGGTCGCTCGCCTGGTCGCCGATATTCGCGATGATGACGTGCCCCTCAGCTTCAAGTCGCGCGCGCACCGCGGTTTTGAAGGCGCCGGTTGTTTCCTTCGCCTCGTCCGGTTTGCACCACAACGCGGCATAGTCATCGCAGCCGATGGCGCGGAGATTTTTTTCCGTGCCCCGCCGTTCGCTCTCGGGGCGCCCGGTCAGGAAAATCACGTCGATGCCCAAACACCGCGCCGCCCGATGCACATCCCGCACGGGCTCAAGCGCGGGCCCCCGCGCCGACTGCACCCACGCCGTCCACGCCCCGGGCACATACGCGAAACCCATTTCCTTCAGGTGCGACCAATTCGAAATCAGCGTCTCGTCGAGATCGAAAACCACGGTCAGCCGTTTCCCTCCCCGCTCGGTTCTCAGCTCCAACCAAGCCGTCGCCTCCGCCGCGACCGCCGCGACGTCTTCGCGATATTTTCCGGAGTCCACGTACCTCTGGATCTCCTGCTTGAGGGTATCGAGATTCGCCGGCTCGCGGGACGGAGGCGCGGCGAGGACGCAGGACGACCACATCAATCCGACCGACAGAAAAATTCCGCGCAAAGACATCCGGAAAAGTCTATTTGGCCGCCGCCGGATCCTCGGCAACGGTCGAAACCCGGGTGCCAAAGACCCACGTCTTCCGTAGGGCCGGCAATTGCTTCAACCGCGCCACCCCCGTGTCGTCGACTTCCGTCGACGTGAGGTTGATCGACTCAAGTTTTTGCAAAGGCACGAGTGTCCCGAGGCCGCCCGACGTCACCGCCGTGCGTGTGAGATCAAGCGCACATAGGTTGGAAAATGTCGCGAGTGAAACGAGGCCGACGTCGGTAATCTTTGTGCGGGCCAACTCGGCCTCGACGACGAGATCCGCGAGGGGCGCTAACTGCGCGAGCGCCGCATCGTCACACCGGGTGGGTGCGCTGGCGGTGCGGAGCACGAGGCCGTCGGTCGGCACCGCGGAGCGCGGGACAAGACGCAGGCCGGTGGACTTCTCGAACTGGGCGATCTGCGCGGCCCGGGGATGCCAATCAGGCGCGAGCGCGGCCACCGGCGCCTTCCGCGCGGCGAGAGCGGGCGCACCTTTGATGGCCGCGAGCGACGTCGTCTCCGACGCTCCCGCCGCAATCCACAATTCGAGCACTTTCACTTCGTCAGGCGTCAAGGGCGGCTTGCTGTCCGCCGGCATGAAATCTTCGTCCTCGGGGTCCATCGTCACGCGAATGAAGAGCTCGCTTGCCTTCGGCGCGCCGGCCTTCACCACGCCGCCGCCTTCACCGCCGCGCATGAGCTGGGCGAAACTATCGAGACGCAACTTCCCCTTTTGTTTTTTCTCTCCGTGGCAGGCGACACACTTCTGCTCGAAAATCGGCGCGACCCGCTGCGCGAAAAAAGTATCCTCTCCGCGAGCGGACACCGCCAAGGCGCCAGCGGCGAGCAAGGCAAACAGCGCGTAAGGCCGGCGCCTGTCGCCGTGCCGTCTCGCAACAGACACGATCACCGCGACGGCTTGCCGACCAGCGGCAGCCCGACTCAAGCCGGAAAACGAAGCGTTAAGCCAGGAGGTCATTGATGACTTTCGAGGGCAGGACGCCCGTTAGTTTTTGATCGAGGCCTTGAAACTTGAAGGAGAGCTTGTTGTGATCGAGGCCGAAGAGATGGAGAATCGTGGCGTGCAGGTCGCGGATGTGCATCGGATTTTTCACGATGTTGTAGGAAAACTCGTCCGTCTCGCCAAAGGAAATACCAGGCTTCACGCCGCCGCCCGCCATCCACATGCTGAAGCACCGGGGATGGTGATCGCGGCCATAGTTGTCGGCCGTAAGCGTCCCCTGTGAATAGACGGTGCGGCCAAACTCCCCACCCCAAATCACGACGGTGTCGTCGAGGAGTCCGCGCCGCTTGAGATCGGTGATGAGCGCATAAGTCGGCTGATCCGAGTCCTCCGCCATCAACTTGATGTTAGTCGGCAGACGGCTGTGTTGATCCCAACTGCGCAGAAAAATCTGCGTGAAACGAACGCCGCGTTCGGCCAGCCGCCGTGCCATCAGACAATTGTAGGCAAACGTGCCCGGCTCTTTCGCCTTCGGCCCATAGAGATCCCACGTGGATTGCGGCTCCTTTGAGAAATCCGTGAGCTCCGGCACCGAGGTTTGCATGCGAAACGCCATCTCGTATTGGGAAATCCGCGCGTTGATCTCCGGATCGCCGACTCGCTCGAACAGCTGGCGGTTCAGGTCGTTGACCCCGTCGATCATCGCGCGCCGCACATCGCTGGAGACGCCCTTCGGGTTGTTGAGGTACAGCACAGGATCGCTGCCCGAACGCAACGCCACCGCCGCATGCTCAGGCGAAAGAAACCCCGAGGACCACAACCGGTTCGAGAGCGCCTGCACGTTGGTCCGGTGCGGCATCTTCGAGGTCATAACGACAAACGTCGGCAGCTCTGCATTCATCGCGCCGAGCCCGTACGAGAGCCACGAACCGATCGACGGCTTGCCGGGAAACATATTGCCGGTCGTCAGCTGAAGGATCGCCGGCTCGTGATTGATAGCATCGGTATAGAGCGACTTGATCACGCACAGTTCGTCGGAAACTTTTGCGGTGTAAGGGAAGAGCTCCGACACGAAGCGGCCCGCTTTCCCCTGCCGGGCAAATTTATAGACACTCGGTGCAATCGGAAAACGCGTCTGGCTCGCCGTCATGCCCGTGAGCGTCTGGCCACCGCGCACGGACTCCGGCAGATCCTTGTCGAACAAATCGGCGAGGGCCGGCTTGTCGTCCCACGTCTCAATCTGCGAGGGCGAGCCCGCCATGAAGAGGTAGATCGCGCGTTTCGCTTTCGGCGCATAGTGCGGCAGCATCGTGGGCGCTCCGAGGATCGGTGCATTCGCCAACAGCTTGGGCGCCGAGCGACCGAGGAGCGTCGCGAGCCCCGCCCAACCGAGCGCTTTCACGCCTTGCCCGAGGAAGTGCCGGCGCGTCTCCAGATCGAGCCATTCGCGCTTCAAGCCGAGCGGCACGTGCGGCAAATCCCACACAGTCGGATTCTCGCCGCAGTGATCGGAGCAGAGGTGATGATCGGGAGAGGAGGGATTCATGGATTGTGAGGCAGGGCGACTTCAGTCGCCATCGGGCGTAGAGAATGGCGGACTGAAATCCGCCCTACTTGGTCAGAAATTCGTCGAGGTTAAGGAACTGACTCGCGACGAGGGTCCACTGCGCGAGTTCATTAACCGCCAAGGCCGGATCGGCGGGAGACTCGCCCACGGCGAGCAGGGCTTTGGCCTCGTCCCCGTTCGTCACAAATTTCGCGCGGAACGTCTCGGCGGTTTTCGTGAGCACCGCCGTCTCACGCGCATCCAACGGTCGGGCGAGGGTCACGCGGGCGAGAAAATCGAGACGTTGGGGCGTCGTCGGTGCCGCCTGCATCGCGCGCTCCGCCAGCTTGCGCGCCGCCTCGACCCACTGCGGATCGTTCATCGTAATGAACGCCTGCAGCGGCGTATTGGTGCGGGGACGACGCGAGCAGACGACTTCACGCGAGGTCGCATCAAAGGTCTCCAACGCCGCCGGCGCCGACGCGCGTTTCCAAAAAGTATACACGCTGCGCCGGTAGAGGCCTTCACCCTTGTCGGGCACGTAGGTCTGCGTGGTCGATCCGGGCATCGCGACTTCCTCCCAAATCCCCGCGGCTTGGTAAGGCTTCACCGACGGTCCGCCGACCCTATCCACGAGCAGCCCGGCCGCGGCGAGGGCGCTGTCGCGCAACATTTCGCCATCCATCCGGAACCGCGGCCCGCGCGCGAGTAGTTTGTTACCCGCATCTTTGGCGAGGCGCTCCGGCGTCGCCACCGCCGTCTGGCGATACGTCGCGGACGTGACAAGCAACCGATAAAACGTCTTCACGTCCCAGCCGCCGTCGCGAAATTCCACCGCCAGCCAGTCGAGCAATTCTGGATGCGACGGACGATCGCCCATAATTCCAAAATCCCCGGCGCTCTCGACGAGCCCGCGCCCAAACACTTCCTGCCACATACGATTCACCGTCACCCGCGCCATCAAGGGCTGGGTGGGAGCGAGCAGCCATTCGGCGAGTCCACGGCGGTTGCGCGGCGCGCCAGCCGGCAGGTCGCCCAAGAAATGAGGCACGGTCGGCTCGACCCGTTGCAGCCGCGCGAAGTAGTCGCCCCGCTTAAGCACGTCGGCAAAAGCCGGCGTCGATTTTTCGATCGCGATCAACGTCGCCGCCCCTCCCTTGGTGAGCGCCTCGATCGCTTGATCGTGCGCGGCCACCGCGGCGGCAAGGTTCATTGTCTCCGCATCCTTTTCGCCGAGAAAATAACGCTCAGTGACCACAAAGTTCTCCTCCGTCGACCATTTCGCGGCATCCGGCTGGCGCGCCACGATTTCACCTGCGACATCCTCGTAGGTCAGGCGCGAAACCTCTTCGCCGTTCAGTGCGCGGCGGTAGAAGCGCACATCCTGAAACCGGGTTTCGCGCATCGGATTGTAGTCATCCCTGCGCCCAAGATGCATCGCGGCATCCGTGCGAATCGAATCCTTCGGACCCAGTGCATCGAGTTGCACGTCCGTCTCCGCTATTTTCCCGTTGAGGTAAATTTTCACGCCGGCGGCCTTGCGCGATCCGTCATAGGTCACAAACACGTGCACCCATTCGTCGCGGGTGAATTGACCGGCCTTCGTCGCGACCTGCAGCCCGCGTTTGGTGGGAGCCGCCGTGGTTGCACGGGGATTTGCGCTCGCCTTGCCCTTTTTCGCCGGCACCGAGATTTGCTCCGCGCTGACTGTGGGCGCTTCGGTCTTCATTTCCGCTGCCGTTGGCAGAGTTTGATCGGGTGTGAGGCTGACGATGATTTGCAGGGCCTCTTGGGCGATGTCCCAACCCGCACCACCGCGGCGCTTTTCATCGCCCATTCGGGCCAGGAGCGAACCATTGCCAGTGCCCGTGCGCGCACCGCCACCGGGTTTCGCGCGGAGAAAAGTCCAGCCGCCGGCGGAAAACTTATCGCCCGCATCGACGTCGCCATGGTCGCCCAAATTAATCCGCGACAAAATATCCATCCGCATCGTGGGCCAAAACCAGGTGCTCTCACCCCAAATCAATGGGTTCGTGTCGGCCTTGAATTCCGCCACTTTCGCTTTCGGCGCCGAGTTTTTCAGGACATCGCCCTCGGCTTCGTCGAGTCGGAGACGCACTTCCAGGCTGGCTGGGTCGACCTGCTTCGGCCGGTTGCCCGCTGCGAGCCAAGCCGCCGCGAGTTCACGTCCACGGACGAGTCGAGCTTCCAGTTTCCCCAGCAACTCGGCGCGTTGCCCGAGCACAAATTCCGCCGAGGCTTTCATTTCTGGTTTCGGCAGGCGCAGCACGGGCAGCGGCTCCGCGATGTTGAGATCCCACGGTTTTTCCAACGTATTCCCCAGAAACGCGGCGAGACCATAGTGGTCTTTTTGAGAAACCGGATCGAATTTGTGATCGTGGCACGCGGCACAGCCTGTGGTGAGACCGAGGAAGGTCGCGCCAAAGGCCTCCACCCGGTCGCGAGTCTGGTTCACATAAACTTCCTCGGTTATCGTGCCCCCCTCGTTGGTGGTTGGGTTGCAGCGCACGAATCCGGTCGCCGCCAACTGTTCGAACGTGCGGGCCGGCAGTAAATCACCCGCGAGTTGCTCGCGCACAAACGCGTCGAAGCGCTTATTTGAGTTGAACGCACCGATCACATAGTCGCGATAGGGCCAAATCGCCCGGTAATTGTCGAAATGGATACCGTGCGTGTCCGCATACCGCACATAATCGAGCCAATACCGCGTGCGGTGTTCGCCATAGCGGGGGCTCGCGAACAGCCGATCCACCACCCGCTCGTAAGCCTCGGGCGACTTATCCGCCACGAAGGCATCCACTTCCTCCGGCGTCGGCACGATGCCCGTGAGGTCGAGGGTCACGCGGCGAATGAGTGTGCGCCGATCAGCCTCGCCGGAAGGCGTGAGCCCATCCTTAGCCAAGCGCGCGACCACAAATGCATCGATTGGGTTACGGACGGCCTTTGATTGCGCCTTGGCCACCGTTGGAACGGCCGGTCGCTTCGGCGGAATGAACGACCAGTGTTCCTCGTAGGCCGCACCCTCGGTGATCCAACGGCGCAACGTCGCGATATCATCCGGCTTGAGCGTCTTATGCCCCTCGGGGGGAGGCATGATTTTCTTTTCGTCTTTCGATTCGATGCGTTCAACCAGCGGACTTTGCTCCGGTTTGCCCGGAACGATCGCCGGACCACCGTCTTTGCGCTTGGCCGTCGCGAACTCCAGTCGGTCGAGCCGAAGCTCGGCCTTGCGCGAGCCCGCATCAATCCCATGGCACGCGTAGCAGTTCTCTGCGAGGATCGGCTGGATGTGCGTGTTAAACGAAAGCCTGTGCGCTGCAGGCGTAGCCGAACGAACGGCACCCGCCGTCACCATCAACACGAGGGCAAAGAGGAAAACGAGACGACGCATCGGGGAAAATGTTAGGACGAGACCTTACGACAACGTTTCCAAGCGAATACCCCCAAGGCCGCGTAGCAAGCCCTCGTCTGCTGGCAGACGTCTGCTTCTGGGCGCCGAAGACCTTTCCTTTTGCCCAACCACCTCCGTTCCCGGACACCTTTCAGGCCAGAATCCCCTGGATCACTCCGCCGCCTTCCACGCCGGTGAGTTTGGCGTCGAGCCCTTGAAACTTCACCGTGAACGCGTCGGGGCGGATGCCAAGCTGGTGCAACATCGTCGCGTGGAGGTCGTGGACAGTGCAGATGTTTTCCATCGCGGCGTAGCCGAGTTCGTCCGTCGCTCCATAAACCCGACCGCGCTGCACACCGCCGCCGGCGAGCCACATCGACATCGACTTATTGTGGTGGTCGCGGCCGACGGTGCCTTTGTTGCCCTGCGACATCGGCGTGCGGCCAAACTCGCCGGTCCACACGACGAGCGTGTCATCGAGCATCCCGCGCTGCTTGAGATCGGTAATGAGCGCGGCGCAGGCTTGGTCGACCTCCTTGGCGCGCAGCGGCAACTCTTCCTTGAGCAGGCTGTGGTGATCCCAATCGCGGTGGTAGAGCTGGATAAAACGCACGCCGCGCTCCGCGAGACGGCGCGCGAGCAGGCAGTTCGCGGCAAACGAGCCGTCGCCCGGCGTGCAGCCGTAGAGTGCCAGGGTGCGCGCGGCCTCACCGCGCAGATCGGTCAGCTCGGGCACGCTCGCCTGCATCTGGAACGCCATCTCATATTGCGCGATGCGGGTCGCGATCTCGGGGTCGTGCACGAAGGCGTCGTGTTGGCGGTTCAACGCAGTGATCGCCTGCACGTCGGCGCCCTGCTGCGCACGCGAAACGCGACCGGGATTGGTGAGGTAGTGCACGGCGTCGCCGCGACCGTTCAGCTGCACGCCTTGAAAACGGCTCGGCAAGAACCCGCTGCTCCATTGCCGCGTCGCGATCGGTTGCGGCGAACGACCCGGGCCCGTGGACACCATCACGACAAATCCCGGCAGATTTTCCGCCTCACTGCCGAGACCGTAGTTCACCCATGCCCCCATGCTCGGACGCCCCGCGATCTGCGAGCCGGTGTTCATGAACATGTGAGCCGGATCGTGGTTAATCGCGTCCGTCGTCATCGAACGAATGAGACAAATCTCGTTCACTACGGAGCCGATGTGCGGGAACAGGGAACAGATCTCCGTCTGATTTTTCCCGAATTTCGCGAACGGAAACTGCGGCGCGTGACACACGAGTCGTTGCCCCTGCAACTGGGCGAGCTGTTGTCCGCGCGTCAGACTCTCCGGCATCGCCTCGCCGTGTAATTCCGCGAGCTTCGGCTTCGGATCGAAGGTCTCAAACTGCGACGGGCCTCCCGCCATCGTCAGCCAGATCACGCGTTTGGCCTTTTGCGGCAGCGGGAGCGGGTAAACCACCCCGCGGGCCGCCGGGCGCGCCGACGCCGCGTGGAGTGACGATGATTTTTCGAGCAGCGAGGCCAGCGCGACCGCGCCGACGCCATGTGAGACGCGTCCGAGAAACGCGCGGCGGGTTTGAAACGGAGTCGGAAAAACGTTCATGGGTGGATCGATGGGTGTAGCCCTGCTCGTGAGAGCAGGGACCGACCGGAGTTCAAACGCGGTCCGTCCCGCCTCTCACGAGGCGGGCTACGTCGAACCCGGCGCTGCGTAGTTTGAATTTTCATTCGCGCGTGATGAACTCGTGGAGATTAATCAGCACGCGTGCGACGTGCGTCCAGGCGGCGAGTTCGGCGCGAGCTTCTGCGCTGAGGCCGGCGGGCAGCGGCGAATCTCCGGTGGCCAGCAGCGCGCTCGCCGCCGCGGGATCGGCGCGGTAGAGTCGGAGGTGTTCGTCGAGCAAACCGGTCGCCGTGCGCACCTCCTCCGCGCGCGGCGGGCGTTGCAGCGCGCGATCCCAGGCAAAGGTGAGGCGCGGCGCCGTGCTGCCGCCACCCTCGCTGACGATCCGCGCCGCCAACGCACGCGCCGCCTCGACATAAGTCGGATCGTTGAGGAGCACGAGCGCCTGCTGCGGCAGGTTTGAGCGGTTGCGCTCGGCGACGCACTCCTCGCGGCTCGGCGCATCGAACGCGAGCAGGCTTGGGTGGAGAAACGACCGCTGCCACCAGACGTAGAGGCCGCGCCGATACTGCGCGTCGCCGCGATCGACCGAGTAATCGCGCGGCGGAAAATTCAAATTCTCCCAGTAGCGATCCGGTTGGTAGGGCTTCACGCTGGGCCCGCCAATCTGCGGCGACAACAACCCGCCCACCGCCAACGCCGCGTCGCGCACCCCCTCCGCCTCGAAGCGGGGTCGGCCCTGCCGCGCGTGTTCGCGATTATCCGGGTCGGCCGCGAGCTGCGTCGGCGTCGCGGTGGAAACCTGGCGGTAAGTCGTGCTCGTGACGATCACGCGCACGAGCTGCTTCACATCCCAGCCGCTCTCCATCAATTCGCACGCGAGCCAATCGAGCAGCGGACCGTTGGGCGGCGGTTCACCCTGCGCGCCGAGATCGCTCGGCACCCGGCTCAGCGCCGTACCGAAAAACTGTTTCCACAACCGATTCGCAAACACCCGCGCGGTGAGCGGATTTTCACGCGCGACCAGCCAACGTCCCAGATCAATTCGGGTGAGTTCACGGCCCGCGAAATCCGGCTGCGGTAGATACGCGGGGAGCGCCGGTTTCACGATCTCACCGCTCTCGTCCATCCAGTTGCCGCGCGCCAATACGCGCACCGTGCGACCTACGGCCGCGGACTCGGTCACGAGGCAATGCGGCACCGCATCCACGAATGCTTGCTGCGCATGCTCGGCCTCCGCGAGTCGATCGAGCTCGCCGCGCGCCACCGGACTGACCTGCGTGCGAAAGTACGTCTTCACCGTCTGCTGGTCCTTCGCCGTGCGCTTCGTCGCGACTTTCTTCAGCGCCGACGCTACCTCACGCGGTGGATCGTTTTTGGAAGAGGTCGCGCGCACCTGCTCATTGGCCTCCCAGGCGGCTTGCGCCGCGTCAATGTGCATCGCCAGCACAGCGACATTTTTCCGCGCGGCGGCGACGGCCTCCCTCAGCTCCGCGAGCCGGGCCGTTTGCTCCGGCGTGGTCACGGGCATCCCTTCCTCGCGCCGACCAACCGAGGTCTCCTTCACATCGGCGAAAAAGGCGCCGAGCGAATAGAAGTCCCGCGTCGTGAACGGATCGAACTTGTGGTCGTGGCACTGCGCGCAGCCGGTCGTCTGCCCGAGCCACGCCGTACCGATCGCGCGCACCCGGTCGGCCATCATGCGCGCCTCGTAATCTTTCGGCTGCGCCCCGCCCTCTTCTGTCGAGAGCAATAACCGGTTGAAAGCCGAGCCAACGCGCGTCTCCACACTCGCATCGGGCAACAGATCGCCGGCAATTTGCTCGAGCGTAAAACGGTCAAAGCGTTTATTCGTATTGAAACTCTGGATCACCCAGTCGCGATACGGCCAAACATTGCGCGGGTTGTCGCTGTGGTAGCCGATGGTGTCGGCAAACCGCACGAGATCGAGCCAGCCCAGGGCCATGCGCTCACCATAGCGCGGATCGGCCAGCAACCGATCGACCAATCGCGAATAAGCATCCGGTGTCGCGTCGGCCATAAACGCCGCCACCTCCGCGGGCGTGGGCGGCAGCCCGATCAGATCCGACGACAAACGCCGAATGAGTGTGCGCCGATCCGCTTCGGATGACGGCTTCATCTCGACAGTGATGAGCCGGCGCGCGACGAGCGTATCGATGGCGTTGGCCCCGGCGGGAATCGCGGCCTTCACCGGCGGTTCGTAGGCCCAGTGGTTCTGATATTCGGCGCCCTGTGCGATCCAACGTTCGAGCACAGCCTTGTCGCGCGCGGAGAGTTTTTTGTGGGAGTCGGGCGGCGGCATCATCTCGTCCTCGTCCTTCGAGCGGATGCGCACGACGAGTTCGCTCTCCGCGGGCTTGCCCGGAAAAAACGCTTCTTTGGCGAGCGCCGCCTCGCGCACGTCGAGGCGAAGCTTGGCTTTGCGGTTCGCAGCGTCGGGTCCATGGCAGGCGAAGCAGTTGTCGGCCAGCACCGGCCGCACATCGCGGTTGAACTCGATCTGCGCAGGGATGCGCACGTCCGCTCCGAACGCTGGCCAAAAGGACAGCAGGGGGAACAGCAGGATAACGGACTGACGACTCATCAGAGGGGGCACAGCCCGGGAAAAATGCGCCACCTTGCCGCGCCGAGGCAATCCCTCGTTTTTGCGCGGAGACCGCCCTCCGAAAGAATGCCACCAACGCTGGACCGGCCTGCGGCCGACGATCTCCACCGGAAGGCGTTCGATAGCGATATGGGCGATGGTGCCGACGCGCGCGCTCGCGCCTCCTGGGCAAGACGGGGAAAGCGCCCGCTACCGGCCAGCGAACGAGGTGAGCAATTCGCGGCGGCACACCCGCCACCACGATCCACCGCACCTATCGTTTGAGGATCTCCGTCGCCGAGATCGTCAGGCCCGGGAACAGCGGCGTCGAAAATGTTTCGTTTTCCTCAATCAGCTGTACTGGCTTCGCGGTGTCACTCGCGAAATCGTAGCGCTGGATTTGTGACAGCAAGGGATCGACGAGCCACATCTCCTTCACGCCCGCCTGCGCATAAACGCGGCGTTTGGTTTTCTTGTCGAGCTGGGCCGTCGAGGGCGAAAGTACCTCAATCACCAGATCGGGCGCGCCGTGGACTCCCTCTTCTTTGAGTATCCCGAAATTCGCTTTGCCCACAAACAGCACATCAGGTTAGACGACATCGTGGTCGGAAAAGTAAACGTCGCACGGAGCGATGAAAACGCGACCCAGGTTTTTCTTCGCTAGAAAATTTGCGATCACGGTATACAGCCTTCTGGCGATATCCTAGTGGTAGAGGTTGGGTGCAAGGGCCATGAGAATGAGTTCCCCTTCCACCAGCTGATGACGCGTCCCTTCCGGCGTGGCGCGGTAGTCCTCGACAGTCCGCATTTCAGCGGTGGCGATCACGGGCGGCATGGTCGGAAGCGTCTTGGGATCTCGCGCCGAGTCAAAAGCGGATTCCGCGCGAGTCGTCAGGCGAGAATTGTCTTCACCACACTCGCCGGCACCACCCCGGTGAGGCGTTGATCGAGTCCCTGAAACTTAAAGGAGAGCCGCTCGTGGTCGATGCCGAGGAGGTGGAGAATGGTCGCGTGCAGGTCGCGTACGTGCACCGGATCTTTCACGATATTGTAAGACATCTCGTCTGTCTCGCCGTGCACGACCCCGCCTTTCACACCACCGCCCGCCATCCAGATGGTGAAACAACGCGGGTGGTGATCGCGGCCGTAGTTCGTCTCGGTGAGCGCGCCCTGGCTATAAACCGTGCGGCCAAACTCGCCTCCCCAGATGACGAGGGTTTCGTCGAGCATGCCGCGTTGTTTCAAATCCTGCACGAGGCCGTAGCACGCGCGGTCGACGTCTTTGCTCTGCGACGCGATGTCGCGAGGGAGGCTGCCATGTTGATCCCAACCCCGGTGGAAAATCTGCACGAAGCGCACGCCGCGCTCCACCAGACGCCGCGCCATCAGCGCCGAGCTCGCAAACGACCCACGCGTGCGCGCTTCCTCGCCGTAGAGTTCGTAGGTCGCCGGCGACTCGCCCGACATATCCGCCAGCTCGGGCACACTCGTCTGCATGCGGAACGCCAGCTCGTATTGCTGGGTGCGCGTCTGGATCTCGGGGTCGCCGATCTGTTCGTAGCTGCGGCGATTGAGTTCACCCAGACCGTCGAGCATTTTGCGGCGCAACTCGCGCGGGATGCCCGGTGCGTCATTGAGATAAAGCACCGGCTCACCCTGCGAGCGGAAGGAAACGCCCGCGTGCCGGCCCTCGAGATAACCGCTGCCCCACAGCCGCGACGAAATCGCCTGCACGTTGGAGAACGGGCTCGTGTGTTTCGCGTGCAGCACGACGAACGAGGGCAAATCCTTGTTGAGCGTGCCGAGCCCGTAGGAGAGCCAGGAGCCCATCGAGGCTTTGCCGTTTTGCATCGATCCCGTGTAGACGAGCTGGTTGGCCGGCTCGTGATTGATCGCATCGGTCTTCATCGACCGGATAAAGCAGAGGTCGTCGGCCATCTTCGCGATGTTCGGCAAGAGCTCGCTGAGCCACATGCCACCTTGCCCGTGCTGCGCGAACTTGAACGTCGTCGGCGCGAGGGGAAACGCCGCTTGGTTCGCCGTCATCCCAGTGAGTCGCTCACCCTGCCCTGCCAGCCAGCCCTTGAGATCTTCTTTAAAGCGGCCTTGCAGCGCGGGCTTGTAGTCAAAGAGGTCGAGCTGCGACGGTGCGCCGATGAGCGAAATGTAGATCGCCCGTTTCGCCTTGGGCGCGATTTTCCAAGGCTCCGTCATCGCGGTATTGAGCGTCGCGGCGGCTGAAGCGGTCGGCGCGGCGCCGGCGCCGAAGGCACGTTGGCCGAGCAGCGCGGAGAGCGCCGCAACACCGAGGCCGCTGCCCGTCTGGCGAAAAAACTGCCGGCGCGTGAGCGCCGCGTTGTAGGCGTCGAAGGTGTTCTGCCAGTCGGGAGGGAGGGGATTCATGGCGGTTACTTGGTCAGGGATTCGTCGAGGTTCATTACTTGGCTGGCGACGAGCGTCCAGGCTGCGAGCTCGGGCGCGGGGATTTTTTCGTGCACCGGAGAATACCCGATGGCCAAGAGTTGTTTCGCGGCGGCCGGATCGCGGCGATAGGTCGTGAGCGCCTCGTCCAAGGTGCGGCGGACGATCCCGCGCTCCGACCGGGAAAACGTGCGGCCGAGCAGGCGCAACGACACCAGGTCGAGCCGCGCATCGAACGCCGGCGCGGCGTCCACCGCGCGGGCGGCCAGCTGACGCGAGGCCTCGACGAAGAGCGGATCGTTGAGCGTCACGAGGGCCTGTAACGGCGTATTCGTACGGTCGCGACGCACGCAGGACACCTCGCGATTCGGAGCATTGAGAATATCCATGGCGGGGGCGAGCGCGGTGCGCTTGATCAGCGTGTAGAGCGAGCGCCGGTAAAGATTTTCGCCGGAGTCGGTGCGATAATAGCGCGTGGTCGACTCCTTCATCGCGACATCTTCCCAGATACCTTCGGGCTGATACGGGCGCACGGGGCGGCCACCGACCTTCGCCACGAGCAGGCCGGAGGCGGCGAGGGCCTGATCGCGGAGCTGTTCGGCTTCCAGGCGGAAACGCGGCCCGCGAGCCAGCAGACGATTCGCGGGATCGCGCTCGAGCAGCGCCGGCGACACCACGGCGGATTGGCGATAAGTCGCACTCGTCACGATCAGCCGCACCAGTTGACGATAGTTCCAGCCGCCGTCGCGAAACTCGACCGCGAGCCAATCCAGCAGCGCCGGATGGGAGGGCCGACTCCCCGTCACGCCGAAGTCGCCCGCGGATTCGACGAGGCCCGTGCCAAAAAAGCCCTGCCACACGCGATTCACGGTGACGCGGGCGGTGAGCGGATTCTGCGAGTCCACGAGCCAACGCGCGAGCGAGAGGCGGTTGCGCGGGGCGTCAGCCGGGAGCGGGGGCAGCACCGCCGGCGTGGTGGCGGACACTTTGTCGCCGAGTTGCGAATACTCGCCACGCGTCAGCACGTGGGCGAACGCCTCGGAGTCCTTCTTCTCCTCCATGACCAGTGAAATGCCGCCGCGCTTGCGCAGCGCCGCATCCTCGGCGAGCTGCCGATCGAGGCTGCCCGCGAGCGCGAGCGAAGGCGCATCGACAGCGGCGAGGAAATGCTCGCGCAGCAGCTTCGTGTGCGCGGGCGTCCGTGCCGACGCTTCCGTGGTGAGCGCCGCGTAGGTTTCGATCACCGACGAGAGCAGTTTCGCCTGCGCCACCGTGAAACCGCGCCGGTAGTGCCGCACGTCCTGCACCCAGACTTCGCCTCCCGCGAGCGCGGCGTCGGGCCGAGAACCGAGCGTGAGTGGAGCGGCGGGCACGAGGTCGGCGGGCACGTGGTTGATGTTGCCGGCGTTGGCACCGACTTTGCCGTCCACATACACGTCCACCGAGCGATTCGACCACGCGCCCGAATCGAACGTGAACAACACGTGGTGCCACTCGCCCGGCGCGAGTGCGGCGGCGGCGGTTCCACTCGACGAAAAATCCGGCCGCCCGCCCCGCAGGCGCGCGCCGATTTTCCCCTTGTCGAGAAACACTTCCCAGCCGGCACCACGCTCGCCCGCATCCAGCGCGGACACGAGCGGCCCGCTCGGCGTGCCGACGATCCGCACGAGGAGGGCGATGCTGTCGGATTCCTCGCGGCGCAGCGGGATGCCGGCACCGAGCGTCACGCTGCGGCCATCGATGCGCGTCGCCGCGCCGTAGGGACCGGCGTCTGCCGCGCGCGCATTATTTTTCGTAGGGCTACCGCTGGTCGGCCCGCCGTTTTCTGACGACGGCGCGGCGACCAGGGCCGGCCCGACCAGCGGCGCGTGCAGCGCTACGTCGTAGTCCTTCGGCGGAACCGCGAGCGATTTGGCCGTCGCGAGCCACGTCGCGAAATCCGCGTCGGCCGCCATGGCGCGGGTTTTCTGCTCGGCACGCAGCGCCTCGATCCCGCCTTGAGTCACCGTCCACCGAGCGCGGTCGGCGACGGCCGGCACAAAGAGATTCGGCTTCGTGTCGGCGACGTTGCCGTCCATCGCGGGCATCGTGTTGTTGCGGAAAAATGCCGTGAGCGCATAAAAATCTTTGGTGCTCACCGGATCAAATTTGTGATCGTGACACGCTGCACAGCCCGTCGTGAGACCGAGCCAGACGGTGGACATGGTCTCGACGCGGTCCTTCGCGTAGATCGCCTCGTATTCGGCGGCGATCGCGCCGCCCTCACTCGTCGTCGGCAGGCAACGATTGAAACCGGAGGCCACCTTCTGCTCCAGCGTCGCGTTCGGCAAGAGATCGCCGGCCATCTGTTCAATGGTGAATTGATCGAAGGGCAGATTCTGCCGAAACGCCCCGACGACCCAGTCGCGAAACGGCCAAATCGAACGGTAGTTGTCGATGTGGATACCGTGCGTGTCGGCGTAGCGGATCGCGTCGAGCCATTGCCGCCCGAATTGCTCGGCGGACGCGTCCGTGGCGAGGAGCCGATCGACGGCGCGATCGTAAGCCGCGGGCGAAGGATCGCGCCTAAAGGCCGCGAGGTCCTCCGGCGTCGGCGGCAAGCCCGTGAGATCGAACGTCACGCGCCGCAACAAACGCGCCGGCTCCTCAGGGCGACTCGGCTTGAGGCCGGACGACGTGAGGGTCTGCGCGATGAAGGCGTCGATGGGATTGCGCACCCACGTCTTCGTGGTGCTGGCCACCGGAACAGCCGGCCGCACGGGCGCGAGCAAAGACCAGTGCTCTTGGTAGGTTGCCCCCTCGGCGATCCACCGCTTGAGCAAGGCCTTTTCCTCGGGCTTGAGCGTTTTGTGCGAGTCCGGGGGCGGCATGATCTCCTCCGTGTCGGCGGAGAAAATACGTTCCACGAGCGGACTGGCCTCGGGTTTTCCCGGCACAATCGCCGCGGCATGTTCACCGCGCGCGGCCGTTGCAAATTCTGCGCGATCTAGGCGCAGCTTGGCCTTCCGTCCCGCCGAATCGGGTCCGTGACAGGCGAAACAATTCTCCGCGAGGATGGGCTGAATCTGTGCGTTATACTGGATCAAAGCCGGAGCGGCCGCCGCCGCGTGAACCGGTAACGCCGCGAGCGCGGCCAGCAGGGAAAAACTCAGGGCCGCAGTGGCCCACGGTGAAAAAAATGTCGTTGGGTAACAAGCCATGAGGTGAGTGAGCAAAGACTAGACGAGGTTTTCGCGCCATGTCTACCTCCGCATCAACATCGTTGCCGGACTGCTGAAATCAGCGGCCGGCGCAGAATGGAGTTTAAAAGCCCGCTCCGACGCAGAAACATCCCCCCATGCACCCCACCCTCCTCTTCAGCCACCCGCTCACTCGCACCGCATTATTTTGTGCCGCCGTGCTGCTGATTTCGATGTCTTCATCGGCCCCTGCTGCCACCCCACCCGCAGCGGCCCGCCCCAACGTGATTCTCTTCATCGCCGACGACGTGAGCTGGGACGATCTCGGTTGCACGGGCAATCCCGCCGCGCGCACGCCCCACCTCGATCGCCTCGCGGCCAACGGGCGTCGCTTCGATGCCGCGTATTTGACTGCGAGCAGTTGCAGCCCGAGTCGCAGCAGCGTCGTGACCGGCCGCTATCCGCACAACAACGGTCGCGCCTCCGAGCTCCACCAACCCATCGCCGCGCACCTCCCGTGGTTTCCGCGCCTGCTCCGCGAGGCCGGTTACTACACCGCGCTCAGCGGCAAACATCACATGACTTTCGAGGCGCCCGCCGCCGGCGAAGCGCCGCAGCCCACGCCGTTTGACCATGTCGATACCGGGAAGATTCCCGGCAACAGCGGCGGTCACGGAAACTGGATCAAAGTCGTGCAGGAGCGTCCGAAGGATAAACCGTTTTTCTTTTGGTTCGCCGCACTCGACGCCCACCGCGACTGGGATGGTGACAAGGAGTGGCAGCCCGAACTCTACGGACCGAAACACGAACCCTCCGCCGTCCGCGTCCCGGCCTATTTGCATGACGATGCCGCGACGCGGGCCGACCTCGCCTCCTACTACAATGAAGTGACCCGGTTCGACCACTATGTCGGCCGCGTCGTCGCCGCGCTCGAAAAAGAAGGCGCGCTCGCGAACACACTCATTCTCGTGATGGCCGACAACACCCGCGCTTTCCCCCGCGCAAAAACGCGCCTGCACGATTCGGGCATGAAGACGTATTTCATCGCCCACTGGCCCGCCGGTCTGGCGCAGCCCGGCCAGCCCTCGGCGTCGCTCGTGAGCGCGATCGACATCGCCCCCACCGTATTGACTGCCGCCGGTGTGCCGATCGCGCCCACGATGCAAGGCGTGAGCTTCTTACCCGTGCTGAAAAATCTGGCCGCCAACGTGCGTCAACATGCTTTTTCCGAACACAACTGGCACGACTACGAGGCCCATGGCCGGTCGGTGCGCTCCGGGGGATTTCTCTACATTCGCAATCACCGTCCGGCCTTGGCGTGGCAAGGCCCTGCCGACTCCGTGCGCGGTCCGTCGCATCAAGCCCTTCGCACTGCACGCTCGGTCGGACCGCTCACGGCCGCGCAGGCCGATGTTTTCCTCGCGCCGCGCCCGTCCGAAGAACTCTACGAAACCGCGGCCGATCCACTGCAGTTAAAGAATCTCGCCGCCGATCCGCAGCATCGCGGCACCAAAATCCGCCTCGCGAAACTGCTCGCCCAGTGGAGCGACGCGACCGGCGACACCGTGCCCGCGCAACTCACCGGCGACAGCTTCGATCGAGAAACCGGCGTCGCGTTCAAAGCTGCCGGCGCGACCAAGGCCGCGAAAGGCGGCAAAGCAGCACCCCGCGGCACTCCCGCCGGCACGGAGCGCAACGCCACGCGCCTCAACGCGCCCGGACCGCGCTGACGCGGAGGTCGGTTCCGTGGCGCTGGGTGTTTTCAGTGGGTCGCTGCCGGTGACTGAGAGCCCTCAAGAAGCAAAAAGTTGAAAGCCCGGGGTAAGGTCTGGAAAATGTTCCCGCTTGAAATTCGAGCCCTGCAGAGGCGAAACAACCCGCTGATAACAGCGAGAGACCCTACTTGGCCACGTCCGCGTCGAGCACGCGGATCGGCCAGAGCGTCGTCGGCACGTGCTGCTCGCGCATGATCGCGGCGAGTTTCGCGACGATGTCCGGGTGCTGGGCGGCGACGTTGGTCGTTTCGGCGGGATCGGTTTTGAGATTGTAGAGCTCGATGGCCGTGCTCCCCGGCGACGCCTGTTTCTTTTTTGGGGCGTTGGCCGGCGGATTCAGATTGGTGCGAAACGCCTTCCAGTCGCCGACCCGGACACATTGCTGGCCGCCGCCGGCCTGCGACTCGCGGTAGAGAAACGGCCGCTCGGGCTGCGTTTTCCCGAGGAGCGTAGGCGCGAAGCTGATACCATCGAGGCCGGCGGGCGTGGCGTCCTTGGCACCGGCGAGCTCGAGCAGCGTGGGCAACCAGTCCTCGAAACCCGTCACACGTTCGCTCGTGGTCCCGGCGGCGATTTTTCCCGTCCAACGCACGAGGCAGGGCACCCGGAAGCCCGCCTCGTAGTAGCCACCTTTTTGGCCGCGCAGGCCGCCGGCGCTGTTGAAAAATCCCGAGTCGGTCCCGCCGAAACGTTCCCAGAGCGGGCCGTTGTCGCTGCTGAAGACGACGATCGTGTTTTCGCGCAGGCCCAACTCGTCCACGAGCGCGAGGAGTCGGCCGATGTCGCGATCAAGGCGCGTGACCATCGCGGCGTAGGCGGCGCGCGGGGTGCGATGCGGCAGGTAACCGTTGCCACCGGGGTAAGGCTCCTCGGGAAACGCGTCCTGATATTCCGCCAGCGAATCTTCGGGCACTTGCAGCGCGAGGTGCGGGACGGTGGTCGGGTAATAAAGGAAGAAGGGGCGATTTTGGTGGTCGCGCAGAAATTTCCGCGCCGCCTCGTTGATGAAGTCGGGCGCGTAGTCGGTGCCGGTGAACGACGCGTAGCTCGCGGGATTTTTCGGATCGGCGCCGTCGGGGAGTTTCTGGTTC
This sequence comes from Opitutaceae bacterium, assembly GCA_005799525.1. Taxonomy (GTDB): domain Bacteria; phylum Verrucomicrobiota; class Verrucomicrobiia; order Opitutales; family Opitutaceae; genus GAS368. The sequence continues at coordinate 4,375 of SYGN01000181.1, read as the reverse complement.
GCGGCAAAGGCGGCATTGCGCAGCGGCACGCGTTCGCGGTTATTCCAGAGGCTCGTCGGGTAGAAATTGTGCGCGATGGCCTGATCGTTGTAACCGAAGAAGCGGTCCATGCCCTGGTCGTTGGGATCGCCGGTGGTGCCGACGCCGCCGAGGCCCCACTTGCCGAAACCACCGGTGGCGTAACCGAGTTTTTTCAACGTGAGCGGGAGCTTAAGCTCGCCCGGTGGCACAGGCTCCTGACCCTCGGGGCCAGCGACGCCGCCGAGGCCCTGGCCTCCCCGGTTGTTACGGATGTAGGCGTGGCCGGGGTGTTTTCCCGTCATGAGCACGCAACGCGACGGCGCACAGACGTTGTGACCGGAATAGTGGTGCGTAAACTTCATGCCATCGCGCGCGAGCTGGTCGAGGTGGGGCGTGCGGATTTTTTTCTGCCCGAAGGCCCCGATGTCGCCGTAGCCAAGATCGTCGGCGAGGAGGAAAATAATGTTTGGCTTCGTCAGGCTCACTGCCGATGGGCGCGATGGGACCGACGGCGTGGCGGTGGCGGCGCGAGCTACCGACGCGACTGCGATGAGGCTGCCAAGCAGCAGAACGCGAATGAGGGTCATGCGCATGAGGGGAAGAATGGTACCGTCTGGGAAATGTCGCGTCGTTGCGACAAAAAATTTGGCGCGCGCCGCCTCCTCACGATGTCTTGGCGTCGCGCTCCCGTCACCGCATCCGTTCTGACGGGCACCGCGCGCACAATTTCCCGCCGCGCTAGTCGCGATGCTTGCAAACAATCGTGGAATCGTTCTTCACTCCCCGTCCGGCTAATCGTGGCCGCGCCCGCTCCGCCCGTTCTCCCCCCACTTTCGCACAGGTGCTTCCGCCGCTGGCACCCGTTCGTGTCCCGTCTAGTGGCACAACCTTGGTCTAACTCATAATCGTTATGTCTCACATTCCCATGATTCCGTGCAACGTCTCCGGCCCGCTCGGCGTGCTGCACCTTCCCCGCCTCTGGCTCAAAGTCTCGCTCGAAGCCCGCGGCAAACTCGCCGCCGGCTACCCCGGTATCGGCGGAGGTTACGACTCGATGGTCCTCGGTGCCCTCAACCTGACGGCTGACGCCGTGAAGAGCTACATCGCCGCCAGCAAGCCCACCTACGGGCAGTTCGAGGCCTGGGTGAAGGCCCAGCCTGGCGTAAAGCTCGACCGCAACACCGTCCACCGTTCCAACACCGCGATCCTCAATTACCACCACGCCGAGGAGCTCTCCAGGGAGATCCGCGCCAACACCGGTTACAAGGAGGACGGTTCCGTCACCAGCTCCGCGTGCGAGCTCAACGCCCTCGACGACTGGCAGGCATTCCACGCGGCCGAGCTCAAGTAAGCTCCCGTTCGTAGTTGTTTATGTAAGGGCGTCGCTTGCCGACGCCCGTTTTTCGTTTTCATCCCGGGCGTCGGCAAGCGGCGCCCTTACGTTTTTTTGTTTATTTCCCTCACATGAATTCTGAACGCATCGCCTTCGTCGGAGTCGGCCGCATGGGAGCCAACATGGCTCGCCGCCTCAAAGACTGCGGCTACGCCGTCACCGCCGTCCACGATGTTCACACGCCGTCCGCCGACGCCCTCGCCGCCGAGATCGGTGCGACGAGCGTACGCACGCTGGCCGAGGTCACGGCCGCCGCCGACGTGATCTTCACGGTCGTCACCGACGATGCCTCGCAGCTCGGCGTGTTTGCCGAAAAAGGCGATTCGCTCCTCGAGGGTGCCAGCGGCAAGACCTTCGTCAACTGCGCCACGCTCACGCCTGCCACGCATGTCGAAGTCGAGCGCCGCGCCCAGGCAGTCGGCGCGGAGACCCTCGAAGGCTGCATGGCCTCGTCGATCCCGCAGGCGCGCGCCGGCACGCTCTATCTCATGTGCGGCGGCGACGCCGCGACGTTTGCGCGGGTGAAGCCCATCCTCGCAAAACTGAGTAGCGCGCTCCGCCACATCGGCGGCACCGGCCAGGCCGCGCAGGTGAAGGCGCTCGTCAACATGGTCATGAACATCAACACCTGCGCCCTCGCCGAGGGCCTCGGCCTCGGTGCCGCGCTCGGGCTCAACCTCGACATGCTGCGCGAGGTATTTCTCCAGACTGGTGCCAACTCGCAGGTCCTCAAGACCGATGGCGAGGATATGCAAAACCGCGCGCACGACTGTTATTTCTCCGGCGCGCACGCGGCCAAGGATTCCACCATCGCGTGGATTCTCGGGGCACAGGCCGGCCTAAATATGCCGCTCGCCGGCGCGACGAAACAACAGTTCGACAAGATGGTCGCGCTCAACCTCGGCCACCTCGACAAAAGCGGCGTCGCCGAACTCACGTTCAAAGGACGCCACGCTTAGAGACCGGGCATCGGTAATCGGGCATCTGAAATTTCCGATTTCGATCACTTCGATCAAAAGCCCCGTCTGGCTGGTTGCTCGCTGGTTTGTAATTCCGAGATGCCCGATGCCCGATTTCACGATTTCTAAAATGAAAACCATTTCCGTCCCGCATCCCGCCTTCGCTCCTGTCGCTCAAAATCCCCCTCACTCGATTCCGCCTCCACTCGTCACTCCCTCCCCATGAAAAAACTCCTCCTCGCCGCCCTCACCCTCTGCGCTTTCGCCGGCTCGGCCACCGCCGTTGAATACAAGGCCGTCCGTGACTTGATCCGGCTGCCCGACGCCAACGGTAAGCAGACCAACCAGCACGGCGACGTCGCGATCAGTTCCAAGGGCGAAGTCTATGTGAGCACGATGGACGAAAAGGCCGGCGTGCAGGTCTTCTCCCAAGACGGCAAGTTTCTCCGCAACGTTCCCGGCGCGCCCAACGATTTCCACGGCTTCGTCATCCGCAAGGACAAGGACGGCGAGTTCATTTACGGGCCGCGCGTGAACGCCATGTCGATCGTGAAGCTCACGCTCGATGGCAAGACCGTCCTCGAGATCCCCGGCTCCGCGATCCCCGACCAGTTCAAGAACGCAGTCCCGGCGAACACCAAGAAAAACGCCAAGGGCGAAATCGCCAAAAACCCCGACGAGGGCAAACGCATCCTCCGCATGACCGCGATGGACGTCGCACCGAACGGCGACCTCTACGTCACCGACGGCTACGCCAGCGACTACATCCACCGCTTCGACCGCGCCGGAAAATATCTCGCGTCGTTCGGCGGCAAGAAGGAACCCTACGGTTTCAAGACTCTCCACAAAATCGCGATCGACACCCGGTTCACGCCAGCGCGCATCGTCGGCGTCGATCGTGAGGGCCGTCGCGTCGTGCACGTGTCGCTCGAGGGCGAGTTCATTGGCGTCGTCATCAAAGACATGCTCCGCCCCGCCGCCGTCGCCGTCCAAGGCGACTACGCCGCGATCGGCGAGATCCTCGGTCAAGTCACCGTCCTCGACAAAGCGGGCAAAGTCGTCGCCACCTTCGGCACGAACGCCGTCGCCGAGGAAACGGCCAACAACAAGATGGGCCCCGACCGCTGGCGGCCCGGCGTCGTCAACGCCCCGCACGGCGTCGCCTTCAATGAGCGCGGCGACATCTTCGTCTCGGAGTACAGCCTCTTCGGTCGCGTGCACCGGTTTAACCGGCAGTGACCGGCGCGCGCGGCGCGGCCAAAAGAGGTTCCGCGCTATTTCCAGTGGTGGGTGTCGGCAACCGGCTGCCCGCAGGGGCGAATAATGGCCAGCCCCAGGCAACACTCTATCAATCCTTGCGTAGGTTCATGCACATCTTCGAACCGACCGGTTTTTCCCGCCTAGAAAGTTGCCGAAGAGGGGTAGGAAAATTTTATTGGTAGGAAAATTTCCCAACCCACGGAAATTCTTCCAATCACGGGTTCTCATTTCACGTTCCGTCCTCCCCGGATCACGGCGCCTCGGATGACGCTGAATGACCAAATCAGCCTCTGAAGATTCGGTTTTTCTCAGAGAAATTTTCCTACCAGCCAAATCTTCCTGCCTCAATTTATGAAACGGCTGAGAGTCTGGCCGAAACACCGCTGGGATCAGGTTCTGCGTTACGTTCCAGTATCACTAAGAATCGGATAAAAAGCGGAAGCTGCGAAAAAGAAATCCATCGAGCGTCGATCGAACTCGTGCACGAACTTATGCAAGGATTGATAGTGGTTCGACATGATGCACCACGCATGGACCCGCCAGCCGGCCTTCCCGCACGCCTCGCCGAGGCATGTCAAAAGCGCGGCCTTGGTCTTGTCCGCCCGGAAAATGTCCGCCCGGTAGTTGCCCCGGTTCAGCACATGATAGATTCCGTCCTCCGCTTCGAGCCTGAGTGGGCGTGCCATATTGCGCGACAGCACGGCTCACCCGCCCGCCACCGCAACCCCAAACCCCAAAGCCT
>SYGN01000024.1 GCA_005799525.1 Opitutaceae bacterium | reverse complement strand
TCAGGAGATTGCCCAACTTTTTCCACCCTCCGGGCCGCCGCGGCGCTAATCACATTCCGACGATGGCAGAACCTCCACAGGATGCGTATGCGGTATTCACATACAGCAAGTACTAAGCAGTGGGCTGTTTCTCAGGAGCGGTTTGTTGCAATGCGTTGAGAGTCACGTTTCCGCCAACACGCCATGATTCTGAAACGAATCCGCCTAGTTCTCGCCTTCGCCCTCGCGAATCTGGCCGTTGTGGGCCTGGCCGCGCCCGTGAAATTTGAAATCAAGGCCCAGCCGGGATCGTCGGCGTTGATGGCGTTCTCCGAGAAGGCCGCCGTGGAGGTGGTTTTCTCTGCTGAAGATCTGAAGGAAGTCCGGGCCAACGCAGTCATCGGCCAGTTCGAGCCGGAGGACGCGATCGCGCGTCTGCTGCAAGGCACGGGATTCGCGGCCCGCCGCAATAGCGGGGGCAAGTTTGTGGTCACCGCGGTGCGTGGCTCCGCCGCACCTGCGGTCAGCTCCGCAGGATCGGTGCGTGGCTCATTGGGTTGGGGTGACGGCCGCCCGGCGGCCGGCGTGACCGTGGCCGTCAGGGAGACTGGGCAGACGGTGAAAACGGACAAGTATGGCGAGTATTACTTTTCCGCCCTGAAGGCCGGTACCTACCTCTTGGTTGCCACGGCCGATGCCTGCCAGCCCCTCCATATCGCGAACGTGGTGGTGGGCGCGGGCGAGGATCTCATGCTCACCGGCCAAACCATGCGCAAGGCCCTCGATGTCACCAAGCTTGAGCCCTACTTGGTGAGGGCCGGAGCCGCGACGGTGCTCGATCCCTACGAGGTCGCGAGCAACCGGGTGCAACCGTTTCAGAGCGCGAATGTGGATCTGCCCCGCACGATGGATGACGCGCAGCCTTATCTCATCTTTGAACGCCGGGCCATCGAACAATCGGGTGCTACCAGTGTGGAGAATTTCCTTCGCCAGCGGCTGCCGATGGATGCAACCGAGGCACCGAACAATTTTTCCGCCAACAACGGGAATTTTAGTTCCTTCAACCTCCGCGGCCTCGGCGCCGACCACACTTTGGTTCTAATCGACGGGCGTCGACCCGCCGACTATAATCTGCTCGCCACCTCCAATCAGGCCGACATCAATGGCGTTCCCCTCGCCGCCGTCGATCGCATCGAAGTGTTACCGGCGGCGGCCTCCGGCATCTACGGCGCGAGCGCGGTGGGCGGCGTGATCAACGTCGTGCTCCGCCGCAATTATGTCGGCGTCCAGGTGAGCACATCCTTCAACAATACGTTTTCGAGCGATGCGCCGATCCGCAGCGTAAACTTTGCCGGCGGAATGTCGCTGGAAGGCGGCAAGACGCAGGTGATGGTGACGGGCAGCTACTCCGATACCAAGGCATTGTTGTTGCAGGACCGCAGCTTCGTGCAGGACGGCCTCGCGTCGATCCGGCGGAATTCACCGGCTTTCTTTCTCCCGCCCAATTCTCAGCCTTTAGGCGCGACGCCGAACATCCGTAGCAACACCAACACCCCGCTGTTTGGCCCCGGCACTCCTACCTACACCACGGTGCCGGTCGGCTTTGCCGGGGGCAATCTGGCCGTTACGCTGGCTGCGCTGCAAAGCAAGGCCGGCACTTACAACTACGACCGCGCTCCCACCCACCAGACCGGAGCCGCCCGCTACATGATCGGGTCGCCGGGGACCGTCACGGCTCAGCAGGTGAAAATATCCCGGCAGTTTTACCCGTGGCTCGAGGCGTTCGTCGAATACCGCCGCAGCACCAATATCAATCAAAACTCGGAGCAGACGCCGTTTTCGGCCACGGCAAATTTTTCGGTCGCCGCCACCGCGCCGACCAATCCTTTCGGCCAGTTGGTGCGCCTTTCCATCCCCTCGGATCCCGCGGACGCCATCGGGGAATTCGCGGTGCGGCTCGTCAGTCTCCGCGCTCTCGCCGGCGTGGTTGTCAGCCTCCCGCATGAATGGCGGTTGCACGCCGACCTCACTTGGAACCGCGCCCGGACGGCCCAATCACAGGTCGCTATCAACACGACGCCGATGAACAACGATTTCAACAGCGGGGTGTTGAATCCGTTTCGCGACACGGTCGCCTATCCGTTGAACCTGACTCCTTACCTCGGGCGGCTTAATCTGAGTTCGCAGAACACCCTCGAAGAATACGCCCTCAGATCAGCCGGTCCGCTCTGGTCTTTGCCTGCCGGTCCGATCAAACTGGCCGCGACGTTTAGCTACCGCAAGGAGGTGATCCCCACCTATCGGTCGGACACCGTTTACAACACCCCGCCCAACTCCTTCTTCGTCATCCCCGCCCGGAGCCGCGGCACGGACGCCTTGTATGCCGAAGTGTGGGCACCGGTGGTGAGCGCCAAGAAGAACTGGCCGCTGTTGCGCCAGCTCGACTTTCAAGTGGCGGGTCGCGACGAGCGCTTTAAGGTTACCACCGCCACCGCGCTCGTAACTTCGGCGGCGGCTAACATCGTCCGTAACAAGACCCGCTACAACGCCACCACGCCGACCTACGGCCTGCGTTATCGGCCGTTTCAAGATCTGCTGTTGCGCGCATCCTACAGCGAAGCCTTTCGCCCGCCGACCTACAACCAGTCGGTGGCCACGCCAAACATATCCTCGACCCGCGTGACCGATCCCAAGCGCGGCAATGCCTCCATCACCGTCAACTCCACTTCGGGCACCAACCCCGACATTAAGCCCGAATGGGCCGAGGACAAGAGCGTGGGCTTGGTTTGGGAGCCGAAGAAACTCACGGGGCTGCGCGTCTCGGTGGGCTTTTCGCAGATCAAGAAGATCGACAACATCGCGACGCTGAGCGTGCAGAACGTGGTCAACTTCGAAGACTATCTGCCCGACCGCGTTGTGCGCGAAAAACCTGCGGCGGGCGATCCGTATCCCGTCGGTTCCATCACGTCGGTCGATGCGCGCAGTTTGAACCTCAACCAGGCGCTGACCGAGAGCTACGACGCTTCGGTCAATTACAGCCGGCGCACGGCCCGATATGGCATGTGGAATTTTTGGAGCACAGCCACCTGGTGGATGCACTACCGGGTGCAGGCCACCGTCAATGCTCCGCTCACCGAGTTTATCGGCACTCCGGGCTACGTGAAATTCAAGGCCGGGGCCGGGTTGAGCTGCGATTACAACCAGTGGACGTTCGGCTGGTCGGCGCGGTTTGTGGAGTCCTCGCTGCAGCGCTTCGCCAGCGTGGCCGCGCAGGGTTCCGAGCGCATTCCAAGCCAGCATTACCACGACGTGTTCGTCGCGCGACGCTTCCCGCAGGCCGCGGCGGGTGACGCCTCGTGGGTCCGGCGCGCGCTCAGCCGCACTGAGCTGCAGATCGGCTTGCAGAATGTTCTGAACAAAACCCCGCCCTTCGACGCCTTCCGCACCCCCTACTACATCAGCTCCTACGGCGACGCGCGGCTCGCGACCTACACGCTCACCGTGCGCAAGAACTTCTAAGCTCGACCCTTTTACTAGCGCGCCGGCCGGCGCAGATTCGCGGCTTCAACCGTTCAACTTACTTCCGAATGCATCCTCCAAACTCCATGCTCACCTGTGCCGCGACCATCCGTCGCCTGTTTCTTGTTCTTGCGCTATTTGCCGCGCCGCTTCTCGCGGTCACGCCGCGCTTCGCGCATGAAGCGAGCGATCTCAAACCGGATCCGGTGGCGAAATTCGGCGTGCTGGAGAATGGGCTGCGCTACGTCATCTACCCGAACCGCGAGCCCAGGAGCCGGGCTTCGCTGCGCCTGCTCGTGCTCGCCGGTTCGCTGCACGAGGAGGACAACCAGCGCGGGATCGCGCATTTCCTCGAACACATGGCGTTCAACGGCAGCGAGAACTTTGCCCCCGGCACGCTGGTCGAGTTTTTCCAACGCATGGGTATGAGTTTCGGCGGCGATACCAACGCCTCCACAGGTTTGGACCGCACGCAGTATATGCTGGAGCTGCCCGATACGAAGGAGGCCACCTTGGCCGAAGGCCTGCGCGTCCTGGCCGATGATGCGGGCGGGCTGCTCCTCAGGACGGAGGAAATCGAAAAGGAACGGGGCGTCATCCTCAGCGAGAAGCGGTCGCGCGACACGATCGCCTACCGCACGCAGCTCGCCCAACTCCAATTTGTCTTGGGCACGACTCGTCTGCCTTCCCGCATGCCGATCGGCTTGCAAGAAGTCATCGAGCGGGCGCCGCGCGAACGTTTTGTGGAATTCTGGAACACGTGGTATCGCCCGGAAAAGATGGTCGTCGTCGTCGTGGGTGCCGTCGAAGTCCCCGCGGTGGAGAGCCAGATCGTGGCGACATTCGCAGCCCTCAAGCCCCGCGCCCCGGCGAAGCCCGAGCCCTCGCTCGGCACCATTGCGACGTTCGACGGCGTGCGCGCGGGCTACCACCCGGAACCGGAAGCATCCTCCACCCGGGTGTCGCTGAGGTGTATCACCGCCTACAAGCCTGCACCGGACACGGCCGCCAACCGCATTCGAAATCTGCCCACCGCGCTGGCGTTCGCCATCGTCAACCGGCGATTCTCCGAACTCGCGAAGAAGGAAGCGGCGCCCATCGCGCAGGCCGCCGCCTCTGTCAGCGAGAGCTTCAAGTTCGTTCGCGATGCCTCCATTGAGCTGACGTGCAAGGCCGAGCGTTGGCCGGCGGCCCTGGCGTTGGGCGAACAGGAACTCCGGCGCGCGCTGGAGCATGGTTTCCAGCCTGATGAGCTCAGGGAAGTGGTCGTGAGCTATGTTAGCGGTCTTGAGCAGGCCGTAAGGTCGGCCTCGACTCGCCGCTCCGGCACCGTCGCGGGCGCCCTGCTCGCCAGTCTCGTGGCCGAGGAGGTGTTCACCTCGCCCGCCGACCGGCTTGCGCTGCTTAAACCGGCGCTGGAAAAAGTGACGTTGGAAGAATGTGCCGCAGCCCTCCGGGAGGCCTTCTCCGGCAACGGCCTTTACGTCATGGTCACCGGCAACGCGAAAATCTCCAGCGATGCCGTCGCCGCGATCGATGCGGCTTACGAGGAATCCCGGGTCACGGCGGTGCTGCCAAAAGCCGCCGAAGAGGCCCGGGCTTGGGCCTACACGGATTTTGGTCCGCCGGGAAAAGTCATGAAACGCGAGCATGTGGCGGATCTCGATTTGACGCTCGTAACGTTCGCCAACGGGGTGCGGCTGAATCTCAAGCGGACCGACTTCGACGCCGGTCGCATCATGGTCAGCGCGCGCGTAGGCAACGGATCCATGACCGAGCCGGCCGACCAGCGCGGCCTGGCGCAGATCGGCAGCGGCGTTTTCAACGGCGGCGGCTTGGGCAAGCACAGCACGGACGACCTTCGGCGCATCCTCGCAGGTCGCAATGCCGGGGCTTCGTTGCAGACAGCGCCCGATGCTTTCGTCCTAGCTTACCCGATCGTTTCAGCCGCGCGCGGCGGCCGCGGGACCGGCCCTGCCGGGACCACCCGGGAGGATTTATTGCTCACGTTGCAGTTGTTCGCCGCCCGCCTCACCGATCCCGGCTATCGGGCCGAAGGTTTTCGTCAAAATCAACAATCGCTGGATCTGATTTACGGCACCGTCACGAATACTCCGACTGGACCGATCGCGATGGAAGTGGCCAACCTCATCGCCAATGGCGATCCCCGCTTTGGGCTACCGCCGAAGCAACTCATCACGGCGCGTACGCTCGAGGAGGTTCGCGCGTGGCTCGCGCCCCAGCTCACCCGCGGGTCGATCGAAGTCGCCATCGTCGGAGATCTCGACGTTGACGCCACCGTCGATGCCGTCGCCAAGACTCTCGGCGCGCTCCCGCCGCGCGAATCGAAGCCTGCGCTCGCGGAACTCCTCAAGGTGTCCTTCCCGGCGCAGCCGTTCACGAAGAACTACACGATTTCATCGAAAATCCCGAAAGGCCTCGTCGCCCTTTACTGGCCGACCAGTGACGGCCTCGACGCCCAGCGCGCCCGCCGACTCACGCTGCTGGCGGGCATCTACAGCGACCGTCTGCGCGTGAAACTCCGCGAGGACATGGGCGGCACCTACAGCCCGCGCGCCCAGAGCATGGCCAGCGATACCTATCCGGGTTACGGTTACCTCGTGACCACGATCGATATTGACCCGGCGGCAGCGGACAAAATCGCGGAGGCCGCGATTGCCCTCGCCGACGATTTGGCGGTGAATGGCGTCACCGCGGAGGAACTCAACCGCGCTCTCCAGCCGGCGCTCACCGCGGCGAGGGAATCATCGCGCAGCAACGCCTACTGGCTCACCAACGTGCTCTCCCAGGCCCAAAATAAGCCCGAGATGCTCGACCGGGCGCGCACGCGGATCACCGACCTCGAAAGCATCACCACCGATGAACTTAGCTCGCTGGCCAAAAGCTATCTTGGCCGCGACCGCGTGTCGCGCGCGACGGTGCTGTCCGGAAAGTAAGCCAATCTTTATCCGGTCATCCGCCTATGAAAACCATCCTTCTTTTGCGCGCCGCGCTCTTCGTGGTCGTCGTCCTTGCTGCGCCGCGCTCGCTCGGCGCCGTCGCCGCCGCTACCCCGGCACTCACGGCCGCCGACGCCGACTGGAAGGCGTTTCAGGACGCGGCAGCGGCGCGACCGCCGGAAAACTTTACCGCCCTCTCCGCCCTCGAACGCGCTCAGTTCGTCGAGCAACTCTATGCCCTCCTCCATTCGAGAGGGGTGGAATTCATGGAGAAACATCCGTCCGATCCGCGTCGCTGGAACGTGGTGATGCGGCTTAGTCCGACTCAACCGCGGTTCGTGAAAACGTGGGAGACAGACGATCGAGGCGCACCCAAGCCTGTCATCGACGAGTCCGCCGCGGCGGCGTGGAAGGCCCGTTTCGACGAATTAAAGGCCGCCATGCCCAAGGCCGCTGATCTGCCTTCCGATGTGCGCGACCAACTCTTGGCGCTGGACGCCATGAAGCCGCTCAACGCTGCGACGACCGCGCTGCGCAACGGACAAAAGCTGGATCTCGCCTATCTCCGCGGAAAAGTGGTCGGTTTCGCGGCGAAAAACCCCGCTGCGGCGAGCGGCGTCGCGTTGCTCTACACCTACATGAATTTGGTCGAAAAGTCGGAGCCGGGACGCGTCGAAGAGGAGTGGGTGTTCTTCACCGGCAGCCCCAACAAGGCGATGGCCGATATGGCGACGGGCAAGTCCGGCGCTGCCGCGCTGCTCAAGCGGCCGCTCCAGATGGCTTTCACGGCTGCGGACGGTCGGGAGGTCGACTTGGCGAAACTTCGCGGCACGGTCGTGCTGGTGGACTTCTGGGCGACGTGGTGCGGCCCATGCATCGCCGAGCTGCCCAACGTGAAGAAGGTCTACGCGACCTATCACGAAAAGGGCTTTGAAATCATCGGCATCAGCTTGGAAAACGGCCGGCTCCTGCCCGCTGACACGCCGGAGCAAACCGCAGCGAAACTGGTCAAGGCGAAGAAAATTCTCACCGACTTCACCGCCGCCAACGAGATGCCTTGGCCGCAACAGTTTGACGGTAAGCATTGGAAGAACGAAATCTCCACGCGCTACGGCATCGCCTCAATCCCCGCGATGTTTTTGCTCGATCAGGACGGCAAGGTCGTCTCGACCAACGCCCGCGGCCAGGCACTCGAAGCCGACGTGAAACGACTGCTGAAATTGTGACCTAGTGTGGTGCTTGATGTTTGGCAGACAACGAGGCTGCTGCCGCTGCCGAACCGTGTTTGATTGGCGTGAAGTTCAGGCCAAGCCGTTCCGGCGCTTCGCAGGAGCCCAGGTCCTGCTCGTGGAGCAGACAATACCAACGTCGCTTGGTAAACAGACTGTCTTTCCGAGGGCAGAAGCGTAGCGGCGAAGCAATCCAGCTGGATTGCCACGGCGCGCTTCGCGCACCCCGCAACGACAAACGTCTAGAAATTAAGGGACGTTGGTCTCACAAGCCCACGGGGGACGCCCGCGCAGGCGGTTAAACCGCGTCGAAAACGTGCCCTGCAACCATTGCATGCCCCCAACGAGATTTCCCTGCGGGTTTCCACCGCCAGATGGTATTGGTTCGACATGATGCACCACGCATGGACCCGCCAGCCGACCTCCCCGCACGCCTCGCCGAGGCATGTCAAAAACGCGGCCTTGGTCTTGTCCGCCCGGAAAATGTCCGCCCGGTAGTTGCCCCGGTTCAGCCCATGATAGATTCCGTCCTCCGCTTCGAGCCTGAGTGGGCGTGCCATATTGCGCGATAGCACGGCTCACCCGCCCGCCACCATCAACCCCAAACCCCAAAGCCTGACTCCGTTCGGCTCCCTTTGGAGAAACAGGGTTGCCACCGGTCGGGCGTGCGCGAAAGTGCTGCTGTGATTACGCCGCGAGGCAAGCTACACACC
>SYGN01000023.1 GCA_005799525.1 Opitutaceae bacterium | reverse complement strand
GGCGCGATTTTCCACCTCGTCGAGCAGCGCCGCCACCTGTTCATGCAACTGCGGATGGCGTTGGAGGCGCGCCATCAAATGCGTGGCGTCGTCACGTAAGGGGCCGGCGGGTAATGCGGGAGGGTTCATCCCGGCAAAGCGAGCCGTAGTCGGCCCGCTTTGTCTAGCGAAAAAACAAGGCGTTCGGCCCGCGCGACTTGCACTGCCATCCGCTATTCATCGTTCGCTCCCGTTACCCGTCCCAACCTTCCTTCGGGCTCCTGACTTCACTTCCAGTTACACCCGATTTCCGGAGTTGGAAAAAGTAGCACTTGACGCGCCATGGCCATGGCCCACCCTCGCCCCAATCATGCTCGCCACCCTCTCGCCCAAGGGCCAGATCGTCCTGCCGGTCGCCATGCGTCGCCGGCTCCGTCTCGACCCCGGTGCCACCGTGGACATCGAGGAGCGCGCCGAGTGCGTCATCATCCGTGCGGTCGGACATCGTCCGCTGCCCCCACCGCGTGGCACCGCCGCCCAGCTCCTCGACGATGTGCGCTCCGGCTGCTTTGCCCCGGGCCTCGATGTCGCGCAGGTCGAGGCCGCGTATGCCCGCCGCGCCAGCTCGCGGGCCCTGCGTCCCTGATGCTCTTCGACACCGAGTTCCTTATTCACCTCACGCGCAAGCCCGGTTCGCCCTGGCATGACCGTGCCACGGCCTTTCTCGCGGAGCATGGCCCTGTGCTGTACACCTCGCGCGTCTGCTGGATGGAGTTTGCCACCGGCCGCGAGCATCGCGTCGAGGTTGACCGCGACCTCGGCCGCTTTGCCGTGCTGGAGGTGGACGAGTCCGTCGCCTGGCAGGCCAGCCGTCTCGCCCGTATGCTCGGCCCCGCCGGACTGCACATCGGCGACAACGACCTCTGGATCGCCGCCACCGCGCTCAATTTCGGCCTGTCCGTTGTGTCGAATAACAAGAAGCACTTTGGTCGCGTGCCCGGCCTTGACCTCCGCAGTTACTGAGCCCTGACCGGGTTCTTCGCGTGACCCGCGATTACCAATTGTGGCGCGTTCGATCAGCGTACGCTTGGCGACGGGGCCGGATTGCACGCCGCGAAGGCCGATTTTTGACCGGCGGCTCCCGCGCGACGCAGCCGCAACCGAATGGGGCGCTTTCAATACTGGTCACAGAGCGCACGGAGGCCATACCTGAGGCCGCAGAGGCGAAACTCGCGTGCCACCACGCAGGATCCTCCGTGTCCTCCAGCAAACGATAGTGATCCGGCGGCGCAACGTCCGGCGCTTCCTGCAACGTGAAGACCTCGCCGCGCACGGAGTTTGCGCCGACGATGGGAGAGGGAGCGCAACCCGAATCTGTCTTGGCCGGGACCGTTGACAGGGGAATCTCCATTTTCGGCCATTCCCCTGCCATCTACCTCGTAGCCGGGTCGGCCACGCCGGCGCGAATCCGTCTTCTTCTGCCGCCACATCTGCCGCCGGCGCGGGCGGGGACGTACTTGCGCCGCAACTTGCGGCGTTCGCATAGGAATTACTGTCCCCCTTCTCCGGCCCGCTCCCCCACGGAACGGGCGCGGGGGCGACGAGAATCCGTTCAAACACTTGATCACCTCCCGGTCCACCGAAGCCAGGGTGTGGGTTCCCCCGGTTTCTTAGTGGCAAAGACTCGGGGAGAGCAGGCAGGCTGGAGGGATGAAACCAAACAAGGACGAGACGGTGGTCGCGCATTATGGGAGGCTGCTGGGCCTTGAGGGGCCATGGCAGGTGCACGCGGCCCAGTTGGATCTGTTGCGCGGGCGAGTCGAACTTGAGGTGGCGTGGGACGAAAGAGCGGCGGTGGTTTGCCCGGAATGCAGGAAGGAGTGTGCGCGGCACGATCATGCGCCGGAGCGGGAGTGAGCACGACCTTGTTGACGCCGGCGATTTTGCGGAGGAAGACGATCAAGACGGCGAGCGCGATTATTCCGAAGGCAAGTTTCAGCCAGAAATCCCCGGGGATTTCCCGGAGCCGATCCGCTGTGGTGGTGGCAACCGCGAGGAGGTGCATGAGGCCAGACCGTGTGACGGACCGGCAACGAATCGATGGGAAAGGCCGCGCAGGGCAAATTTGACGTTTTTTAGGAAGATGTCCTGGAGGGGCTGGAAACGTCAGAAAATTCGCAGCAGCACGGACGGGAAGAGGCCCAGCAGGAGGAGGAGCAGCGCAGCGAAGACGAGGACGATGGCAGCATCGGGCGGCACGGGAATTCGATCCGGGACGGAGGAGGACGGAGCAGCGGACGGTGCGACGGGCGCGGGGCAGACGAGGGCTTGTTTCAAAACGATGAGGTAATAGTAGAGGGCCACAGCGCTCAGGAAAATGGCAAGGATCGCGAGCCAACCAGCGGGGCCCGCGAGACCGCCGAGATTGAGGGCAGCGGCGAAGACGGTGAATTTTCCGAAGAATCCCGCGAGCGGCGGGATGCCGGCGAGCGAGAGGATGTAAATCGCGAGGCAGCCGGTGAGGAGCGGCGAGCGGCGATACAACCCGGCGAGATCGGTGATCCGCTGGCAAGGCGACGTGCGTTCAATGACGGCGATGACGCCGAACGCGCCGATGGTCGCGATGCCGTAAGTGAAGACGTAATAGAAAAGTGGACCGTTGCCGGCGTCGCCGGCGGCGATCACGCCGAGGAGCATAACCCCGGCGTGGGCGATAGCGGAGTAGGCGAGCAGGCGGCGCAGATTAGGCTGTGCGAGGGCGGCAAAATTTCCGAGCAGGAGCGAGGCGGCGGAAAGGCACGCGACGATGGCCAGCCAGCCGGGTGCACCGGCGGCGGTCGAGACGTTGCCGGCGCCGGGTCCGAAGCCGGGCCACAGGAGACGGACGAAGAGCGTGAGGCCGGCAAGTTTTGAGGCCGAGGCGATGAGAGCGGAAGACGAGACCGGTGCGCCTTCATAGACGTCGGGTGCCCAGAGGTGGAAGGGGGCGGCGGCGGCTTTGAAGCCGAAGGCGACGAGGACCATGACGAGGGCGACGGAGAGGAGTGGGGTCGGCGGATGACCCGCGAGATGGGCGGAAATTTCGTGGAGCTCGATGGAGCCGGTGAGGCCGTAGATCAGGCTGAAACCAAAGAGGAGAAACGCCGCCGACATGCCGCCGAAGAGAAAATATTTCAACGCGGCTTCGGCAGACTCGGGTTTTGATTTGTCGAAGCCCGCGAGGATGTAGAGGGAGAGACTGGCAAGTTCGAGGGCTACGAAGGCGACAAGCAGTTGGTGCGCGGCGGCCATCAAGGTGAAGCCAGCGGTGGCGAAAAGAACGATGGCGACAAATTCGGCCGGGTGGCGGAGGCGCGCGGTGCTGCCGGCGAGGGTCAGCGTAATCCAAGCGAGCACGAGGACGCCGAGGCGGGTGGCCATGGTGAGTTCATCGAGGATGAGCGCGCCGCCGAAAACGGAGTCAGCGAGACCGCTGGAGAACGCGCCATACATCGCGGCGACGACGGCGACGGTGCCGGTGATGACCGCGATGTAGAGGCGACTCTCGAGGGTGCGGCGGCGGCCATACGCGATATCGAGGGCGAGCACGAACAGCGCGCCGATGACGAGCGCCGCTTCGGGCACCATGGCGCGAAGGAGTCCGGTGTAGTTCACAGCGAACCTCCTTTCAGCGCGCCTTGCATGAGCGGCGATTGGAGCGCGGGTGTGATCCAGTCGAGGAGCACGTCAGGCTTGAGACCGATGTAGACGGTCGCGGCGAGGAGGAGGGCAGTGCCGACTTTTTCGGCGAGGGTGATGGGTTCGTAGTGGAGAGGGGAGCCAGCGTGGGTCGGCTCGCTGGCGCTCGCCGCTACCGGGGAGAGTTGGGTCGAGCCGAAGAAAGAGACTTGGATGGCGCGGAGGGTGAAGGCGGCGGCGACGAGAATGCCGCCACCGGCGAAGAAGGCCCACGCCGGGGAAGTTTTCCAAACGCCAATCAGAATGGTGAGTTCAGCGGGGAAGCCGCTGAAGCCGGGCATACCCATCGAAGCGAGACCAGCGAGCACGAAGGTGAGGGCGGCAAACGGCAGCAAGCGATGGAGTGGGAGCTGGCGGAGATCAGCGAGTTGGCGGGTATGGGTGCGCTCGTAAACCATGCGGCCAACGACGGCGAAGAGCAGACCGGCAATCACGCCATGCGAAAACATTTGGAGCACGGCTCCGGCGACGGCCGTAGAATTGGCGGCGGCGAGACCGAGGAGCACGAAGCCCATGTGGCTCACGCTCGAGTAGCCGATGACGAATTTAAAATCCTCCTGCACGAGGGCGATGAAGCCAGCGTAGAAAATGCCGATGATGGCGAGGGCGGCGATGGTCGGTTGCCAAAAGGCGAGACCGACGGGGAAGAGCGGCATGGCGACACGGAGGCAACCGTAGGCGCCGAGTTTCATGACGACACCGGCGAGGAGCATCGAGGCGGCGGTGGGCGCGGCGACGTGACCGGTGGGCGCCCACGTATGGAAAGGAAACATACCCGCGAGGACGGCGAAGCCGGTGAAGACGAGGGCGAAGAGGCCGATCTGTTCGCCGCGCGAGAAGTGCGTGGCGGCGGCGGCGAGGTCGTTCAGGGAGAAGCTGGAAACGGATCCGTGGGCGATGGCGACGGCGTTGGCCCAGAGGAGACCGGCGAGGACGAGGGCGCTGCCGGCGAACGAATAAAGGACGAGCTTCATCGCGGCGTGTTCGCGCGTCGCGGGCGAGCCCCAGTTAGCGATCAGGAAATATTTCGGGACAATGGCGATCTCGTAGAAGACGAACATCGTGAACGCGTCAGCGCTAAGAAACACGCCGAAGACGCCGCTGATGAGGATGAGGTAAAGCGCGAAAAATTCACCGACGCGGTGCTCGATGTTCCACGAGAAAAGGACGCCGACGGTGGCGGCGAGACCGGTGAGCACGAGGAGCGTGAGGCTGATACCGTCGGCCGCGAGGTGGTAGCGAATGCCGAGTTCGGCGATCCACGGGAGGTCGATGATCGTTTGGAGTCCAGGCGACGGAACAAACGAGGACGCGACGAGCAACGTAAGCGCGAAGGACGTGAGCGCGGTGACCAGAGCGATCCAGCGGGCGGCAGAGTGTGAGCGTGTGCCTGCCGCGAGCGCGAGGAGGGCGCCGGCGAAGGAGACGTAGATCGTGAACGGGAGGGCGTTCATGGCAGCGTGAGGTGGTCGGCCCACGAGGTGATGAGCGGATTGAAGAGGCCGGTGAGCAGGCCGGGGAAAAGACCGAACACGGCCATCAGCGCGACGAGCGGAAGGAGAGTCGCAAGTTCGATGGAGTTGAGGTCAGAGAAGGCGGTGGCGGTGACGCCGGCGCGCGGGCCGTGGAAGACGCGTTGCCAGAAAGTCAGGAGGAAGAGGGCGGTGGCGAGGAGGCCGAGTGTGGCGATGGCCGCGGCGGCGGGATGCAGGCCGAAGACGCCGCGGAAAATGAGGAACTCACCGACGAAGCCGTTGAGGCCGGGAAGACCGAGCGAGGAGAACAGGGAGAGGCCGCACAGCCCAGCGAAGATCGGCGCGGCGGTGCGCACGCCGCCGAAATCGTGCAGGCTCACGGGCGGGACGCCCGTGCCACTCGGGCGGGAAAGCGCGTGGGCTTTGCGCGTTTGCAAAACGCCGACGCAGGCAAAGAGGGCGGCGGCGGAGAGGCCGTGATTGAACATTTGGAGGAGCGTGCCGCTGAGCGCGGCGGACGCGGCGGGACCAGTGGCGACGTTGCGGCCCGTAGCGTAAGAGACGGCGAACAGCGCGAGGAGGCAGTAGCTGAGGTGGTTGATGGACGAGTAGGCGACCATGCGCTTGAGGTCGGTTTGTTTCATTGCGGCGAAGGCCCCGAAGACCACGCCGCCGAGGGCGAGGGCAATGAGCCACGGCGCCGCGTTGTGCAACGGGACGGGAAAGACCGGCCAGAGAATCCGCACAAAACCGTAGACGCCCATCTTCGACATGACACCGGTAAGGAACATCGAAGCACCGGTCGGGGCTTCGGCGTAGGTCGCGGGGAGCCACGTATGGAAGGGCCACAGCGGGACCTTGACGGCGAGGCCGAGAAGAACGCCGAGGAAGACGACCTCATGGGCGCCGCCGGGGAGTTTCGCGGCGAGCGTGCCGTCGCGGCCGAGTTGGGCGAGTTGGGTGAAATCGAGCGTGCCGACGGCGACAAAGAGGGCGGCGAAACCGACGAGCATAAACGCGCTGCCACCGATCGTGTAGACAACGAATTGATACGCGGCGCGCGGCGCACCGGGACCGCCCCAGAGCTTGATCAGGAAAAATGCGGGGACGAGGCTGAGTTCCCAGAAGAGGAACCAGTGGAAAAAATCGAGGGCGAGGAAGACACCGAGAGCGGCACCCTGGAGGAGCAAGAAGAGGGAGCCGAAGAGGCGCGGACCCGAAGAGGGAGAGACGGAGAGAGGGGGAGAAGGGGAGAGGAAAGACCAGGAGGCGAGAAGAGCGACGGGCGTCAAAATGCCCGTGAGGAGGACGAGGAGCAGGCTCAGGCCGTCGAGGCCGAGGTGATAGTGGACGTTGAGGGCGGAGATCCACGTGTGGCGCTCGACGAATTGGGGAGAGAGGGAATTGGGATCAAACTGGGTAAGGAGGAGGCCGGAGAGCGCGAGCGTGGAGAGCGAGAAGGCGAGCGTGAGGGCGCGCGTGGTGGCGGGGCTGGTGCCACGAAGGAGGGCGAGGACGGCGGCGCCGATCCAAGGCGTGAATACAACGAGGGAGAGGAGCGGGATGGTGTTCATGCGCCACCTCCCAAAATCGCGACGAGCGCGAGGACGACGAAGCCGACGGCGAGGAAACGGAGGTAGCCGTGGGCGTCGCCGGTTTGGGCGCGGGAGTAGGCTTGGCCGGTGGCGCGGAGTTTTTCGCTCGTGGCGTCGAAGCCGGCATTGAGGCCCTGTTCGTCGGCCTCGCGGTTGACCGTGCCGGAGAATTCACCGAGGAGAGCGAGGAAGTGCACGATGCCGCCCCACACGAAGCGGTCGAACCAGTCGGAGGCCGTGGCGAGAAACGTGCTCACGACGCCGAAGGTGGCGGCGTAGAGTTCGTCGAATTTCAGACGGTCGCCGAGGAACGCGCGGGTGCGCGGGGCGGCGATGGCGAGCGGGTCGGGCGCGGTGGCTTTGGTGCGGAGGCGGAGTGTGCGACCATAGAGGGCAAAACCCGCGCCGATGCCGAGGGCGACGAGGCCACTGGAGAGTACGAGGAGGCCGACGCCATCGAGGAGCGAGTGACCATGAACGGCGGTTTCACCGCTGAGGCGGGCTTGGAGCCACGGGTAGACGGGCGTGCCGAGGAAACCGAGGGCGATGGCGAAAAAGGCGAGAATGACGAGCGGGGTGGTCATCACGGCGGAGTTTTCGTGCGCGTGTTCGGCGGCGTGGCTGCGCCCGTGGCCGAAGAACGTTTCTGCCATCAAGCGGGTGTTGTAGAAGGCGGTGAGAACGACACCCACCAGTGCGGCGTAAAATGGGAAGTGGGAACCGGCAGTGGCGTGCGCGGCGTGGAGGATAGCTTCCTTGCTCCAGAAACCGGAGAAGAACAGCGGCACGCCGACGAGGGCCATCGTGCCGATGGCGAACGTAGCGAAGGTGAGCTTCATCTTCACCGAAAGTGCGCCGAGTTGACGGATGTCCTGCTCGTGGTGCGCGGCGTGGATGACGGAACCGGCACCGAGGAAGAGCAGCGCTTTGAAAAACGCGTGAGTGAGCAGGTGGAAGATCGCGGCGCTCGGCGCACCCACGCCGATCGCGAGCATCATGTAGCCGAGTTGGGAGACGGTGGAGAAAGCAAGGATGCGTTTGAGATCGTATTGGGCGACCGCAATGGTCGCTCCGAGGAGGGCGGTGATGGCTCCGATGATGGCGATCACCTGCAGCGCGTCCGGCGTGAGCAGCGGATAAACGCGCGCCATGAGGAATACGCCCGCGGCGACCATCGTGGCAGCGTGGATGAGGGCGGAGACCGGCGTCGGACCTTCCATC
>SYGN01000180.1 GCA_005799525.1 Opitutaceae bacterium | reverse complement strand
GGAGGAGAAATTATCTGTGCCGTCGAGGATCACATCGTAGTCGGCGAACAGGGCGAGGGCGTTGCCGACGGTCACGCCGTCGCTGTGTTCGACGATCTGGATGAAGGGATTCGTCGCGCGCAGTCGCCGCGCGGCGGAGGTGACTTTGGTTTCGCCGATCGAAGCGGTGTCGTGGAGGAGCTGGCGTTGGAGGTTGTGATCGGCGACCCGATCAAAGTCGGCGATGCCGAGCGTCCCGACTCCGGCGGCCGCGAGGTAGAGGGCGGCGGGACTGCCGAGTCCGCCGGCACCAATGACGAGCACGCGGGCGACGGCGAGTTTACGCTGACCATCGACGCCGATTTCGCCGAGGAGGATATGCCGGCTGTAGCGCGCAAGTTCGGCGGGCGAGAAATGGGGCAACGCAGTTGGCATCGTCGGGAAAGAGAGCGTGAAGCGTGGTCGTCGCAAATGAATTTGCGCCGGAAGCGCACCGCGGTGGAAATCATGGGATGCGTTATATTGGCATTGATCTGGGCACTCGCCGCATCGGACTCGCGTTTGGCGATGAGTTGGGCGTGGCGACGCCATTGCCGGCATTGACTTCGGCGGATGCGGCGGAGCGTCGGGTGGCGCTGCTCAAGGTGATCGGCGATCGGCGAGCGGACGAGATCGTGATCGGACACCCCCTCAATATGGACGATAGTGAGGGACCGAAGGCGAAGGAGGCGGAGGGGTTTGCGGCACAGCTCAGCGCAGAGCTGGGGAAGCCGGTTCATCTGGTCGATGAGCGGCTCACGAGCTACGAGGCGGAAGCGAGCATCGCGAAGCACAAGCGCCGCGACGTGCGCGCGAGTGGTATCATCGATTCGCGGGCGGCGACGTTAATTTTGCAGGACTACCTGAATCAGATTTTCCCGCCACCCGAGGGGGATCGGGCCTAAAGCCCATAAGCTGCGGCGAACGCGGCGAGGTCGGCGAAGACGGGCGCGCCACTGGCGTGCAGTCGCTCGAAGGGGTGGTGCCCGGCGGCGATGAGGGCGCAGTCAACCCCCAGTTCGCGGGCGACTTCGAGGTCGTGCAGCGTGTCCCCCACGAGGAGAATTCGGGAGGGAGCGATCGCGAGGCGTCGGACGAGTTCGTGGCCGAGGGCGAGTTTGCTGTGGGCGTGGATATTAGCGAGTCCGGCGATGTGGGCGAAGTGTGCGGCAAGGCCAAAATGTTGGACGATTTCGTGCAGCGTTTCCTGTCGGTAAGCGGAGAGGATCGACTGGCGAAGCCCGGCGGCCGAAGCAGCGGCGAGGACCCGGCGGGCCGCCGGATGCAAGGAGCTTTCGAGGCGCCGCGCATCGTAGCCGGAAATGAATTCGACGCTCAGGCGCGCGAAGCTGTCTTCCACGGGATCGAAACCGAGACGCTCGTAGTAGGTGCGCACCGGAAAATCGAAGAGCGCATGATAGCGCGCACGGTGAAGCCGCGGGAGTTGGCGGCGGTCGAGGAGCGCATTCATCACGTCGATACAGAGATCGAGATCGTCGAGGAGCGTGCCGTTCCAATCCCAAATTAGATGGTGGTAGCGCGTGAGTGGCATAGAACGAAAACACTTTGGACAGCGGCACCTGAGCGGCGCAACCTTCCGGTAATGTCCGACCTAAAGTCAGTCGAAATTCGCCGCTGGAAATGTGTCTGTGCCTATGACGGCACGCGTTTCACGGGCTGGCAGAGCCAGGCCGGAGGGCGCGCCGTGCAGGATGTGATCGAGGCCCAGCTGGCGGAGATTTTGGAGTCAGTCGTGCGGATTTACGGGAGCGGGCGAACGGATGCCGGCGTGCATGCCCGTGGGCAAGTATTTCATTTTGATGCGGCCTGGCCCCATGGCGCGGACCGGCTCCGCAAGGCGCTGCGTTGCAGATTGCCGGGCACTATCCAGATCCGCAGCGCGCGCGTGGTGGCGGCGGATTTCCACTCCCGGGTTCAGGCCACTCGCAAACGCTACGTGTACCACGTGCGGCTCGGGGAAGCCGACCCATTTACCAAGCCGTTTTGCGTGGAGATGTTCCGGCCACTCGACTTCGCGGGGATGGCAGCAGCAGCGGCGGTATTGCGCGGGCAGCACGATTTTCGAGCGTTTACCGCGCTCAACGGTACCGAGCGGGAAAATACCGTGCGCACTGTGAGCCGACTCGAAATTACGCGGCGCGGGCGGCGGCTGCAGATCACCGCCGAAGCGGAAGGATTTCTCTATAAAATGGTGCGGAGTTTGGTGGGTGCGCTGCTGGCGGTGGGCGAAGGTCGGCTCACCCCCGCGCGTGTGCGGGAAATTTTGGAGGCCAAGGAACGTACGGCGCTGGTGAAAACGGCGCCGCCGCAGGGACTGTTTCTCGACCGGGTTTTTTATTCATGAACCCGACGCTCAGTCAACTGGTGCGCGGGGTCAGTGATGTCGTGTTTCCGCCCACGTGTGTGCATTGTCGCGGGCTCGTCGAGCAAGAGCGGGTGGGGGCGAGGGATGAGTCCGCGGTGGGGGTCGCGGGCCCACGCGGGTTTCGGCACCTGTGTATAAAGTGTGTGGGGCAACTCGATTTTGTGCAGCCGCCGCATTGCACGACGTGTGGGTCGCCGTTTTACGGCGAGGTTGAGGGGGATCGGGGTTGCCCGAATTGCGAAGGGCTGCATCCGGCGTTTCGAGAGGGGCGGACCGCGGTGCTGTTCAAGGGACCGGCGCGGGCCTTGGTGCTTGAGCTCAAATATCACCGCGGTCTGCACGTGTTGGCGGATATGGAGGAGATTTTTCGCCGCGCGACCCATGTGCGCGAACTGGCGCGGGGAGCGGTCGTCGTGCCGGTGCCCCTGCACGCACGAAAGTTGCGCGAACGCGGCTACAATCAGGCGGCGTTGCTCGCGGAAATTCTCGCACGGGTGGCGGGCGGCGGGGCGCGCGTTGAACAGGCGTTGCGCCGGGCCGAGGACACGGCGACGCAGACCGCCTTCGACCGCCGCACCCGAATGGCGAACCTGAAAAATGCCTTTGCTCTGGTTCGCGGCACCACCATTAATCCCGATGTTCATTATGTTCTCGTTGACGACGTTTTCACGACAGGGTCCACGCTTAACAGCTGTGCGCGGGCGCTCCGTCGCGCGGGCGGTCTCAACCTCGACGTGATCACCTTCGGCCACGGCTGAAAATCTCTCCCATGCATTTCGACAAACCGACCTATACCGTCCGCAAGATCCGCAAGAAAGACATCCCGAAGGGGGTTTACACGAAAGATCCCGCGAGCGGGGAGAGTATTTTCAACAAGGAGATTGAGGACAACCAGATGGTGGTCCCGAAGAGCGGTCATCATTTTCCCATCAGTGCCCGCGCGCGGATCGCGAAGCTTTTTGATGACGGCACGTTTGTCGAAGTAGATGCGGCGGTGAAGTCCAGCGATCCGCTGAAGTTCATCGATTCGCAGCCGTATCCGGATCGCCTGAAGCGTTACGAGAAAGACAGTGGCCTGCCGGAGGCAGTGGTGTGTGGCACGGGGAAGATTTACGCGATTGGGGTGTCGGTCGCGGTGATGGATTTCCGCTTTTGTGGCGGTGCGATGGGTGCGGCCGCCGGGGAAAAAATCACGCGCGCCATCGAAGTCGCGTTGAAGCAGAAAATCCCCTGCATTATTTTTAGCGCATCAGGCGGCGCGCGAATGCAGGAAGGGATTTATTCGCTCATGCAAATGGCCAAGACCAGCGCGGCGCTCGGGCGGCTGGCGGCGGCGAAATTGCCTTTCATTTCCGTGCTGACGCATCCGACGATGGGTGGGGTGACGGCGAGTTTCGCGACGTTGGGCGATGTTATTTTGGCCGAGCCTGGAGCTTTGATTGGATTTGCCGGAGCGCGGGTGATCAAGGACACGACGAAGCAGACGCTGCCGGCGGGTTTTCAGACGGCGGAGTTTTTGCTGAAGCATGGCTTGGTCGACCAAATCGTGAGCCGACTGGACATGCGGGATCGCCTGCGCGATTTGCTGTTGGCGTTGTATGTGGGCAAGCGGGCCATCGCGCGGGCGGCGGGGCGAAACTGAGCGCGGCGGCGGCAATCGCGTCCACGATGACAACCGGAGAACCGACCGATTATGCGGCGGTGACGGACTATCTCTTTGGTCTGAAGGCCCACGGAGTGCGCTTCGGGATCGACCGCATGGCCCTGCTCGTGGCGGAGCTCGGACATCCCGAGCGTACGGTGCCGTGTATCCATGTGGCCGGCACCAACGGCAAGGGTTCGGTGGCGGCGATGCTCGATGCGATCTTGCATGCGGCGGGATGGCGGACGGGACTCTACACGTCTCCGCATCTGGTGAAATTGGGCGAACGGGTGCAGGTCGAACGTCGGGCGTTGACGGAGGCGGAAATCTTGGCCTACGCGCGGGAGCTGCGACCGGCGGCGGAGCGGGTCGCTGCGGAGAATCCGGGCGATCACCCGAGTTTCTTTGAGTTCATGACGGCGATGGCATTTTTGCAGTTTGCGCGCAAGCAGTGCGAAATGAGCGTGATCGAAGTTGGCCTCGGCGGGCGACTCGATGCGACGAATGTCGTGACACCGGAGGTGAGCGTCATCACTTCGATCGGACTCGATCACTGTGAGTTTCTGGGCACCACTCTGGCACAAATCGCCGCGGAGAAAGCGGGGATCATCAAGGCTGGTCGCCCCGTGGTGATCGGACGGATGCCGGCGGTGGCGGAAGAGGTGATTCGCGGCATCGCGGCCGAGCGCGGGGCGCGAGTGACGTCGGTCACGGCAGAATATGGGGACGAACTGGAGCGATATCCGCAGACCAATCTCGAGGGTGATTATCAGCGGTGGAACGCGGCGACGGCGACCTTGGTGGCGCGGGCGTTGCCCGAAAAATGGCGGATTTCAGACCAGGCGATTACGCAGGGATTGGCGCATGTGGACTGGCCGGGGCGCTGGCAGCGCGTGCGAATCGGCGGCCGGATTACCATGCTCGACGCGTCGCACAATCCCGAGGGGGCGCGGGTGCTCGAGGCGAATTTGACGGGCTTGGTGGCCGAAACCGGGCGCGCGCCAGTGGTGATCACGGGCGTGCTAGGCGTGGCGCGCGCACGACCGCTGATTGAGACGATCTGCCGGCACGCGAAGGAGGTTTATTTTGTCGTGCCTAACCAAGCGCGAGCGTGCAGCTACGAAGAGCTCGCGGCGCTCGTGCCGGCGGATTTTCGCGCGCGCGGCGGACGGATTGTGCGTGGGACCGTGGCGGGTTTGTTTCCCGACGAGGGGCGCTGTGCTGCGGGTGGAGTCGATGATGTCGTCGTGGTGACGGGGTCCATCTACTTGCTGGGCGAAGTGCTGGCGCGGATCGGGCCGGGCAGCGCTGCCGGCGAGGGGCGATTGCAGGATTTCTAGACGGATGGCGCTTGGAAAGTTTGAAATGGTACGCGCTTTGAAGGTAAGGGCCACGGCGAGAATTGGTGGGCGCAAGAGCGCGTGCACGCCTGGCAACTCGCGGCCCAGCGATCGACGCGATGCGGCACAACGAAATCCGCAACAGCGACGCCAGTGGCATCTGGGCGGTATTGTTGACGACAGAAATGTTTCAACGGCTGGGCCTCGAGGTTGCGGAGGAAACCGGCCTGATTGAGCAGCAAACATGGTTCGCTAAGCTTCGTCATAGCTGACCTGCTCGACGCGGGGAACGAAGTGGACGGATATTGTCGGCGGCTGAGCTGGCGGCATGGCGTTAGCGGAGGGCGTTCTCATCCGACCGCGCGGCAATCTCGATAGGCGTTACATCTACAAAAATTTGTAGCCGCTCGCGGACTTGCAGGAAGCGCCTGAACTCGTTGCGAACGTGGAGGCACTGAAAAAAATTGGCGCGGTCGCTGAGCGCTTACGCGAGTTTTACCAAATCGGCGGTCGCGGGGACGTCCTTGATAATCTGTGACGGCTCCGGGCCGACGCCGAGGTAGCGAAGGTTCGGGAGCTTTTCGGCGGATGGCCACGTCGTGCCCTCGTAGGCAACGTCAAACGTGGCCTTCATCATCGCGGCGACGTAGCGTTGAGCGTTCTGCGGGAGATCGGCAAAGTGGCGGACGAGGGAGATGTCTTCCGTCCAGCCGGGATGTTGCGTGTAAACAGGCCTGAGGGTCTTGCGAACGGCTTCGTTGCGGGGGACGTGGTGGTAAATCTTGCCAGCGGCATCTTGATAGGACGTGCAGATGAGGAGGTCGCCGTGCCATTCGCCGTGGTGCGTGAGGGCGTCGGACTTGTTGATCATCACGTCTTGGAACCCGCCGTAGCGCAGGGCGTCGCCTTTTTCGACAGCGTCAAACCAGCCGACCATCCGTTGGCGACCTGTGCTGGTGCCGAATTCGATCTGCTTGAGCTTTATGGCGAGCGGGTGGGCGTCGTCTATCTGCGTCAGGAATGTGTGCGTACCGACCTTGGTGTCATAGGCCTTGGCAACGCCGAACGTGTGGATGCGCTGCACGGGGATGCCGGCGCTCTCGAAGAACTCAGGCGTGTAGGTGTGCGAGGCCGTGACGTTGGGTGAGTAGCCGTGGCGTTTGTCGAGCCAGTAGGCTTGACCGAATTCGCCAATGATGGTGTGGCCGGCTTGGAATTCGCGGAGAATCAACTCACGGACTTCCCCGATATTTTTGGCGAGGGCAGTGCCGGCGGCCCAGTAGGTCGCGGTCAGCGCGTCGAGGTTAAGCGTGAAGGGCGCAGTGCCGCGAAATTTGGCGAAGTCGAATTCGTCAGCGGTGAACACCCCGAGTTCGATGGCCTCGGTATTCGCGCGTTTTTCGGCGACGGAGAGTTGGTCGAAGAAGCCGGCGAAGGTTTCCGGACTGACGCGGTAGACGTGTTGGAGGGTGCGCAGGGCGCGGTCGGCGCGTTGGGCGAGTTTGCGGGCGAAGAAATTCGGGCCCGCGAGAAAATCGGAAAACGTGATTTGTTGTTGGCCGACTTCGTCGAGGTAGGCGGGGGTGATGCCGCGGCCGGTGGAGCCACGCGGCTCTTCGCCGAGGACCTTGACGCGGTAATCTTCGGTGGCAAGGTCGAGGAGTCGGTGGGTGAAATCGGAGACCATCGTGCGCTCGTCGATCAGGAGGCGGGAGAGGATCGCGTGGCCCTTGAGTTCGAGGGGTTTCGTTTCCCACCAGATCTTGCGGGGATCTGCGACCACGCCGGCCCCGATGCAGAGGTGCGCGGCGTCGCGGACGACGACACCGGCTGGGAGGAGGTTGAGCTTGATGCCACCTGCGGTGTGCCCGGAGTTGGCACCGCCGTTGACCTTGAGGACGACCGAGACGGCAGCGCGGGTGCCACGGAGTTCGTCGGCAACTTCGGGGATGAGGCGGCCCTTGCCTTCGTCACCGAGGGAGATTCCGACATCGGCGATCAGTTGGCTGGAAAAAGGGATGAGTGACATGGGTTGCGTGAGGCGAGTGCAACCGAGCCAGATCCGCCGAGCGGAGTGGCCCCTGTTGCGAAAAAGGTGAAACGCGGTGCGACGAGGGAGGGCAAACAAAAATCCGATTCATGACGCGGTCAGCGGAGCATGGGTTGCGGCCCGTCGGATCATCGGCAGCTGCGCCCGACCGATCCCGCGATGCTGGGGGTGCGATTGGAAGCTCGACGGGCCCGTGCGCGATTCGGCAGACTCCGAGCTTATCTCCATGAAATCACTCCTGCTTTGCTTCCTTGCTATTGCCGCGATTGCACGCGCTGCCAGCACGCCAAAGACGCCGAACATCGTCTTTATTTTCTCTGACGATCACGCCTATCAGGCGATCAGCGCCTACGGTGATGCGCGCAAACTGCTCGACACGCCGAACATTGATCGCATCGCGAAGCAGGGGGTGCGCTTCGACCGGTGCCTCGTGACGAATTCGATTTGTGGTCCGGCGCGTGCGACGATTCTCACGGGAAAATACAGTCACCTCAACGGCTTTCCCAATAACTCGAATTCCACGTTCGACGGCGCGCAGCAGACCTTCCCCAAGCTCCTGCAAAAGGCCGGCTACCAGACGGCCATCATTGGCAAATGGCACCTCGGCTCCGATCCGACCGGCTTTGATTTCTGGCAGATTCTCCCGGGCCAGGGCGTTTACTATAATCCGCCGATGATCAAAATGGGCGAACGGGTGGCGATGCCCGGCTACGTGACGGATATCATCGGTGACGTGTCGCTCGAATGGTTGAAGAATCGCGACAAAACGAAACCCTTTATGCTCATGTGCCAGCACAAGGCTCCGCACCGCGAATGGGCCCCGCCGCTGCGCCACCTCGGCTTCGATAAAGACCGCGTTTACGCTGAGCCCGCGACTTTGTTCGATGATTACTCCGGTCGCGGCATCGCCGTGCGCGATCAAGACATGACGATCGCGAAGACCTTTACCGACCGCGACGCGAAGCTGGCGCTGCCGGCGGGAATTTCGCCCGCACAACAAAAGGCGTGGGATGATTACTACGAGCCCCGCAACGCCACGTTCCGCGCGGCCAATCTCTCGGGCAAAGCGCTCGTGAGCTGGCGCTACCAGCGCTATATGCACGACTACCTCGCGACGGTAAAAGCTGTTGATGAAAATGTCGGCCGCGTGCTGGACTATCTGGACAAAGAGGGCCTCGCCGAAAACACGGTCGTCGTCTACGCGAGCGACCAAGGTTTTTACCTGGGCGAGCACGGTTGGTTCGACAAGCGCTGGATCTTCGAGGAATCCGTGCGCACGCCCTTGCTGGTGCGCTGGCCCGGGGTGACGAAGCCCGGTACCGCCACCAGGGCGCTCGTCTCGAACCTCGATTTCGGCGAGACTTTTCTCGACGTGGCCGGCGTTCCGGTGCCGGCCGACATGCAGGGCCGTAGCTTTCAGCCACTGTTGCGCGGGGAGCAGCCGACCGATTGGCGCACGGCTTTCTATTATCAGTATTTCGAGTATCCCGCGCCGCACCGGGTGCGTCCCCACTATGGAGTCATCACCGACCGCTACAAACTCGTGCACTTCGAGGGCATGGGAGAAGCGTACTGGGAACTCTACGACCGCGAGCAAGATCCGAATGAAATGAAGAGTGTCTACGGCGATGCCGCGTATGCCGCGACCATTACCCAACTAAAAAAAGAACTCACGCGACTGCGGCAGGAGTTGAAGGTGCCGGCGGAAATTCCGGCGCGGTTCTACGGTAATCAGGGCGCGGGCGGTGAAGGCGGGAAGAAGAAGAAACAGGCGAAACAGGGGGATCTCTGACGATGATTACGAAACTCGGCCGTCTAGCGGTGCGGCTGCTGGCGGCTGGGTTGCTCGCGTTGTCCAGCCAAGCCGCGGTCGCCAAACCCAACGTTCTTTTCATCGCCGTCGACGACATGAACAACGACCTCGGCTGCTACGGCATGCCGCTCGTGAAGTCGCCGAACATCGACAAATTGGCCGCACGCGGCGTCCGCTTCGACCGCGCCTATTGTCAGTTTCCGCTCTGTAGTCCGAGTCGCTCGTCGATCATGACCGGACTGCGGCCCGATACGACAAAGGTGTTCAATCTCCAGTATCACTTTCGCCAAGGATTGCCGGACGTCGTCACGATCCCGCAGCTCTTCCGTCAAAACGGCTATTACGCCGCGCGGGTTGGAAAAATCTACCATTACGGCAATCCGGGTGACATCGGCACGAGCGGCCTCGACGACCCTGCTTCGTGGCAGGAAGTCGTCAATCCGGCGGGCGTCGACAAGACCGCGCTCGAGCCGGACATCTCGAACTTCACGCCGCAGCGCGGGCTCGGCTCGGCGATGTCGTTTCTGAGCGATGCCAAGGGCCGCGACGACGACCACACTGATGGCAAGGTCGCGACCGAAGCGATTCGGCTCCTCGAGAAACACCAGGGCGAGCCCTTCTTCCTTGCGGTGGGTTTCTACAAACCGCACACGCCCTACGTCGCGCCGAAAAAATATTTTGACCTCTATCCTTTGGAGAAAATCGACATCCCTTCGCTTCCGGCGGGCTACGCGAGGACGGTGCCGGCGGGTGCATTATCCGCGACAAAACCGTGGCCGAATTTTGGCACGACCGTTGAACAGGCACGCCTGAGCAAGCAGGCGTATTACGCGGCGATTTCCTTCGTCGATGCGCAGATCGGCCGCGTGGTCGACGCGCTGGATCGCCTCGGCCTGCGGGAGAACACGATTATCGTTTTTTGGAGCGACCACGGCTACTCGCTCGGCACGCACGGCCTCTGGATGAAGCAAAATTTGTTCGAAGACGCCGCCCGCGTGCCGATGATCTTTGCCGGTCCGGGGATCAAAGCCGGCACGCCGTCACCGCGGATTGTGGAGTTTGTGGATGTTTATCCTACGCTCGCGGACCTCGCGGGCTTGAAGGCGCCGGCGAATCTCGCGGGTGCGAGTCTGCGCCCGCTGCTCGTAAAACCCGATGCCGCGTGGAATCGTCCGGCCTTCACGCAGGTCGAGCGCGGTGGTTTCCCCGGGCGGAGCGTGCGCACGCCGCGCTGGCGTTACACGGAGTGGGATAGTGGCAAGCAGGGCACGGAACTTTACGACCATGACGCTGATCCGAAGGAGATGAAAAATCTCGCGGCCAATCCGGCGCAGGCGGCTGTCGTCGCCGAACTCAAAGTGCTCGTGGCGAAAAACTGGCCGGAGCGTGTCGAGGGTGGCCAGGCCGAAGCTGGGGCGAAGAAAAAACGAGCGAAGGCGAAATAGGGCCGTGCGATCCAGGTGGCGATTACGTGACCTGCACCGGCCAGGGTATCCTCCGGGACACTGTGCCGTCTGGACGGACCTCGCTGTGCAACATCTACCCGTCAACGTCTATCTCCCTTGGTCATCGCGCGGTCTCACTCGCGTGGCGACCGTCGCCGTCATGCTTTCATCATTCCCGCTGGCCGCGCAGACCGTCCTGCCGTCGTTCAAGCCGGCCGAGGAGAAAGCGGTTGAGTTGTCACCGTTTGAGGTTCGCTCGGACGATGACGTCGGCTACCAGGCGATGAACACGACGTCGGGTAGCCGACTGGGCACGAACCTGAAGGATACCGCTGCGTCGATCTCACCTTTTACCGCCGAGTTTCTCTCCGACATCGCGGCGACGAATCTGAACAAAATGTTGGCCTACGCGGCCAACGCCGAACTAAACGCGGGCGATGCCGAGGGCGCGGGCTTCAATAATCCCCGCGATTTCAGCTCCGCCGGCGGTGAGCCATTCCGCATTCGCGGAATCCCGGAGGCGTTTCGACTGCCTACGTGGAAAACTCCGCGCCGCAGGATCTCTACAACATTGAGCGCGCCGAGGTCGCGAGCGGCCCAAATTCGATTCTCTGCGGATCGGGCGATGCGGGCGGGCCGGTTTCGCTCTCGGGCAAGAGGGCGAATGTCACGCGCAACAAATACTCCGCGAGCGCGCACTTTGGTTCTTGGGCTTATCAGCGCTACACGACCGATCTGAACCAAGTGCTCGTGCCCAACACGCTGGCGTTGCGTCTCAACGCCCTCTCCAGCGACGCGAAAGCGTGGCGCCGCTATGAGTTCAACGACGCGAAACGCTATAGTGGTTCGCCGACCTACAAGCCGTTCAAGCGAACGACCTTCACGGCCAATTACGAAGACGGTATTACGAAGAGCAGCGTCGGATTGAAGTGGAACCCGACGGATCAGATCTCGCGCTGGATTGCCGCCGGCCGGCCGATTTCCGACGCCACGGCGGCCGACACGACGCGCGGATTTTCGAGCCAAGGTGCGAACCAGCGTTTCACGTATTTCACGCAAGACGGCTTTGGCTGCAATCAGCGCAACGAGCTGCGCTCGAACATTGCCCCCGGCACGGCCGACACCTCGCTCGCGCCGTCGATCTTTCCCTACGACGTGAATTGGGCGGGGCCGCAGACGAAGCTCACGCGCGACTTTACTAATTACCAGTTTGCGCTCGAGCACCGGTTCTCGGACGCGCTGACGGTGCAAGGTATATATTTGAAGAACGAGACGAAGGCGAAGGCGCGTTCGTTTGTCTACAACGGCAATACGATGGATTTCCTCGGTGACCCGAATCTTACGATCCCAGCGCAGAGCGGGACGGGCACGATCGCCAACCCGCGCGCCGGTCAGCTTCACCTAGAGACGAATCAATTGGGTGACGCCACCGAAACAGAAAACGAGGTGAAGCGCGTGACCGTCGCCTATGAACTCAAACTTGCGAAGTGGTTCGGCCACCACCGCGTCGCCGCGATGGGTGAGAACGCGGTGCAGCACAAACCCACGCAATCGCGCCGCGAGATTCTCGTCGATCCGCTCAACCGCCCGCTGGCCAACGTCGGCGCGCCGGAGAATGCGCAGAATCTCCTCTATCGCCGGACCTATGTGCAGGAGGATGATTTTTCCTCCTACGCGCACACGGGACTCTATACGCCGCTCGCGCCGTTCACCTACAACGGACTCGTGGTGAGCTCGCGCCAAATCAACACTGGCGAGCTTAGCTCCGTGAAGGACATCGACAGTCTGATGTTCGCCGCGCAGAGCGCGTGGCTGAACGGCCGCGTCACGACCACGCTCGGCTACCGTCGCGACAACATTGTGTATCTCGACACGACCGCGGGCCCCGTGACCGACCCGCTGATCCGCGCGTCACGTCCGGCCAAATCGTCCTCAACGAGGTCGTCGCGCTGCCGGGCTACAACCAGAATACCTTTACGGCGGACACGTTGACGGCGGGCGGGGTGTGGCATCTGCACAAGCGTTTTTCGGTTTTCTATAACCAATCGACGAACCACGGGGCGCCGCGGTTCGATCGGCGCATTTTGCCGAGGGTCGCAATTCCCGAGCCGCCCGAGGGGCAAGGACGCGACCTGGGCGTGATGATCGACCTCTTCGGCGATGACCGGTATTTTGCACGCGTAACGTATTTTAAGACGAAGCAAGTCGGCGACGCAGCGGTTTCGCCGAGTTGCGCGGTCACCAATGCGGCCGCGCTCGGTCGCTCGCAAATGCTCGCGGTGAACGCCGCGTTGGTGGCTGCTGGCAAGATGACGCAGGCGCATTCGGATGCGGCGGGATTCAACCGGAACGCGGCGATCATCGACACGGCAAGCAAGGGCGTGGAGTTGGAGCTGATTGCGAACCCGACGCGGAATTCGACGATCCGGGCGAATTACTCGCACTCGAAACGCGACCGGGAGAATTTCTTCGCGGAAGGCTTACGTTCTTCGCGGTGAAGTTCGCCGAATGGCGCGCGCTGGCCGCCGGCAACGTGGCTTTACTCGCGACGGTTGAGACGAACATTGCGGTCATTCAAGCCAATGAACTTGACGGGCGCGCGGTGGCGCAGGAGCAGGGATTTGGATCCATTCCGCACAAGGCGACGCTTACGACGCGTTCCAAATTTGATGGCAGCAGCCCGTTGGGCGACCGGTTGAAAGGTATGTTTGTCAGCGCAGCGGTGCGTTACCAGTCGAAGGTATTCAGCCAGACCGATACCCGGGCGGCCAGCGCTGGTGGCACGGGGAAGGATTATTTTGCGGAAGGTACGCTGTTGACGGACGCGTTTGTAGGCTACCGTTTTTGTCTGCCGTGGAGGCAGCTGCCGATGAGCGTGCAGCTGAATGGGCGTAATATCTTCAACTCGGACCTCGTGAGCCTCTCGTGCAGCAAAGCTGATTTCAGCGGCGCCCGGCGTATTTACCCCGTGAACCGCGCTCGCTTCGGCTAACGGTGTCAGTGGATTATTGAGGCCACCATGCACACCCTCCTCGTCGTTCTCTTTTGAAGTCGGCCGCAGTCGCCAGTGCGGCGTGGGCGGTTCCCCCTTTGCGTGCCGCTGAATCGGCCGGAACGGTCACCAACTATCTCGCAGCGCACGCCCGGCCCGACGGGGTTACGCTTTTGTGGATCTGCAGCGTTCGCACCGGACGCCGACTTACGCGGTGATCGGTGCGTATCGGTTGCTTGGACAGATGCCGCCGGACCGAGTCGCGCTAACGGACTATGTGCGCACCCACCATCCGCGGGAACTCAAGAAATTCGAGCAGGAGCGCCGGATCTTTGAGTTTCAACAGGTGCAGTCGCCGGTGTGGCTGGGCGATTCGGCGGCGGAGTTTTGTGAACGGCTGAAGACGTGGACGGCACCCCTGCCGTATTTGAAACAATACGAGCAGCACGGCTATCCGGTCTTCCGGTCGGAGCTCGGCCTCGTGCAGTGCCGGGCCTTGTTGGGGATGGAAATCGCGCCGTAGAAGCCAGCGTTTGCGGACTACGTCGTGGCGCGACGGCGCGCGAACGGGAATTTTAATAACACGCCGACCGCCGACGGCGGCGACGGGCACGTGATGAACACGCCCTGGAGCCTGCAGGCGGCGCGCGTGCTCGGGATGCCCGAGGAAAAAAAGGCGGAGACGATTGCGTGGTTGCGGGCGTGTCAGTTGCCGAGCGGTGGGTTTACGTATCAGCCGAGTCCGGCCTTCGGTGGCGTGCACGACGTGGCCTACACGCGGGCGGCGTTGAAGGCGCTCGCGTTGCTCGGGGGCGAAGTGGCGAATCGCGCGGCGTGTCGCGCGTGGTTGGGCTCGCTGGCGAATGCCGATGGCGGGTTTGGCGACCGGCCGGGTTGGTTGAGTAACCCGCTGGCTACGCATTACGCGCTCGATGCGTTGGGTGAGCTGAAGACTGTGGCGACGGTGCACCGGCGCGCGCAACGGGAGAAGATGGCACTGACAGGAAACCTGAAGGTTTGGTCGATCCAGATTGAATCACATGGCACGGGTAGTCCGGCCGAGGCGGTGGCGCTGGCGTCGGTGTTGCGCATCGATTTGTGGCGAGCGAAAAACGCGAAACCCGAGTGGCTGGCGCGGGTGCGGGCGCTGGCGGCGGAGCAGAAAGTGCCGGTGCAGTTTTTCCGGGCGAACGAAGAATATGGCACGTGCACCGATGTGCCCGGACTCGGGACTTACAGCCACATGAGCGATTTGATCGCGCCGGCCCACACGGACCTCGGGCCGCCGCTCGATACGCGGGGTGAGGCGTCGCCGCCGGTATCGTGGCCGGAATTTCGCACGCGGCGGATCGAGCCGTTGCAGCGGGGGCAGGGCCGGATGGTGTGGCAGTTTGGTGAAAATGAGGAACTGGTGCGGGCGCTCCTCGACGATTCGGTGGAGCGCGGCGGATTTGCGGCGATCAGCACATTCCATTTCGGCAATCCCGACTTCATGAACTCGGAACTGTTTTTGCAGCGGTGGCGCGGGCGGATTCCGTATATCGGCTTACACAATGCACACGGCACCGAGCCGTGGTGGTTTGCCGATCAGACGACCGGCTATCGCACGCTCTTCCTCGCGACGGAGCCGACGTGGGAAGCCTGGCTGAATGCGTTGCAGCGGAACTGGGTCGTCACCGTGCGGCACGATGATATGAGCCGCGGCGAGACGTGGATGCACAGCGGCTCGGACGAAGTGCGCGATTTCGTGGAGGCGCGCGAGCGCGCGTGGCGGTGGTGGGATGATGCGGACACCGCAGCGCACCGGCCCTTAGTGTCGCTCGTGGCGCTGCGACCCGAGGATGAATTCGAGGTGGGGCGGCCGGCGAAGGGAATCGCGTTGCGGGTGCGCTGTGCGTGGAAAAATACGCCGCAGGGCATGCCGCAGACACCGCTTGCGGAGTTTGTGACGTTGCTGGTGAACGGTGCAGACGTGCTGCCGACGCTCGTGGAGCGGAAGCGGCCGAACGGGAACGGGCTCGCGGATCGGTATCACCTCTACGTGTTGCCAGAGGGCGCGGATGGAAAAACGGGAACGCGCACCGCAACGGTGGTGGCGAGGGAGATTGGGACGAAGCGCGAGGTAACGCAGACGGTGCGGTTTTAGGTTTGGAGGGCTGCCGCACGTCGGCAAGCCGTCGGAAAAATCGCGTTCGTGGCGGGGCGCACTTTTCGACCACGGTCGCGTGGCGGCACGGCGACGAGCGGCGGTGTTATAATTTTTCGATAAACGTCAGCAGGTCGGCCATGTCTTGCACGGACATACCGGCTTCGAGGCCTTCGGGCATCAGGCTTTTTCCGGAGGAACTGCTGCCGCGGACATTCGCGCGAGCGAGCATGACTTCGGCACCACCCATGATTTTGAGCGAAAGGCCGGTCGCGTCGTCGCGGGTAATCATGCCGGTGTAGGCGTTGCCGTCTTTCGTGGTGACATCGTAGGCGATGTAGTCGGGCGCGACCTCCTTGTGCGGTTCGAGGATCGCGGTGAGCAGGCCCTCGCGGCCGCGTGTTTTTACCGCGATGAGATCGGGGCCGACCGCGATGCCTGCCACGCTCCCGGCTTGGTGGCAGACGATGCAGCGTGTTTGAAACTGGATACGTCCACGGGAGGCGTCGCCGGCGGCGGTGACGGCAGGTTGAAACGTGATCGTGACCTCGGCGCGAGACGGCGGAATGACCGAGGCGAGGGCGGTCTTCGCGAGCGCGATGACGGAGGGACTTTTGTGGTGCGTGAGGCTTTGGACCTGCGTGGCGGGCAACTCCGTGGGCTTAATCGTGCCGACCTTGATGGCGTTGAGGAGGGCGGTCGCGCGGTCTTCGCGGGCGACGAGAGTGGCAAGGGCGGTTTCCTTGGTGGCGGGTGGGTAGTGGGGCCACGCGCGGATCAGCGCGGCGGTGACCTCGGGGATGGTGTGTTGCGCGAGGGACTTAATCGCGGCGGACTGGATCCCTGCGGGTTGTCCGGGAGCGAGACAGGCCATGAGCGGCTCGCGCGATTGAGCGTAGGTCGTGACATCGAGGAGTTTGATGGCTTCGAGGCGGACGGGTGTCGGGGACGCAGAATCGGCGACGGTTTTGGCGGCGTGGGTGAAGAGGGCGGTAAGTTTCTGCGCAGTGTCGGCTTTGGCGATGGTGGTGCCGGCCCGAAGCAGACCGTCACCGAGGGCGCGCAACCAGAGCGGACTGGTGCCGGGTTGGGCGACGAAATCGATGAGCGCGGCACGGTCGGCCGCGGGCGCGGAGGCGGCGCGAATTTCGATGAGCTTCGCGACGAGCGCTGCAGCTTTTTTCGCAGTGGCGAGGTCACGCGTGAGCGCGGGGAAGAGCGCGCTGTTCACGACGGCGGGCGGGGCGCTTAGGAGGGCGGCGGAAATCCACGGGTCGGAGAAATCACGGGCGGCCAGTTGTGCAGAGGCGTTGCCGAGGTCCGGCGAGGATTGGACGGTGAAGGCGAGTTGGCAGCGCACGCGGTCGTCGGGGTCGTTGACGAGGGCGGAGAGTTTAGCGGCGAGGGCAGGGGAAAGCGGACCGCGGGCGATGAGTTTTTCAGCGTAGACGATCGCGTGCTCACGGAGACGGGCGTCGGGTTCGGCGAGGGCGGTGAGAACGGACGCTTCGGTGAGTGCGCCGAGACCATCGAGGACGCCAAGCGCGTGGTGTTTTGCGAGGGGCGATTTCGAATCGCGGATGAGTGTGGCGAGCAGGGGGGCGGCGGATTTGTCCTGACGTTCGTAGAGGAGACGCGCAGCGGTGTCGCGGTGCCAGCCGTTCGGGTGTGAGAGGGTGGCGACGAGTTCGGCGGTCGTGGCGGAGCCGAGTGCGACGCGGGCGCGGCGGTGCCAGCCGGTGGTCGTGGGGACGACACGATAGATGCGACCGCGGTCGTTGCCGTTGTTGAGGTCGAGGTGCTGCTTGATCTCCTCAGGAATGCTCCACGGGTGCTCGATGACTTCGCGATACATGTCGCAAACATGGAGGGTGCCGTCGGGGGCGTTGGCAAAATTCACAACCCGGACCCACGTGTCGGTGCTGGCGGCGAACTCGAGGTTTTGTTCGTCGGCCGGACGGCGGCCGATAAGGCTCACGCCGTCGGGGTAGATTTTTTTGCGATGGATCAGCTGGCCGCCGGCATCGCCGGTGAAGGTGTTATTTACGAAATCCTCGCCGTAGGCATCGCCACGGAAAACAGTCGTGCCCGTGGCGCCGGTGAAATAGCCGCTGACGCGACCACCGCCCTCGACGACGCCCTTGACGACGCCACCGATCCGCCAGCGCGTGCGCACGATGCGCCAAGGTTCATCAGGGCTGATGCGATACACCTCGGCGGCACCACCATCGGCGGCGATGCTCTGGCGAGTGGACGGCAGAGTGAAGAAAGGGTTGCGCGCCGCGTAACGATCATCGTAAACAAAGAACTGGAGGTGGTCGGAATTCGAGCAGGCGAATTTGCGGCCGTAGTTGTCGAAGCTCATGCCGTATTGTGCGCCGCCGCTCTCAAAACCGAATTCGTAGGTGCGCGGGTCGAACCAGAAATCGCGCCCGGCGATTTCCTCGGCGGGCTGGTCGGGACGTTTCGGACTGGAGATTTTGCCGCGGTTGCCGGGACCGCCCTGCACGTGGATACGGTTGTCCTGACTCCACTGGAGACTGTTGAGCATGGCTTGGACGTTGAGCGCCTTGAGGCCGGTGCCGAAGCCGGTGAACGCGATTTGACGCATGTCGGCGCGGCCGTCGCCATCTTTGTCCTCGAAACGCCAGATGTTGGGCGAGGCAGCGACGAAGAGTCCGCCGTTGGCCCAGACGAGGCCGGTGGGCAAAGGGAGATCGTCGGCGAAGACGGTGCTGGTTTCGTAGAAGCCGTCGCCATCTTTGTCCTCGAGCATCGAGATGCGGCCGAGGTGGGGTGTGCGGTCGCGTTCTTCAGAGTAGTCGATCATTTCGCAGACGAACATCCGGCCGTTTTCGTCGAACGAGATCGCAATGGGATCGCGGATTTGGGGTTCGTGGGTGACGAATTCGATCTTGAAGCCGGGCTTCATTTTCCATGTGGCGACGGCGTCTTTCGGCGCAACGGCGGGGTAGCGCGGAAGTTCGTTGGCGGGATCGAATGCGGTGCTGGCGCGAGAGTTCGCGGCGAGGACGGTGGCGTTGGGGTTGCGCGTGGTGAGACCGTCGGCGGCGGCATGGGCGTTTGCGGCGAAAGCACAGGAGACGGCGGAGAGGGAGGCAAAGAGAAATAGCTTCACGGGGGCGGCGGTGGCGGTGGGTGACAGTGTGGCAGTTAAGCTGGAGGCAAGTGACAAGCGACTTCAACCTCGTTTTGAGTCTGGCGCCGGAGGCGTCTTTATGGTCGCCAATCAGACCGGTGGACGCAGGCGAGAAGACAGCCCCGTTTGTTCGAAACTCCTCGTCGGTTTTCTCGATGGAGCGAAGATGGAACAGATGGAGGGGATGAGAGCGTGCAGATCTCGAATGGTTGCGCTGCGCATACGCTTGCGCGCACGCGACGCCCGTGGGGAAGAGGAGGCCGACGCTGGCAGGGTGAGCGTGACGTGGAACGTCGATAGCGGGTGAAGTGTTGGCTTATTTTTCTGGCTTCATTTTTCCGACAAATGGATCGCAGTTTTTTGCTAGAAAGATGGGTCAGAGAGATTTCTGCGACTATGGTCGGGGGGCAGTGCGAAGGTGCGGGGTGGGACGGGGTTTTGAGGGCAGCGGTGGGAAACCGATCGGTTTACTTCAATTTGGCGAGGGAGCGTTGAGCGGGGGAGGGGCGGAGGCCTGCGGCACGCTTCGCAGGGCTACGCGGCGTTCAAAACGGACTGACTGAGCGAATGGGAGTAGGGCGGACTGCGGTCAGCCCGGCTTTTCGGACCGTGCGGCAGGTGATGGCACGAGGCACACGTGGCCGGAATCCGGCGGCCATTCCGTCGCGCAGACGAGGGCGGGGACG
>SYGN01000179.1 GCA_005799525.1 Opitutaceae bacterium | reverse complement strand
TGCCGGCATGCGGGCTGAGCTGCTGGTCGGTGAACTCGATTTGGATGGACTGACCGGCGCTTTCAAACTGGATTTTTTCAGCCACCGTTTGGTGAAGCGGGCTTTCGCCCTTCGATTGATTTGGTTTCATTCACCATCAGTCACTTCCCCATCGGTGGCGCTTTTCAACTGCATTGTTACGGCTAAGCAAAACTCCCCCGCCTCGCTCCGCTACCAGATTTCCCGGCGAACGTTTTTGCGCGGCACGGGTGTCGTGATGGCGCCCCCGTGGTTGGAGTCGCTCCCCGTGTGGGGCGCGGCAACGGCGTCCGCCACCCCCGATGCGCCGACGCCCTATCCGCAACGATTCGCCGCCGTGTTCATGGGCAATGGCATCAACAGCCAGCATTGGTGGGCCAAGGGCGCCGGGGCCGAGATGGAGCTGGGCAAAACCTTGAAGCCGCTGGAGCCGTTTCGCGCCAAGCTGAATGTCATCAGAGGCCTCTACAACCGCGCCGCCACAGGCGTCGGCATCCACCCCGGCATGACGGGCAATCTCCTCTCCGGTCTGCCGCTCACCAAGGGCGCCGTGCTCCACGGCGGCGTCAGCATGGATCAGTTCCTCGCGTCGCGCCTCGGCCACGAGACGACTCAGCCCAGCCTCATTCTCGGCTGCGAACAACCCATCACCGGTTATCACGAGACGAATTTCTCGATGGCCTACAGTTCGCACATCTCATGGGAGAACGCGGACTCCCCCGTCCCGATGGTGGTCTACCCGTCCCTCGCGTTCGACAGCCTGTTTGAAAACCGCAGCAGCCGTCGCACCCAGAGCATCCTCGACCGCGTCAAGGAGGACGCCGCTAGCCTCAGCCGACAGGTCAGCGCCGCCGACCACGCCAAGATCGACGAATATCTCAACAGAGTGCGCGAAGTGGAAAGGCGCGTGGACCGCATGCGCAGCGATCAACAAAAAGCCGCCGACAACGCCCGGAATCGCGGCCGGCCAATGGTCACCACGAATCGCCCCGACAACGGCCTGCCCGACGACATCCGCGAACACATGCGCCTCATGTGCGACATCGTCGCCCTCGCGTTTCAGACCGATAAGACCCGCATCGCGACCCTCCTGCTCTGCCGCGACCTCTCTGGTTTGTTCTATCCCTTTCTCGGCGTGCGGAAGGCCCACCACAGCGCCTCGCACGACGACCAGTCGGCCGACTACGAAAGTATCGCGCGTTACTACGTCGGCCAAATCGCCTACCTTGCGGGCCGACTGGAAGCGATGCCCGAAGGCGAAGGCACCGTGCTCGATCACACCTGCCTGCTGTATTCTCTAATATATGGTCCGGCACGAAACACGATAATAGCAAGGTTCCCCTCCTCACCGTCGGCGGCTTCGGCGGCACGTTGGCGACGGGGCGCATCCTCTACTACACCGACAATGGCGATGAGAACCGCAAACTGTGCAGCCTCTATCTCTCGCTGATGGACCGCGCCGGCGTGTCACTCCCCCGCTTCGGCGACGCCGACACCCGCCTCGCGGGGATCTGAGCCGAGGACGAGCTCAGTCTCATTCGCTGTTATCGCTCGACGCGATACTCGAACTTACTTAGCCGCGAACGCCCGCTCCCGCCGCATCGCCGACGACCACCACGCCCAGCCCGGCCCATAACCAAAGCAAGCGGCGCCCTCCTGCGGTCCGATTCCATTGCCTAGTCCAACCGTCTGGAGCGACGCCCGCTGCCATCAACGCACGCAGCGCCAGCTGTTGTCCCGCAGTCAGCTCGTGTTCGAATCGCACGTGAAACGCCGCCCAATTGAAAACTACCTTCACGGTTCGACGCTCGGCGCTCTGGCTAAACCGCACCGTATACAAACCCGTCCAATGCAGCGGTCGCGTGCCATCACCTGCGCGCGTCACCGCCAACGCCCCCGCTGGCGCTCGCCGCAACATGATCCGATGAAATCCCGCCGGCCGCGCCTGATCCAAGCGTGCCGCCAACTCACCGACGCCCGCCGGATACAACACGCGATCATTCTTCCGCTCCGCGGCCAAGTGTAGTGCCATCGGCAGCACGTCGGTGCCGGCCACCTCCCAGCCAACGCGATTTGCCTCGGACCGCCACCGCGCGAGCGACCAGTTATTGAAGTGCGGCCCGCACACATCACCGCCGAGATAGCTCGACGACATCGTCGCGAGCTCCCCGCTGCCGTCGTCGTTGAGCGCATCCCACAGCCCCAACAGCTCCCGCAGGCGTCGCTCCTCGCGCAACTCGTCCACCGCGAGGTCAAAACTCGCGAGCCACGGCCGCAGTCGTGTCGCGGGATGAGCCTCACCATTGACGCCCAGATAGAGCGCTCCACCAGAGCGCAGGCAAGCGGCCAGGTTTTCTAAAACCACGGATGGTTTTGGCAGATGGCTCAACACCCCGTGGCACGTGATGAGATCGAAATCTCCGCCCACCACGTCTGCGATTTTCCGATCAGTCAGATCGCCCACGCGAAAGGTGATGGGGCGGACCCCGTCTGCAGCGCGCTCGAGTCGCTTGGCCCACACGATGGACCGCGGACTAAAATCCACGGCCACGATCTCTGCCGTGGGCAGCCGCCGCCGCATGACAAAAGCCTCCACCCCCGTGCCGCATCCCGCCACCAACACCCGCTGCGGCGCGCTGCGCCCGGGCCGCCCCACCGCCTGCATCCACTTCAACGGCGGTAGGGATCCTCCTTTCTCGACGAGGCCTGCGATGTTCGTCGTCGGATAAGGCCGGCGTTCGTAGCTGCGTTTTGTGCGTTCTTCCGAGGTCACGCGCGAGTGCTTGGCGATCCCTCCGCGACACGTCAACGGTCACGGCTGCCGGCCCCCCTTTCGCTGCGTACTCGAGATTTGGGTTCACGTAGTCGCAATCAATCCGATCATCCGGATAATAGTCCGTGCGGTAAACACAGAACCAAGGAAGATTCGCGTTGAGCGCCGCGAGCGTCTGCTCAGGCGCACCGGGCCGCCACCGGTCCCCCACTCGTTTCGAAATCAGGGCGACTGCTCCTCCGCCCTCGGAATCCCAAACGTGCCCGCCTCTGCAGCCTGCACAAACCCCTCGGTCACGGTCTTGAGCTCTTCCCAACGCGCACGAATTTTCTTCGCCTCGACCTTGGTAATCACACTGTCCGCCGATGAAATCGCGATCACGGCCAACATGTCCGCGAACTCCTGCACGATGCCGTTGGTCAGCGGAATCAGCGCCTGGTTCGGCGGCATATTTTTCGGATTCCGAATGTAAAACCCGTTGGCCTGCTCGCACACCCATTGCGCCACCCGCTCATCCTTGGTGATCCGGATGAGCTGCCCCACGCGGTCGAGCGGGCTGCCCGTGCCGCTGCCGCTGTCGTCCTCCGGCAACTCGCCCCACTTATAGATCAGCGAAAGCGACAAACCCATGTCCGCCGCAATGTGTTTCGCACTCGTCCTCTTCAGGACCTCTTTCATCACCTCGTGAGATTCCATAGTGGGTTCAACGATAGTGCCACGCTACTTCGGCGACGCAATATTTTAAGTGATTTTCAAGTGATTTCATATTTTTCCGGCCAAATTGCTGCGCTCCGGCGTCCCGATAAATTCCACCTTTCCTATCCACCGGTTTTTGTTCACGCCGCCAGTTTCACGTGCTCATGCTCATTCGTTTTCAAGATGCGGTTAAACGGCGCTTAAAGAGGTCGCCAAGCACCATTTGGCGTTACGATTCGACTACCCGTTTCAGGGGGTGTCCCTGACGTCGTTAAAAGTGCTGGGTGGATGGCAGCATAGGGATTGGTTTCAGGGATTGGTGGATTGGCAAGGATGATATACCGCGGGGAGACAAAGGCGCTTGAGATGCCTTGGCTGGCGCCGAGGACAGGAGCCGAAGAGCTTGCCGCAGGCGCCGGCCCGTCCGCGAAAGAATGGTGCAGGGCTCATGGCTTGGTGGCGTGTAGGGTCGCAACCACGACAGGAGTGGAAGTCTGTGACGGCTGCGCCAGAGCGGCCACGAGTTTGGGCAGGTCGGCGTAGTCCTTGAGGCGATGGAAGCCGCGCTCGACGTGCAGCAGGGCGGTCGCGGTCCAGCGGGAGAGCTGGTTAATCTCGAGCCGCCCGCGGGAGACCCTGGCGGTCTGGCCGCGATAGTTCCGCATGACGTTCTCAATCGCGTTGGTCGAAAGCAGCGAGCCGTTCAGGGTGGCCGGGACCC
>SYGN01000178.1 GCA_005799525.1 Opitutaceae bacterium | reverse complement strand
TTCAACCTCGACGGCACCCAGCCCACGGCGATTCGCAATTGGACCAACACCGTCACGTCGCGCCGCCCGCTCGACGGCACGCAGGACCCCAG
Source organism: Opitutaceae bacterium (assembly GCA_005799525.1). Classification (GTDB taxonomy): domain Bacteria; phylum Verrucomicrobiota; class Verrucomicrobiia; order Opitutales; family Opitutaceae; genus GAS368. Next base: position 8,407 of record SYGN01000178.1, on the reverse strand, counting down.
CATCATCGAGCCCGGCATCTATCCACTTGATCGCAACGTGGTCGGCAATGCCATGCAGCGCCGCTGGCGCGGCAGTATCCACGGTTTCGTTTTCGAGCTGAATCCCTGGCGCGACATCTACGTCGAGGGCGGCTACAATCGCGAGGTCTTCGACACCCGCTCGCTCAGCTTCATTTCCGGCAACAACACCGATCTGCGCGTCGAGCTGAACCGCTTTCTCCCCGATGGCGTTACGCCGAATCCGAATCTTGGAAAATATTACGTCGAGGACGACATTACGGGCAGCATGTGGCGCAATCACCGCACGGAGCGCCGCCTGCAGGTCGCCTTCGCCCACGATCTCGAGAAGCGCGGCGGTCTCTGGCGCTGGCTCGGCGCGCACCAGGGTGCCGTGATGTATACCGGCGGTGTGAACATGCGCGTCCAGCAGAACAACAACAACGCGCGGATCATCTCCGACAACACGTTCGATGGCATCACGTATCCCGCCGGGACCAGCGCCACAAATGACACCACCCGCAACACCCGCCGACTGCGTGCACGGTTCTATCTGGATACGCCGCAGAACAACAGCGGTCGGGGCCAGTTTGAATTGAATGCGCCCTTCAATCTGTGGGACGGCGAGACGCGGGTGATCGGCAAAGACCCGGCCGGTCGCGACGTCGTGATTAACTCGGGCATGAGCAGCCCCTACGGTGCGCAAGTGCAGACTTCGAACGGCAAGAAGAACGAAGACGCTCTGCAGTGGGGTTTGCAGAGCAGTTTTCTCCAGGGCCGCCTCAATCTCACCATTGGCGAGCGATTCTCGGATGCCTCGTTTGCGCCGTGGGTCGGGCAGGGCGGCGCCAATAGCCGTCTGGCGCGCCGCTACAACGCCGCGTCCGGCAAATACGAAGAGCCCGTGCGCAGCGGTGCGGCGATTATTTTTCCCAGCAACGGCCAGGCGGTGGGCAACGCTGGCTTCGAACCGTGGGATGCGATGCTGAGCCGCGGCGGCGAGTTCGATTCCCTAGAGGCGCCGACTGAATACAAGGTCACGTCGCGCATGAAGGGCGTCGTGCTGCACCCCCTCGGCCGCAATGCGATGCCCAGCCTGCACTACACGGAGTCGTCATCGGCCTTCGTCGCCGACTTCACGCGCAAATCGCCCACCGGAACCGAGGCCCAGCTCGACGACGGCACGACGCGCGAATACGGCCTCTCGCTCCGTTTCCTCGAGGACAAGTTCGTGCTCCGCGTGAACGCTTACGAGTCCATCTACCTCGGCGTTTCCGGTGGCGGGATCACCGTACCGAACCCGACCGCCGTCGGAGGAAATTCTGGCATGGACCGCACTGATATCCGTTGGACCTCGATCCACATCGAAAAGTCGGTGCAAAACTACAACCTCGTGAAATCCGGCGGCCGCTACGAATCCGCCGCGACCGGTGCGCCGGTGATGGGCGGTACCAATAGCGGCATCGATGCGGCCAGCCCAATTCGCTTCCTGCTGGACGACGTCCGCAACTGGCAGAGCGAAGGTGCCGCCGGAAACGCGTTCTCGCTCAAATACAATAACTCGTCGGATCGCATCGCAAAGGGCATCGAATACCGCCTGATCGCCAACCCGACCCGTGGTTGGAGTGTGAGCGCCAGCCTCGCCAAGAACAATACGCGGAGCTCCAAGATCGCAGCGGATTGGTTCGGCGTCCTCGGTTACCGCCTCAAAGACTGGCTCGCCGCCGCCAACGACCTCGCCGCGCCGCAACGCGGCACTGGCACCGGTCCGACGCAGCTGCATTTTAACTCCGCCACCAATGCCAACGAAAACCTCCTCGCCTACATCCGCAGCTCCGCGCTGGGCTGGGCGTTCCTGCGCGAGAGCGAGGGGCAAGCCAACAACCAGGAAGTCGAGTGGCGCGGCAATGTGACGAGCTCGTATCGCATCCAGACCGGCCTGCTGAAGGGCTTTCGTTTCGGCGGCAGCCTGCGCTATCGCGGCGACCGCATCCTTGGCTACCGCGAGAAGACGGTGGCCACGGCTGATCTGTCGAAAGATCCGATTCTTGGCACACCGGGGCTTTTCCCGGCGGGCTCGAGCATCACGATCGCCGACGTGGCGCGGCCGATTATGGGCGGCTCCGTTGTGAACACCGATGCCGTGCTAGGCTACTCGACTACTCTCTTCAAAAAGCGTGTCCGCTGGAATCTGTCGCTCAACGTCCGCAACGTCCTCAACGACGACAAACTCATCGCCCAGAGCGGACTCTCCGTCGCCGGCTCGCCGGTGGTCTTCCAGTATCCCGAACCCCGCGTGTTTCTGCTGACGAGCAGTTTTGATTTCTGAGCGCAGGCGGTGGCGCTAGGACTCCTGGGCGGTGCTCTTGCCGGCGGCCGAAACGATTTGAACGTCGCGGGGTAGCTCGCGACCTCCGGGCGCGACGGGCTCGGATGGTTTTTTCCGGTTTCACCGTCGTCCACTGACGACCAACGGTCCGAACCACCGCGAGACTTGCATCGACGGGATGACGTTCGGTGACGACGGATCGATTCTCCCCGTGAAGATTACGCATGAGGGAGTCGCGCGCCGACCGCTCAAGTAGCGCTGGCCGTGTATCGCCCCCGATTGTCTGGACACAAGACAAGGTTAATTAGGCGGCTAAAAGGGAAGGAGGTTGGAAGGAGTGGCGGGTTTCGAGGGGGCTCTGGAAACGGAGTTTCTCGAGACGCCATTCGCGGTTGTAGGTGATGACGAAGGCGGCGGCGGCGAGTTCGGCGCGGTTGCAGTAAGTTTTTCCGTGGATGATTTGCTCCTTGAGGGCGCGGTAAAAGCGTTCGACGCCGCCGTTGGTTTCGGGCTCGCCGACGAAAGCGAAACTGGGCGTGAAGCCGCGGAAGCGGCTCTGGCCCTGGAAGTAGTCGGTGAGATACTGGCTGCCGTGATCGTGGCGCAATTCGACGCCGCGGGCGGCTTCGGCCGCGGCGGTGCCGAAGATCCGCGCAACGGCTTGGGCGACCGGTTCGTAGGCGGCGAAGCGGTCGCCAACTGTGCAGACATGGTGCCCGAGGCACTCAGCATTGCAGTGTGCGATCGTGGTGAAGCACCACAGCCAGCCGTCCGCGGTGGTCCAGATTTTCGCACCGTCGGTGGCCCAGCGCACGTTGGGCGCGTCGGTGATGATGCGGCCGTCGTGCGCTTTGGCCGGCACGGTGGCCGTGCGGCGCGGCGAGAGCAGGTGGTGCTGGCGCATCAGGCGCAGGATGCGGTTGCGACCGACGCGGTGGCCGACGAGGTAACGCAGGCGGCCGAAGACTTTACGATGGCCTTCCCCGGTGAAAGGCGAGGCCAAGAGGTCCGCACGAATCAGCTCGAGTAGGGCCGCGTCGTCGAGGGTGGTCTGCGGACCGCGTTTGCCGGACACGGCAGGCGCGGGGCCCCCGGGCAGATCGCTGGGCGGCAATACGCGCGGGGCCGTCGCGTAGTAGGTCGCGCGGGGCAAGCCCCACGCGGCGCAGACGCGTTGCACGCCGTAAACTTGGCGGGCTGCAAGGGGAGGTAGCGGCGCTCATGGCCGCGACCTCCGCCCGGCAAAAGGGCCGACTTTTTCGCACCGGGCGCGCAGCAGTTCGACCTCCATGCCGAGCTCGCCGATGCGGCGGTTGGCCTCGTCGAGGCGCAGCTGGGCCGGTCGTCGTGTGCACGGATTTGCAACGCCTGCTCCACGCCCGCGAGCGCCTGCCGTCGCCAGTCTTCGAGGCGCGGCACGGGCACGGCGGTCTGGCGGCTGAGCGTGTCGAGGGCCTCGCCGCGCAGCAGGCGCAGCGCGACCTCAGCCTTGCGCTTCGCACTCCAGCGCAGCGGGAGCGGGGCCAAGCCGGAGCCCCCGGCGACTCCGCCGGGCGCAACGCCCGGCTCCACCACCGGGGCTCCGGCTTGGCGGGTTGGGCTGCGCGTTTCGTTTCATCAGGATCGGTCATCAGATTCATTGGCTTTCGGGTCTACTGTCCCGTGTCCAAGCAAATTGGTGGCGGTATAGGCTGAAGTGGGCGGCGTGACCGCGGGCGTTGAGCGCGAAGGAGCGGAGCGTGCACGTTTTCTCTAGCTACCGGGGACGGGGACGTTTTGGGTGGTGCTGGGTCCATCTTTGGACATGCAACTTCCTCCTCCCGCTGTCCGTCTCTCCCTGCATGCATCGCGCCTCTCCGTCTCCGCTCCTCCGTAGTTGTCTCTACGCGTTCATGAGCGCGTTGGTCCTCCTGCTGGTCGCGACGGGGTCGCCGCCGGTTCGCGCGCAGAACGTGCTCGCGGCTGGTGCGGCCGGCCCGGTGGTCGAGCTCCCGAAGTTCGTGGTGACCGACAGCCGCGAGCTGCCCCCGCCCGAGGCGTGGCGTTACGCGGCGATCCCCGGTTTTGAAATTCTCACCAACGCGTCCGACAAGGCGACTAAGCGGCTGATCAAGGATTTTGAGCAATTTAAGGAAGCGCTCGCGCTTGTCTGGCCCATTCCGAACCGGTCGGGTGTACCGACGTCGCTTATTCTTTGTGGGCGCGGCGGCAAGTTCGACGCCTTCGTCCCCAGCGGAAAATCGAGCGCCGACCGCGCTCTCGCGAGTCTCTTCCTCAAGAACAAGGAGCAAACGGCGATCATCATCGATCTGCAGTCGTCGACCCTGAACATCCTCGCCACGGACACGTCCAATGACGCGGCGACGGGCACGGACTCCAGTTACATTTCGGTCGACCACGACAAGCAGCTCTACCGCGAATACGTCCATTTTCTCCTGAGCACGAGTGAGCCCCGGCTGCCGGCGTGGCTCGAGGAAGGTATGGCGCAGATCATTATGGCGATGAAAGTGGACCCTAAATATATCGTCTTCGGCAAACTGGAGGATCCGAACACGATCTCCGCGCAAGCCGGCGCGGTGGCGGCGATGAATGCCCTGATGGCGGCGGATGATCCTGATGGCATCCAGATCGCCGGTGCGCCGGCTGAGGACCGCGATTTCAACGCGGCGCTGCAGCGGCGCGCGTTGGTGCCATTTCCGAGGTTTTTCGCGGTGACCTCCGACTCACCTGAGGCGATCAATCCGCTCGGAAATAATGTCTGGGCGAAACAAAGTTACGCCTTCGTGCACATGTGTCTCTATGGACGTGGCAAGCGCTACCAAAAATCCTTTGCCACGTTTCTGACGCGTTTGGGCAAGGAGCCGGTCAGCGAAGAACTCTTCAAGGAGTGCTTCAAGATGGACTATAAAAAAATGCTGATGGAACTGCGCGGCTACATCGATTTTTCCGATTACCAACATCAGGAATACGTGCTGAAGGGTGAGGGGCTCGGGTCGGGCAAGCCGCTGGTCCTGCGCGATGCGACCCAATCTGAAGTGGGCCGCATCAAGGGCGAGGCTTTAGCTCTGGCCGGTCATCACGTCAAAGCGAAGGCCGAGCTGATCGCGCCCTACATCCGCGGGGAGCGCGAGCCGCTGCTGCTCGCGGCCCTCGGACTCTACGATCGCGTCCATGGCGATGAGTTGAGAGGGCGAAAGTTCATCGAAGCCGCCGCGACCGCGAAGGTCACCCGGCCGCGGGTTTATCTGGAACTCGCGCGCTACCGCTATGCCGACGCCCTCGCGAAGCCCGGTGCGGGCGAGAATTTTTCCGCCGAGCAGGTCAATGCCATCCTCGCGCCGCTGCTGATCGCACGGGTGCAGCCGCCGTCCATGCCGGAAGTTTACGAAGTGATGACTGATGTGTGGGCGCAGAGCGCGGAGATCCCAAAGCGCGACGATGTCCTATTTCTAATCGAAGGCGTGCGCTTTTTCCCGGGCCGCTTGCGGATGCTTTACCAGGCGGCCGTCCTCAGCGCTCGGGCGAACATGCTCGACGTCGCGCATTCGTTTGCAGAGCACGGAGTGAAATTCGCGCCGGACCCCAAAGGGAAAGCCCGCTTTGAAGCGCTCAAAGCGTCGCTGCCGCCGGTTCCGCCCACGGCTCTGGATGCGGCCGCGGCGGCGAAAGCGGCTGGGCCGGCTCCGAAACGCTAGCGCCACCGGCGTACCGCAAAACCACCCGATCCGTGAGGTCCCCTCCGTTGCACTTTTTGACGAAATCCCCAGTGTGGACGGCTGGCGTTTTGGCGATGGCCACGATGGCGCGGCTGACGGCTCAACCCGCCGCGCCTGCGGCGGTGATCACCGACGTCGCCGACCAGCCGATCATCGAGCTGCCTAAGTTTGAGGTCACGGACAGCCGCGTTTTGCCGGCGCCGGAGAAGTGGCGCTATGCGGCGATTCCGGGCTTCGAGGTCTTGTCGAGTATTTCCGTGCGGGCGACGACGCGCTTCGTGAAGGATTTTTTCCTGCTCCAAGCGGCCATCAACGAGATCATGCCCGGGTTTCGCGGGTCGGACGTGGCGGTGCCGTCGAGTTTGATTTTGGCTGGCGGCGGCAAGGGTTTCGACCGCTTCCTCCCGACGCAGCGCGAGGAGGAGCGTTATCGCACGAACAGTTTGTTTTTCGACGATCCGGAGCGCGGAGCGATCGTGGTGGATTTTGCGTTGGGCGAGCTCCAGCTCGAGGATAACACGACCGAGGAGGCCGATCCTTACCGTGGATTCTACAAAGAATATTTCCGTTACCTGATCCGCAAGCAGATGAACGGGAAGGCGCCGCCGTGGTTTGAGGAAGGTCTGGTGCAATTGTTCGCCTCGATCGATGTATCCAAGAAGTGGATCAATTTCGCGCAAGTGGGTGATGGTTTTGGCGGACCCCGCACCGGAGATTTCAACCGCCTGCTGTCGCAGCGCGCGCTGATGTCTTTCCCGGAGTTGTTCGCCGATCCGCCGGTGCAGACCGGCACGTTTTGGTCGGCGCAGTCTTATGCGTTTGTCCACATGTGCCTCTATGGCCGCGGGCAGAAATACCAAAAAGGATTCATCAAGTTTCTCTCGCGGACCGGCAGCGAGGCGCCCAACGAAGCAATTTTCAAGGAGTGCTTCGGCAGGGATTACAAACAGATGAACCTCGAGCTACGTGGCTACCTCGACTTCACCGACTACAAGTCGATGCAGTACACGGCGAAGAAAGGTCAGTCCCTGCCCGATGCACCGCCGTTCACGCTCCGCGACGCGACCGAGGCCGAGTCCGGCCGAATCGTCGGCGAAGTCCTTCGCATGGGCGGGCATACCGCCGCCGCCCGCCAAGCGCTGATCACGCCCTACATGCGTGGCGAACGTGAGGCGCCGTTGCTCGCGGCCCTCGGCCTCGCTGAACGTTTCGACGGTAAGGATGACCGCGCGCGAAAGTTTCTCGAAGCCGCTGCCAAGGCCGGCGTGGAGCGACCCCGCGCGTATCTCGAACTCGCCCGTCTCCGCTTCGACGAAGTGCGGGCCAATCCGGCGGCGCCCGACGAAAAATTAAGCGCGGCGCAAGTAGTGCGCGCGCTGGAACCGTTGCTCATCGCTCGCCAGCAACGCCCGCCGATGGCGGCGGTGTATGGTTTGATCACTGACGTCTGGGCGCGGGCGTCGTCGTCGCCCACGCTCGAGGAATTCGCCGTCGTCATCGAGGGCGTGCAGACGTTTCCGCGCAATGCTCCGCTGGTGATGCAAGCGGCGATGTTGGCGTCGCTGAAAAAGTTTCCGAAAGAGGCGCTCGCTCTCGCGAAGCATGGCCAAAAAATCGCGCGGGATCAGGCCGAGCGGAACCGCTTTGAGTTACTGGGACGCGCGTTTGAGCGTGACGCCGCGCCTGCGCCGGCCGCGTCGGCGTCCGCGGCACCGGACCCGGCCGAACCCAAGCAGGGCGAAGCTTATCTGCCCAAACTACCATGATCCGAAAATCGTTTCTCATGAGCGTGAATGCCGGAGCCGACGCCGAACACGCGCGGCGGCACCAACCCATCCGGGCGGAGCTCGAAGCGGTGCTCAAAGCCCACGGCGTTCACAATTACTCGATCTTTCTCCACAAGGGGACCCGGCAGCTTTTTGCCTACGCGGAGATTGAAGATGAAGCGCGTTGGGCGGCCATCGCGCAGACCGAGGTGTGTCAGCGTTGGTGGCGACACATGGGCGACATCATGCCCGCGAACGCGGACCACAGCCCGGTGGCAACGGGGCTGGAGGAAGTGTTTCACCTCGCGTGAGGCCAAGGTCCGTAGATTTTAAGCGCCGGTGACGTGTCTATGGATCGGGCGACCGCGCGACGTGAATGGGTTTCCCAGCGGGAGTTGGACTCGAAGATTTCCCGCTCGTCGTTCCAGATGCCCGGCATAAGCGGCGACGAGTTCGTGTTGGCTCGAGACGCGGGCAACGGGCGGGTGGTGCCCGTTTCGTCGGGCACGGCCAATATACCAACGGCCTTTGAGCTCTGGACTTTTCGGCAGCCGCGAGCGCTAGCGAGTGGACGGATCCCCACTCGCTGGCGCTCGCGG
>SYGN01000177.1 GCA_005799525.1 Opitutaceae bacterium | reverse complement strand
CGACCCCGTTCAGGAGATTGCCCAACTTTTTCCACCCTCCGGGCCGCCGCGGCGCTAATCACATTCCGACGATGGCAGAACCTCCACAGGATGCGTATGCGGTATTCACATACAGCAAGAACTTAGCAGTGGGCTGTTTCTCAGGAGCTAGAGGCCCGACTCCGATTCCAACCGTCACCCTCCCCTTAAACCCCTCCCGGATCCAATCCCCTTGAAAATCCAGTTTCCTATCAGCCGCGCGTTGATCGCGAGTGCAGTCGTTTCCGCTGCAATGCTGCTTTGCCCCGGCCTGCCGGCGCAGACCACCGCCGCACCCGCCGGCGGAGCCATCGTCGACGTCCGCGTCAGCAGCGCCGATTCCGCCTCGTTCCTCCAGCGCGCCCGGGTCGAACTCACACCCACCGGCCGCGAGGTGCTCACCGATCAGTTTGGCACCGCGGAGTTCATCGGCGTGGCCTCCGGCAGCTACAGCGTCCGCGTAACCTACGAGGGGTTTCCCGCGACGGTCGTGCCGGTGCGCGTGACCGGCCCCGGCCGGGTCGAGGTCCCGGTCGGCCTCAAAGCCGATGCGCCGCTGCAGCTGGATCAGTTTGTCGTCACCGCCGAGCGCGAGGGCAACGCCGCCGCCCTCACGCGCCAGAAGAACGCCCGCAGCGTGGAAAACGTCGTCGCCATGGACGCCCTCGGCGTGCTCGCCAACGACAACCCGGCCGAGGTGCTCATGCGCCTGCCCGGCATTTACGCCCTGCCGTCCACGGAGGGCAATTTCGACCGCCCGGTCATCCGCGGCCTGCCCGGCGAACTCAACTCCACGACCGTCGACGGCGGCCTGCTCGCCCCGCAGTTCGCGATGACGCGCAGTGCGGTCTACACCAACATTACCGCCAACAATTTCGACGAAATCCAGGTCACCAAGGCGCTGACGCCCGATCTCCCCGCCAGCTCCATCAGCGGGCGCGTGAACTTCAAGACCAAGACCGCGCTCAACCTGAAGACCAAGCGCGAGCTCACCTACCGACTGGGCGGCAAATGGTCGCCGACTTTCTTCGATTTCACCCCGCGCCGTTTTACCCCCGAGGCTTTGCCCAATTTCTCCCTCAGCTACCGCGAGGTCTTCGACCTCTTTGGCGACACGCGCAACTTCGGCATCGGCGCCAACGCCGTCTACAATGAGAACATCACCCAGCGCACCCGCACGATCGCCAACCTGGATACGTCCGAGCGCACCCCGCAATTCACCGAACGTTTCCAGCGCATGGACGGCATCCAGGATCGAATCCTGCGTACCGGCAATCTCCGCGGCGACTTCCGCCTCTCGCCCGACGCGCGGTTTTTCTTCAACCTCATGCGCAATCTCCAGGCCCAGCGCACGGCCCGGCCCGAAAACTACCAGGTCGACTTTCTGGCCAACATCACCGCGGCCGGCCGCGCCTTCGCCACCAGCGTCAGTGCGACCGGCGCGCCGTTGACCGGCGGCAACATCAAACTCGGTTCCACCGAAGTTCTCACCGAGGTGCTCCCGTCGGCCCGCACCAGTTTCCAGGCCAACACCAGTCCCTTCGAAGCCAACGACCAGACCAACTTCCTCCAATTCGGCGGCGAACAGCGCTTGGGCGCATGGCGACTCGACTATCTCTTCGGCTACTCGCGCGCCGAGCGCAACACCGCCCGCCGCCACCTGCCGGATGCCGGCCGCAACTTCACTGCCAACGTGCCCAGCGTCGGCTGGATCCTCGACAAGACCGGCGGGGCCGACTTCCCCAAGTTCACCCAGACCGCCGGGCCCAGCATCTTCGATCCGCGCAATTATTCCGGGGCAGTCGTCAGCCAGGGCGGCGCCAACGCCCGCAACCACTCCAGCACCGGGGAATTCAACGTGAAGCGCGATGTCATGCTGGCCGCCCGGTCGGTGCAATGGAGCGCCGGCGGCGCCGCCACCCGGCAGTCTTTCGCGCAGGACAACTTCAACCGCCAGTTCACTTACGCCGGCCCCGATGGCGTCGTCGGCCTCAACCCCGCCACCCGCGTCAACGACGACGATCTTACCCGCTTCGCCTCTTATCCGCGCCTGGAGCCGCGGCTCAATTACGGTGCCTTGCCCGCCTTCGATCCCAACAAGTACAACCACTCGATCGACCACGAGCCGCAGCTCTGGCGCACCGACCCCTACCGCGAACTGTCCACGGCGCGCGCCAATTTCTCCTACGTGCAGGAGGAGCTTCGCGCCGCCTACGTGATGGGCGGGACGCGCTTCGGATCGCTCGGCGTGCTCGGCGGCGTCCGCTGGGAGGAGTCGCGCAACCTCTCCCGCGGCTACATCCCGCGGGGCACCTTCGCGTCGATCACCGACCTCCAGGCCCGCGTCAATGCCGAGTACGGCACCGACCCGATCGTGCGCCGTGGCCAGTCGGACGGATATTTCCCCAGCATCCACTTCCGGCACAGCTTCACGCCCAATTTCATCGGCCGCGCGAGCTTTTCGACCGGCATCGGCCGGCCTTCCCTCGGCAATCTCGTGCCCAACTTCGCCGTCAACGACACGCAGCGCGAGGTCACGGTCGACAACCCCTCGATCAAGCCGATGTACTCCGACAGCTACGACGTGGCGCTGGAGTATTACCTCAAGCCGATGGGGCGAATTGGACTCACGCTCTTCCGCAAGGATCTCACCGACTTTGTGTTTCGCCAGGAGGTTGGCGTCGTGGCGTCCGGCTCCGACAATGGCTACGGCGGCCTCTACTCGGGCTACGATATCATCTCCAATGCCAACGGCGGAAGCGGGCGGGTCAACGGCCTCGAGTTCGAGTACCTGCAGCAGTTGAGCTTCCTGCCCGGCGCTCTCCGCGGGCTCACGCTCCTCGTCAACTACACCCATCTCAGCGCGCAGGGCGACTACGGGCAGGACAGCGGCGGCGCGGGCGGCCTCGTGGGTTTTGTGCCCGACACCGCCAACGTGCGCCTCAGCTACAATTACCGCTGGCTCGCCCCGTACGTGCAGTGGAGCTATGTCGGGCGCACGCTCGGCTCCTACAACGTCCTGCCGCAGCTGCAGACCAACCGCCTCGAGCGCCGCATCTTCAACGCCGGCGTCTCCGTGCGCCTGCCCCGCAATCTCGAGCTCTTCTTCGATGTCTCGAACCTGTTCGACGAGCCGCAGCGCACGGCGCACTTCGTGACCGGCACGCGCATCAGCACGATCTACAACGGCCCGTTTGTCAGTTTCGGGCTGAACGGGAGATACTAACACGCCGTCATCAAAAAATGCACCCTTTCGGAGGGCGCCGCTTTGTCGGCGCCAAAAATCCCCGCTGAAAAACGGCTGCGACAAAGCGCAGCCCTCCGACGCTTTGGCCAATTTATTGTGACGCTGTGTATAGAATTACTCTATTATGTCGCTGGGGGCGCGGTGCCCCCGGGGAAAGCCGTGAACGAAATCACAACGCAACCTAGCAATACATCCCCCACGCTCTCCCCTATGAAAACTCTTCTTGTGCTCATACTCGCGTGCGCGTTGCCCGCCCTGGCGCCGGCCGCGTCCGACTGGGCGGTGCGCCCCCTGGCGGATGACTTTGTCGTTCTGGCCGAGTCGCCGTCGCCCAAGGACGTCTATTCCCGGACCCCGGGTCTCGCGCGCCTGCCCGGCGGGCGTCTGGTCGCGACCTTCCATTTCTCCGGCGGTGAAAAGGAGAGCGGCCGCGTGATGACGTCGGATGACCGGGGCACGACTTGGGCGCAGCGCGGCACCTTTGCGTTTGGGCAGGCGCGGCCGTTCGTCGCGGGGAGTTCGCTCTACGTGCTGGGAGTCCGGGGAGACTTGATGATCATGCGCTCCGATAACGGCGGCGAGACTTGGACGACGACGGCGCGGTTGACCGAGGGTCTCGCGTGGCATCAGTCGGCGTGCAATGTTTGGCACACGCGCGGCAATGTCTACCTGGTAATGGAACGAAAGGTGGGCACGGAGACCAAGGCCTGGCCGGTGGGCACGCTGGCGCCGGCGCTGATGCGGGCGCGAGCCGACGCGGATCTTACCCGCCGAGAAAACTGGACCTTTGCTAGCGAACTCGTGTTTGCCGATCTCATCCGCGGTTATCGGCAGAACCAGCCGGAGCTGGACTTCTTCGGCGTGCCTTTCTTCCCGCAGGCCTTTCCGGAGCGGCTCCCGGTGGCGACCACGCCCAAGCGGCGCACGAACTCTCCGATGGGCTGGCTGGAGACCAACGTGGTCCAGATCACCGATCCCGAACACTATTGGTATGATCCGGACGGCCGCACCTTTCACCTCTTCATGCGGGCCCACACCGGAGGCACCGGATACGCCGCGCTCGCCAAGGTGGTCGAGCGCCCGGATGGGTCGATGCACACCAGCCTCGAGACGGCGCCCTCGGGCAAGAAAGTGCTATTCCTGCCGTTGCCGGGCGGCCAGATGCGATTCCACCTCTGCTACGACGAGGTGACGCGGCTCTACTGGCTGCTCAGCTCGCAGGCCACCGATTCGATGACGCGCGCCGACCGGCTGCCGGCGGACCGCTACGATTTGCCGAACAACGAGCGCCACCGCCTGCAGCTGCACTTCTCGAAAAACATGGTCGATTGGTGCTTCGCGGGCCTGGTGGCCAAGGGGGGCTCGCCGCGCGAGAGCCGGCACTACGCCGCCATGGTGATCGACGGCGAGGACCTTCACATCCTCTCGCGCAGCGGCGACCACCGGGCGGCCACGGCCCATGACGGCAACCTGATCACCTTCCACACGGTGAAGGCTTTCCGCCGGCTGGTCTACTGAGCCGCAGGCGGATCCATTCCCCGTGGCTTGCCCCGCTCCTTCCTGCGAGTTCCACCAGCCCGATCTGCGAAGTGGTCGCTTGGCCACGCAGCGGGTGCCGGCGGGAGCGACCGGGCGGAGTTTCATCCGCCTGCGGTTCTACAATGCAACCAGCCGATTTGCGTTCCAGAGCGCCCGCCTGGAGCTACGCTTCCGGGTGCTCTCGGCGGTCCTTACCCGCCGTTCCCTTTTGACTGCCCCCTGAAACCATGAACACTCTTCTCGCCTTCGTCCTCTCGCGCCAGTTGGCCTAGAAAATTCACCGTCTATAAACCCCTCCCGGATCCGATCCCCCTGAAAATCCAGTTTCCTATCAGCCGCCGCCCCAGAATCGGATTCTGGCCGTGACAGAAAGAAACCGCTGGAGCGCGGTCGCGGATTGGCTCACTTCCAGATGACTTTGAGCCCCAAAATTCCCGTTCGTTTCCGAGCATTTCTCAACCCCTGGTTGGCCTCCTCCCCAAAATGCCCGATCGCAAATCATGAACACTTTGCAGAAGCTGTTTCTTAGGAGCTCCGCCAAGTGTCAGACATCGGGTTGAGGTCGCAACCCCGTCCAACCATGCAATCCGGATCCGATACATCACGCCGGCCGGCTCACAGTCCTGTCGCCTT
>SYGN01000176.1 GCA_005799525.1 Opitutaceae bacterium | reverse complement strand
TGCCGGTCTCGCGAAGGAAGCGGTTTTCGTTGTCCGCTTCGAGGCGTTCGTAACGCAGGCCGGTGACGATGAGCAGATCTTTGCGGGGCTTGATGTCGAAGCGGGCGTAAGCGGCGGTGGCACGCTCGTCGAACCGGGTGATCACGTCGTTGTCGTAAATCTGCCGCGGGAGGTGGCCGTAGAGTTCGTAGGCGCGCTTCATGTTCACCCAAGCGACAGTGCCGGGCTGGCCAAGCGGGGCGGGTGCGGCGGACCAGATATTGTCGGTCAGTGCGGCCATGCCGGGGCCGGCGGGCACGGTGGGATCGGTGGGAGTGCGGCGGTTAAACTGCTCGCTCTTGCGGAGCTTCGCATCGTCGCGGAAACCGAGTTGGGCGACGAAGGGCACGCCGGCGAGGGTGAGGGGTTTGCTGACATTGACGGAGCCGCCCTCGCGAGTGTCCCACGCGGCGCGTTGCAGCGTGAACATGCGGGAGACGCTGAAGCGGGAGTTGTCGGAGAGCGGCACAGGTGCGCCGTCGAGGGTGGCGGTGACGGTGGGGACGACGGCACCCAGATTGGCGATCCGGAGCGCGACATTGGCGAGGCCGGATTCGACCTGACCGAAATAACCTTCGGTGATGTCGCTGTAGCGGTTATCGGCCTTGTTCCAGTAGAGATCGGCGTGAAGTTTGAGGCCGTCGCCGAAGTCGTGTTTCAGGGAAAAATTACTGGTGTAGGTGGTGCCGGATTTGCGGCGTTGGGTGAGGCGGTTGAGGAGACGTCCGGTGCCGCTGGATACGCCGGTCGAGACGGTGTCGGCGGGAGCCTGACCGAGGGCGAGGGACGGGCGGTTGCCGAAGATCGAGGCGTAGAGGTGGTGCGAAAACGGCATATCGAACCAATTCCACGAGCCGCTGGCGCTGACGACGGTGCGGGGGCCGGCGCGCCAATCGACACGGGCGGAGGCGCTGCGGCGGGTGTTCATCGCGTAGTCGGTGAAGAAATTCCACTCGGTGGGCGCGGGATCGTCGGGGAGGCCGCCGGTGGCGGGGTTGAAGGTGTAGACGTAGGCGCTGCGCTCCATGGTGCGGATGTTCTCGTAGTTGCGCATGCCGACGTAGAAGCCGAGGTTTTCGTTGACCCGCGCGGTGACATCGAGCTCGGCATTGGGGCGCGTCATCGAGGTGCGTTCGCCGGTGAGAGGAGAGATGTCGCGGAGGCGGGTGGCAAAGCGGGCGGGGGTGGTGACATAGGCGCGGTAACGCACGAGGGTGTCGCGGCGGTCGAAGGCGCTCTTCGTCACGAGATTCACGGAGCCGCCGGCGTTGGTCGCGGGTTTGTCGGGCGTGAGGGTTTTGAAGACTTCGACCGTCTCGATGTTACTCACGGAAATTTGCTCGAATTCGAAGCGGCGCTCGGTGCCGCCGGAGCTGGCGCTGGCAACGGGGCTATCGTCCATCGTGACGGAGGTGAGCGAGGGGCTGAGGCCCCGGAGGGAGAGGGCGCGGGCATCGTCGGCGGAGTAGTCGACGCCGATACCGGGGAGAAACTTGAGGTAGTCGGCCACGTTGCCGTTGAAGATGTCGCCGAACTGATCGGCGGCGGCGACGATGCGCGACTCGCCCGCGGCTTTTTGGAGAGCGATGGCTTTCGACATGCCTTCGCGGGCGCCGGAGACCTGAACCGCGCTGAGCTGCACAGTCTCGCTGCCGAGTCGGATCGTGAGCGGGGCGCCCGGAGTGGCCGCGACGGTGGCGGACGCGATGGCGCCGGGCAGGCCCGGGTAGGCGACGGAGAGCTGCGCGGAGCCCAGCGGAACGGCGCGGAGTTCGAAGCGACCGTTGCGGTCGGTGGTCGCGGTGAGCGCGGTGCCGGGGACAGTGACTTCCGCGCCTTCGAGGTAGGCGGACGTGGCGGCGTTGAACACGAAACCGGTGACGAGACCGGTGGCGGGCTGGGCGCGGAGGGCGGTGGCGAACAGGGCGAGCACGAGGGCGAGGACGAAAGGGCCTGGGAGGGTTTTCATGGGGACATTAAGTGGAGTAAGCGCGGGGCGGGCGGGGCGAGGATTAGCGACGAGGCGAACTGAACGCATCTAGCAGCGGTGGAAAAGGCGTCATCTACGTAAATTGTTACGCCCGTCCGTCGGTCCTTTGCCTCTGGACAGGAGAATCGCGTTGCGCGGGAACGCGCGGCGGCGAGGCTCTGCGAACCCCATGAAAGCTCCCGTCAGCATGCGCGACATTGCGAAGCACGCCAAGGTGTCGGTCGCGACCGTCTCGAAGTGCCTGTCGGGCAAACGCGACGTGTCGGAGGCCACGCGGCGGCGGGTGGAGGCGGCGTGTCGTAAACTTGGCTACCGGCCCAATCCACTCGTCGCCGCGCTCATGCGCAGCCGTCGGCGGCATCTGTCCCCTGCCGCCCAGCTCACGCTCGCGTATGTTACGGCCTTTCCCTCGCCCGATGGCTGGCGCCAGCATCCGTCGCCGATTTTCCGGCAGATGTTTGCCGGCGCGGAGGCGCACGCCGCGCCGCGCAACTACCGGCTCGAACACTCCTGGCTCTTCCGCGAAGGAATGACCAACGCGCGGTTTTCCCAGATGCTGGAGACGCGCGGCATCCGCGGACTGCTCGTCGCGCCCCTGCCCGACACCCACATCGCCATCGAGCTGAACTGGCCGGCCTTCTCCACTGTGGTGCTCGGGCTCACGCCGACGACGCGGACGTTCC
>SYGN01000175.1 GCA_005799525.1 Opitutaceae bacterium | reverse complement strand
GGGCGTAGGCGTAGTCGATTTGGTCGGTGCGATTGCCGAGGTAACGCAGGGCCGCGCGCACAGGGGCGTGTTCGTCCGGGCAGGCGAGCAGCTCCTCGCGCGGGCGCAACGCGGCGAAGACGCGCGGGTGGTCGCTCGCGCGGAGGGCCTCGCGCAGCGGGTCGACGAAGGGCTTGGCGTTGGCCGGGTCGGGGGCGGCGGCGGTGAGGTAATCGCAGCCATGATACAGGTCGAGGGTGTAGCGGCCTTGGGCACCAAACTGCACGCGGACCTGTGCGGCGATCCAGGGGGCGCCGTCACCGATGCCATGAATCTGGGAGTTGAGCCCCCAGCCGGCCGTGCGCACACACTGGGCCAAGCGCAGGCCGGTGTCGGTCACGTCGTGCAGGGTGGCCGCGTAGTGGGTGGTGGCACTGCCTTGGGCGCACGCGGCGGCCAGCCGCGCTTCCTGATAATGCACCTTGCGGAATTTGCGCCGGTCGGTCCCAGGCGGTGCGGCGCTGGTGTCGACGATGGGGAGCATCGTGCCGTCGGCCTCGGCCACGATGAAGGCGGCACCGTGGGCCGGCAGGGTCCGCACCGGTGGCGGCACCTGCGCGGCCAGCACGTGCGCGTGGTGCAGCGTCACGGTGCGCACCCGTTCGGCCGGCACGCTCACCCCGTAGTGCTCCTGCACTTTCTTCACGGCGGCCCCGAAAGCGTGGTCCGCGCCAAAGTCGGTGAGCGCCCGCTGCAACCGGCGCGAACAACCGCGCGGCTTAACCTGGGTGGCGGCGCAAAACGGTCGCAGCGTGTGCGTGCCGCTCCGCCAGAGCTGTTCGGTCAACCCGATGGGACCAAAGGTCGTTTGCCAGCAGAGTTTTTTTACCCACTTGGCGCAACCCGGCCGTGCGGGCCGGCTGCACGGCCGAGTGCCGTTGCTCGGCCCACTGGGTCAGCGCGCACCGGCCGAATTGGCGCATGCGCTCCACAATGGCGTCCTCGGCTTCGTCGCCGGTGTTGAGTGCACCGGCGCGATTTTCCACCTCGTCGAGCAGCGCCGCCACCTGTTCATGTAACTGCGGATGGCGTTGGAGGCGCGCCATCAAATGCGTGGCGTCGTCAAAAAAGGGGCCGGCGGGTAATGCGGGAGGGTTCATCCCAGCAAAGCGAGCCGTAGCCGGCCCGCTTTGTTTAGCGAAAAACCAAGGCGTTCGGCCCGCGCGACTTGCACTGCCATCCGCTATTCATCGTTCGCTCCCGTTACCCGTCCCAACCTTCCTTCGGGCTCCTGACTTCACTTCCAGTTACACCCTTTCCTCGGAGACAATGTTCACGATACCGCTGGCTGTTTTCTGTTGGTTGATGGCGAGGGACTGGCCACGCGCTGACTCGGCGACGGTGAATGAGTCCATCTTCATCACTTTGCTTTCCAACATGGCATTCAAGGTCGCGGTCAGCCCGCCGGAAACAGCGACCTTGGTCGTGGAGGCGTCGAGGCCTACATAGACTACTTCCACTTGATAGCTGCCGGCCGCGAGTCCCGCCAGCGAGAAGCGGCCATCGGCATCGGTATAAGCGACGGCAGTGGTGCCGAGCAGTTTGACGACGGCGCCTTGGAGCGACTTCCCCGTGACGGCGTCGGAGACGCAGCCGGTGATGCTGCCCGCAGCGGCTTGTGCGAAAGCCGAGGACGAGCGCAGGGCCACCGCGAGGAGCGCGAGGGCGGCGACGGCGAGGAGCCGTCGTACCGTTGGGTAGTCGAGGGTGGAGGTGAGTGCCTTGAAGTGCACGAAAAGTATCATCGTTCCATGCTTGGGTTACGAAACAGAGTCGCGTGGGTCACGAATCTGTGAAGGCTTTTCGCTTCCGCGGTGATACGGAATTTTCACCGAAGCCCGGGCCACTCTTCGCGCGTTTGTCACCGAATCGCCATCTGTTCGTAACAATGAGCTATTATGATGATTTCGTGTCTAACACCCTGACCGAAAACCCCCAACTGAAAGCAATGACCATCGCTAAACTCAAATCCAGATACCTCGCCTTAGCCGGCGCCGTGCTCTTCTCCGCCTCGGCGGTCCTCGCCCAGGACAGCGGTCCGCTCCTCGATGCGCTGATCCGCAAGGGTATTCTCACCAATCAGGAGGCCGAGGATCTGCGGGCGGACCTCGCCCGGGACAACAATACCATCCCCGCCAAAGCGGTCGGTGGCGGCAAGGCGACCAACCGACTCAGCATCGGCATGCGCATGCAGATGCAGTATGCGAGCCTCGACACCGATATCAAGAATGTGGCGGTCGGCCCGGTGGCCGTCGACCACGCTTTCCTGCGGCGCATGTATATCACGTTCAAAGCCGGCGTCGGTGGCAATTGGGGCGCGACGATGACCTACGACCTCGCGGCGGCCGGATATGATGACGCGATCATCGAGTGGAAGCCCACACCCGATCTCACGATCAATGTTGGGCTGCGCAAGGTGAACGTCGCCGCCGAAGAGCGCGGCTCGAGTGGCGACATCCGCGCGATCGAGCGTTCTTCGGTGACGCGTTATTTCGTCGAGTCGAATAACGGTCGTCGCCTCGGCGCGGCCAGCTATCGCACGGGGATATTTCTCGACGGGAAAAAAGAGTTCACGCTGACCAGCGGCATTGTTTACAGTGCTGCGGTCACGACGGCGGCCCGGAACGAAAACTTTGCGGTGGCGTCCTCCACGGGTGATGCGAGCACCAACCGTCCGGCGTTTTGGGGAAACTTCGGTGTCACCGGAAAGCTCCCGAATAACGGCAGCTGGGTGGTGGGCGTCGGCACGGGCTACATGCCCGATCAGGGTGGTTTCGGCACCACGAATTTTGGCCGGGGTTTCGACCTGAATATTTACTCGGTCTACACAAATGTGTCGGCCGGTCGCTTCGGCTTTATCGCCGAATACCTCACGGCCAAGGTCGAGCGGGGCTTCAACGCGACGACCGACTCCAGTCCGAACGGCGTGTATTTCCAGCCTTCGTTCCTCTTGAACGAGTCGATCGAACTCGTCGCCCGCTACGCGACGGTTGATTCCGACAAACGCGGTTTGCAGCTGTCCGACGTGCTTCGTTCCGCGCCATCTGGCGGCACGATGAACAAATCTGAAGAGTTGTATTTTGGCGGCAACTACTACCTTCGGGCCAACGATCTCAAGCTCCAGCTCGGTCTCGTTTCCGGCAAGACCAAGGACACCATCGCCGGTGCACCGGCCGAGGCGAAGGTCATCGGTCTCCGCTCCCAGATGCAGATCCAATTCTGACTTAAGTCGTCACCATCAACACCGTTTTCCATGAATAAAGCTCTCCTCCTCCTCGTTGCGGCGATCGCCGCCACCGGCGTCCGCGCCGATACCAAACTCGTCATCAAGGGGTCCGACACCTTGGGCGCCAAGCTCGTCCCGATGCTCGCTGAAGAATACAAGGCGAAGCGCCCCGGTGTTTCATTCGAGATCGCCGCCGAAGGCTCCACGACCGGCATTACCGCCGTCATCGATGGCACCGCCCAACTCGGCATGAGTTCGCGCCGGGCAAAACCGACCGAAATGTCGGCGGCGAGCGCCAAGGGAGTCACGCTCAAGCCCATCATCGTCGCCTACGACGCCATGGCCGTCGTCGTGAATGCCAACAGCCCGATCGCGAAACTGTCCAAGAAACAGGTGGAGCAGATCTTCGCCGGCGACATCACCGATTGGTCCGCGGTGGGTGGTAAGCCCGGGAAGATTTCGATCTATACGCGCAACACGTCGTCCGGCACCTACACTGACTGGAAGGATCTCGCGATGAACAAACGCGACTACGCCAAGTCCTCACAGAAGATGGCGGGCAACGAGCAGATCGCGGCCGAGACGGCCAAGAATCCTTCGGGCATCGGTTACGTGGGGCTCGCCTATATCCAAGCCGAGGGAATTAAAGTCGTCGCCATCGACGGGTTCCTCCCGACGAAGAAAACGGTGCAGGATAAGTCGTATCCCTACGCCCGACCGACGTTCTACTACACCAACGGTGAGGCCTCTGGTGAGGCGGCGAAGTTCCTCGAATTTACCCTCAGTGACACTGGTCAAAAAATTGCCGAAAAGATTGGATTTGTTTCGATCCGCTGAGGTTCAATTTTAGCAGTGAGTGCACAGCGCGCCGGATTTCCGGCGCGCTTTTTTTGGTTCGTGAGACGGAGTTCAGTCGGATCGTGACGATGAAAACGGCTCCTCGCGGTATGCAGGGCTTGAAGGCGGCGTGGTCCGTTGCCCCGAAGGAGCGGGAGTCACCGAAAGCAATCCACTGAAAACAGCGACGAGCCGGACTCGCCCGCGGCGATCACCACGAGGCCGGACGCCGTGTAGGTTGGAATTCCCCGCCGCCCAATGGTAAATCGAGCTTGCGCAGCGCTCCGCCGAGGAGAATCCGCCGCTGTTCCGGAGACAATCCCGGCTCGAACACGGCCACGCGGTAGTCGTGGTAGCCTTCCGTGTTTTCGCGCTGGGCATTATAGCGGATCACGCCGTCGAGCGCCTCGTCAATCTGCTGGGGAGTCGCGCCCTTGCCGAGGACGCGGCCGACGTCGCCGCGCAACTCTTCGATCACGCGACCGAACTCTTCCTGACGCTGCCGGTGCTCCTCGCCGACCTCGTTGATCCGCGTCGTGATCTTCGCGAGTAAGGGATCGTTCTGGGCCGGGCGGCGGCGGCCAGCGCCGGCGCGTGGCACCAAGCGCACTTTTACCCCTTGGGCATCGATGGTCGTGGCAAACGCGACCGGGTAGTCGGCCGGCACCTCGGCGGTGATGGCGTCGATTTTTTCACGGGTCGCTTTCTGCAGCGCGGTGCGGGCTTCGACGATGATCATGGTTTGTTGCGTCAGTATGGGCGTCAGCGGCGACTGCGGCGGCTTCGGCGACATGCTGGGGTGTTGAACGAGGCCATCGCGAATGTCATCAGCGAGAATTTCCAGCTGTGCCAAGGCCGGTGCCTGCCGCTCGGCGAGTGACCTAATGGCGGCGTTGCGGAGGAAGGCAAAGGTCGCGCTGTCATGGGTCGAGATGACGTCGAAGAGCTCTTTCTTGAGCGTCGATTTCTTGGTCTCATACGCGGCGACCTTGGCGGCGATTTCCGCTGGCACGTCATCCGGCAGACGGACGCGGGTGAGTCCCGGAGAGAAAAATAAATACGGCTGGCGGGCGGAAGCGGCGACGGCGTCATCGGCTCCGGACGTGATCTCAATGGCGATCTCCCGCAAGAGGAGGCGCTGCGCGGGGGCGAGGCCCGCTTGGTAAAAGGCACTGGCGCGCATGACGGCACCGATCTCCACCGGGGAGTCGCCGCGGAGATTGCGCTGACCGAGTCGCCATTCGCGGAGGGCGCTCCAGTCGTTTTCTCCGGTGGCCAGTTCGCTCCGGATTTGTTCCGCCGTGGCTTCGAGTTCGGCGAGGCGCGGGGTTTGGCGTTGGGCGAGCCGCGTGAGGGCGGTGCGCCGCGTCGCGGGTTCGGCGTCGCGGACCAAGGCGAGTTCCATCTGAAGTTCCTCGAGCAAGGTGTCGCGCGCAACCCGATAGGTGTCGAGTTTTTGCCGCTGCTTGGCGCCGAGAGTGTTGCCGGTCAACCGCGTGCTGAGCACGGCGTAAAACGGCTCGGGTAAGTAGGCGGCAAGTTCTGCGGGTGGAGCGATCGTCTGACCTGAGGAGGCGGCGAGCCGAGAAACGGGCCGATCCAGCGGCGGGGGATTGATCGGAAAAAAGATGGGGGCCGGTGTAGCGATCGGCGCGCCTGCGTCCCTTTCCGAGGGTGAATTGCGGGGGGGGTCGAACTGTGCGTGGCAGGGGGCGACGCTTGCGAGGCCGCTGAACAGGCAGATGAGCGTCCGCGGGTAGAAAAGGGGGGCGAGCGGGACGCGGTTGACGGGCATAGAGAAAAGGCGACGAGGGTAACGGAGGGCGCGCCGCCGGGTTCGTCGCCGACCATGCGAGCGAAGCGGAGGACGGTTTCAATGCAAAACGAGAGGTTTTAAGGGGTAGTGAGCCTCTCCTGGTTGACGTAGACACGAAGATGCCTGCGACGAAAGTGGGAGGGACCTCGGTACCGCTGCTGTTTTTTCAGGGGCTGAAGTCCCGGCCATTTTCACTGCCCCACGGTCAGAGATGAGCCCACGGTCAGAGACGCGCCCCCGGGTGAAGTTCCTTGGCCGAACCCCGGTGTCACGGGATTGTAACAGCACGTCGCTTGACGATGCGTGGCGCGCTTGGCGTGTTCGTGGCTGAAAGCATGAGCGAGCCAACTACCACCGCGGCTCCCGCCGCACCCTCCGGATTCGCGATCCAAAAAAAGCGGCTGCGCCTACTCGGGTTAACGGTGGATGATACGATCAAAGCCTTTTTCGGGGGCAATGCGATCGTGGCTATCGTGGTACTGACCCTCATCACCTTTTTCCTGATGCGGGAGGGGCTCGGTTTTTTTGCCCAAAACAATCAGAGTCTGCAGGTTTACCGACAGGCTGGTCTAGAGTATGTGGATTTCATCCGCGCACAGGTGGACGACCACACCGCCCTCACCCGCTATCTTTCCGATTTGCGGCTGCGGCAGCTCACCGCGTTGACCGAAGGACGGAAGCTGTCGCTCGACGAGGCCAACGCGGCGCTCGCGAAGTTTGACGAATTTTCCGACACGTTTTCCGGCACCGTCGATCCTATGCGAAGCCTGTTGTCGGACCTCACCGAGCAAGCAACTGCAATCAAAACCAAGTTCATTGTTTCCGGAGACAAAAAGGAAGAGCGTGCGCAGCTGCTGGCGGAAGGTAAAACCGCCGAGGCTGCCGCAGTCAAAATCGAGGAAACGGATTTTGCAGCCGAGTTAAAACCGCTGTTGGCGACGCTGCCGGCTTTCAAGGAGGCCAATCGGGAGTTTAGCCGAGCCTTGACGGCGAGTCTGGCAGGAGCGCCCGTGCCGCCGACGGCGGAACTCGTCGCGCGGATGGAGCGACTAAAACAATTGACGCGCGACTACCTCGCAAGTTTGCCGTCCGTCGAGCGCAGCTTGGAGACGTGGGACTACACGCGGCCCATTCCCGCGTGGAAGACCGTCTCGTCATTTGTATTTGGCCGGCAGTGGCTCACGGCGAGTTTCTGGCAGGATTGGTATGGCGTGATCCCGCTGTTCGTTGGATCGCTGATGGTCTCGATCGTGGCCTTGACCTTGGCTGTGCCCTTGGGCGTGGGCGCCGCGATCTACATCAACCAAATCGCATCGTTGCGGGAACAACGCGTCATCAAGCCCTGTATCGAATTTATCTCGGCGATCCCCTCGGTGGTGCTGGGGTTTTTCGGGATCGCCGTCCTCGGTCAGGCGCTACGGGCACTCTCGCAGTTTTCCTGGCTATCGTGGGTGCCGGGCTTCCCGTACAGCGAGCGGCTGAACATTCTCACGGCCGGCTGTCTGCTCGCGCTCATCGCGGTGCCGACGATTTTCACGCTCGCCGAAGATGCCCTGAACAACGTGCCGCGGGCTCTGAAGGAGGCGTCATTTGCGCTGGGGGCCTCGCGTTTGCAGACCATCGTGAGGATCATCGTTCCCGCATCGCTTTCCGGCATTATTTCCGCCGTGCTCTTGGGGCTTGGACGGGTGGTCGGCGAGACGATGGTGGTGCTGCTCTGTGCAGGTAACCGGATCGCCATTCCTGATTTTACGGACGGCCTTTCGGTGGTGACGCAACCGGTGCACACCATGACAGGTATCATCGCCCAGGAAATGGGTGAGGTGGTGCGGGGTAGTATTCACTATCGAGCACTGTTCGTGGTGGGTCTCGTGCTGTTTGTACTCTCTTTGATGATCAACTACGCGGCGCAAAAAATCGTCCGCAAGTATCGGATTTCCATCGGCTGAAGTATGAGCGCGCCCGCCGCCCATCTTTTAAAGAGCCAACCCAACGCCGCCCGCCACTCGGAACGCGCGACGTTTTGGCTGTTTCGCGCCGCGACTTATCTGGTGCTCGCGTGCGGTCTGGGCGTGTTCGGGACGATCTTCTTGAAGGGCGCGGGCACGGTGTTCACGGCCGAGGTGCCGTTCATCAACACGACCTTTTTTACGGACGCGCCTGAGTCGCTCTACGTTTTCGAATTCGAAGGGAAAAAATATGAAATGGGCGACAATGAGTTTCGCGCTTTTAAGAAAAAACATCCGGCGGCGGCCACGGTGAAGTCCGAGAGTTATGTTTATTCCTCTGGTGGAATCTTTCCATGTATCGTCGGGACGGTCTTGTTGGTGGTAGGCTCGATGACCATCGCGCTCGTGCTCGGGGTGTGCGCGGCGATTTACATCAACGAATACGCGCGGGACGGTCTGTTTATCCGCTTTGTGCGGCTCGCCATTTTGAATCTGGCCGGCGTGCCCTCAATCGTCTTCGGCCTCTTTGGTTTTGGCATGTTTGTGATTTATTTTGGCTGGAATGTCTCGCTGATCGCCGGCTGGTTCACGCTCGCGTTTATGGTGCTCCCGGTGGTGATCACGGCCAGCGAAGAGTCCCTGAAAGCGGTACCCAAGGGATTTCGCGAAGGCTCCCTCGCACTCGGGGCGACGAAGTGGCAGACGATTCGACTGAATGTAGTGCCCTATGCGCTGCCGGGAATTCTGACATCGTCGATCCTCGGCATCGCGAGGGTGGCTGGGGAAACGGCGCCCATCATGTTCACCGCCGCGTATGTCGTGCGCGACAAGCTGCCGTGGGACGTCGCGAAAGCGGGCGACCTATTTTTTCAGGGCGTGATGGCGTTGCCTTATCACATTTATGTCGTGAGCTCGAAGATTCCGCAGAACGAATACACGGAACGCGTACAATACGGCACGGCCTTTGTCTTCCTTTTGGTCGTGGCCTTCATCGCCGCGAGTTCGATCATTCTCCGCAATAAGCTTCGCAGCCGCTACAAATGGTGATCGCCGACCCCATGCTCATGGACACACCTTCTTCCGCCCCCGCCAAGTCCTCGGCGTACAAACCCGCCGTTCGCCTCTCGCCCGCATCCGTGCCCTCGGCCGCCGCGCCCGGTGCTTCGGCTGCGCCGATGGGCGAGACCCTCGTGGATATTTCCCACTTGGATTTTTTCTACAACACGTCGCAGGCGCTGCACGACATCAACCTGAAGATCGAGGCAAAGAATGTCACCGCGTTCATCGGTCCTTCCGGTTGCGGCAAGTCCACGCTCCTGCGGTGCTTGAATCGGATGAACGACTTGATCGACGGCACGCGCGTCGCCCGCGGCACGGTCAAGATCCATGGTGTGGACATCTACCAGCCCGACGTCGATGTGATCGAATTGCGCAAGCGGGTGGGCATGGTGTTTCAGAAATCGAATCCCTTCCCCAAATCGATCTACGAGAATATCACCTTTGGCTTGCGCCTGCAGGGGATGAATGACCCCGCGAAGCTCGACGAGGTCGTGGAGAAATCCCTGCGCGGTGCCGCCCTCTGGGACGAAGTGAAGGATCGTCTTGGCGCCAGTGGCCTGGGACTGTCCGGGGGGCAACAACAGCGCCTGTGCATCGCCCGCGCCATCGCCGTGGAGCCCGAAGTGATCTTGATGGACGAGCC
>SYGN01000022.1 GCA_005799525.1 Opitutaceae bacterium | reverse complement strand
CGTTCAGGAGATTGCCCAACTTTTTCCACCCTCCGGGCCGCCGCGGCGCTAATCACATTCCGACGATGACAGAACCTCCACAGGATGCGTATGCGGTAATCACATACAGCAAGTACTAAGCAGTGGGCTGTTTCTCAGGAGCCGAACCATACCCAATTCCTAGCCGAATCATGTCATCGCAGAATAGGCGTTTCGACCCAATCTCATCCAAACACGTGAGCAAACATCCAGCCACACTGGCGGACGCGTTGGCAGTTTCGTTGGCGTTTCCTGATTTTGTTTCACCAGATTATTTACTTCACTCTGGATATCAGCAACTCACTCAGATGGTGGACCTTACTGGACTCGAACCAGTGACCTTTTCGATGTCAACGAAACGCTCTAACCAACTGAGCTAAAAGTCCGAAAACCTGAGCTCGGGAGTAACGCCAGCGCAGCCGTTCAGTGCAAGGAAAAATCCGCATTTACGCACTCTCGGTCCTCTTCGATCTGCCCGCGCAGTTCCTCCAGACCGGAAAACGTCATCTCCGGACGGACAAAACGCAGCCAATCAACCCTGATCACGTCGCCCTCCGCAAACGGACACGGCCCCAGCACGTGGACCTCCAGCCGGGGCTCCGTCGATTGCTCAACGGTCGGCCGCAGTCCGTAGTTCGCCACCGCCGGAAGCCCCACGGCCGATTTCACACCAGCGACACGCACCGCATAAACGCCGAAACGGGGTTTCAAGTCGGGCGACCAATCGATGTTCAGCGTGGGAAATCCCAGGGTCCGGCCGAGTCGCTTGCCGGGCACGATCATGCCTTCCGCGAAGTAGGTGTAGCCGAACAGTGCGTTCGCTTGCGCGATTTCTCCCGCCTCGAGCAATCCGCGAATCCGGGTGCTACTGATCATAGCCCCCTGCAAAGTCACCCGCGGGGCGCTCACGACTCTCAAGCCGTGCTGGCGACCACTCTGGGCCAGCAGGGCAACATCGCCCATGCGCCCGCGACCAAAGCGAAAATTTTCGCCCACGTACACGCTCGCCAGATACGGCAGCCGTTGTTGAAGCCACGGCAAGAAATCCTCCGCCGCGACCCCGGCCACCGCTGGCGTGAACGACTCGGTAATCACCGCGTCGACTCCGAGCGTGAGTAACACGCGCGCCTTCATCGCTCCATCTTGAATCATGCGCGTCGGATTTTCCGGACGAAAGAGCGCGCTCGGGTGCGGCCAAAAGGTCAGCACGGCGGCGGCGCCACCACTCTGGCGGGCCGCCTGCACCGCAGCCGCAATCACCGCGCGATGACCCAAATGAGCTCCGTCAAACATCCCGATCGCCAAATGGAGCGGGCGGGCGGGCAGCGCAGCCGCCGCTTCCAAACTGGAAAACTGGGCCGGCAGGCTCACCGCACAAAACTCGGCACTGCTTCGCGGGCCGGAATCAGCCGCTGCTCGATCTCGGGCAGAGTCATCGCCTGAATCTGATCGAGCGTCAGTGCCTGCGAAACCGTAAACTTATCCGTCGCCGTGCGGCGCAAGGCCGCCAGATGGGCCCCGCACCCGATGTCTGCTCCAAGATCGTGCGCCAAGGTGCGCACGTAGGTGCCCTTCGTGCAGCGCAGCCGGAAATCAATTTGCGGCGACGCGAAGCGCAGCAGGTCCCAGCTCATCACCCGGATGAAGCGTGGTTCGCGCGCGACCTCTTCGCCTTTGCGCGCAGCCTTGTAGAGCGGTTGCCCGGCTATCTTAATCGCGGAATACATCGGCGGCAGTTGGTATTGGTCGCCCAAGAACGATCTGATCGTAGCCTGCACGTCATCTTCCGTGAGCACCGGCACCGGCTTCGTTGCCATCACTTCGCCCTCCGCATCTTGCGTATCGGTCACTTTGCCCAACTCGATCGTGCCTTCGTATTCCTTGTCGAGACTGACGAGGTACTGGGAAACCTTGGTCGCCTTGCCAACTAAAATTACGAGCAGTCCGGTCGCCATCGGATCCAGCGTGCCGGCATGACCGATTCGCTTCATCTTAAGCTTGCCGCGCAGGCGGGCGACGACGTCGTGCGACGTATGGTCCCGGGGTTTGTCGACGAGGAGGATCCCCTCCATTTCTCGCGCTTGAAGTAACATGGGTCAGGATTTCCGAATGGCGTCGACGATGATGATTTGTGCGGCCAGCGCCGCGATCAAGCGCTCGGGGAAGTCCCCGGCGCCGAACTTGAGATTGAGACCGGCGGCACACGCGTGACCGCCACCATTGAACTTTGCCGCCACCAAGTCGACCCGGAAGACCGGCTCCTTCGCCCGCAGGCTCGCCTTCACGGTACCGTCGGATTTCTCCTCGATGAGCGCTCCGATATCCACGCCATCGATACTGCGGGCGTAGTCGACGAGCCCCTCGGTATCCTCAGCACTGGTACCGGTTTGCTCAAAGATCCCCGCCGAGAGTTTGCCCATGCAAACGCGCCCGCCGCACTCGAGTCGCAGGGAAGCGAGAAAGTGTTGGAGCAGACGAAGCTTGCCCGCGGTTTCCCTCTCGTAAAGTTGATAGCCAGCCTCGCTCGCTTGCGCCCCGCGGGAGACGAGTTCGCCAGCGAGCACGAAGCAACGGCGCGACGTGGAGTTGAAACGAAACTGCCCCGTGTCAGTGAGAATTCCCACGTAGAGTGCTTGCGCGGTTGGGGCGTCCACCGGCAGATCGTTGTCAAAAAAAACACCCGCCAGAATCTCACAGGTGGCGGCCGAGGTACTGTCGACGAGATTTGTCATGCCATAGCCGATGTTGGAAATATGATGGTCCACGACCGCCACCGGCGAGGGATACCGGAGCTGCAAACGTTCCCCGCCTCTGGCGTGGTCCGCGCAATCGACGAAAATAGCCACCCGATCATCGGGCAACGCGACGACGTCGTCCGTGCGGAGAAACGTCATCCCCGCAGCGAGAAATTGCAGGCGGCGGGGGACGGGGTCGGCGTTGACGCATACGACGTCGAAGCCCAAGGCCGCGAGCACCCGGGCCAACGCCACCTGCGAGCCGATACAATCACCATCCGGCCGGGCATGACCCACAATGGCAATGCGCCGACCCGCGAGCGAGGCCAGTAGCCGGGCAAATTCACCCGAGAGCGCTGGGTAGAACGTCTCCACGTCAGGATGTTTTGTCAGCCTCCGGTTTCGGCTCCAGTTCGGACGGTGTCAGGGGACCGAGATCGTCAATTAACTTCCGGGTGCGTTCGCCCCGGAGGACCGACTGATCGAGCACGTAGACAAACTTGGGCAAGAACTTGAGCACGATCCGGCGCGCGAGTTCGTGGCGGATATCAACCGCGCGGGTGCGTAGCCAGCGGAGTTTCTTTTCCGCCATCTCAGCGTCACCGATCACAGAAATGAACACCCGGGCATCGTACAAATCAGGGGAAACTTTCACGTCGGTAATCGTGATCGCGACCGCCTCGCTCTGGTAGCGTCGATGCAAAATGTCGCTGAGCTCTTTTTGCACGAGCTCGTTGACGCGGATGGTGCGGTTGGACATGGAAATTTGGTTGCCGAGCTCTCAATTTTCGATTGCTCGGCCGCCCATGAAGCTAGGCGAAAATCAGGCGCCGGTAAGGGAGGTTACAGCGAGGCCCGAACCTTTTGCACCTCGTAACACTCGACCATATCGCCCGGTTGGTAGCTGTTGAAGTCGTCGAGCTTGATTCCGCACTCGAGGCCGGCGCGAACTTCGTTGGCGTCGTCCTTGAAGCGTTTGAGCGTACTCACCTTGCCCTCGTGGATGATTTCGCGACCGCGACGCAGACGCGCGGACGCGTTGCGGTTGATTTTGCCCTCGGTGACGAGGCAGCCCGCCACAAATCCCTTGGCGAGCGGAAACACCTGGCGAACTTCCGCCGCGCCGGTCTTCGTTTCCTTGAGATCGGGGTCGAGCAGGTCCGCCATCATCTCCCGGACCTTATCGCCCATCTCGTAAATGATCTCGTAGGTCTCGACCCGTACGCCGTGGTGCTTCGCCAAAGATGTCACACCATTTTCAAGTTTGGTGTGGAATCCAACGATCACCGAGCCCGCGGCACCGGCCATTAAAACGTCGTTCTTGGTTACGATCCCGACGTCGATCCCGACGATTTCGAGCGATACCTTGGCGCTCTTGATCCCCTCCAGCACGGAGCGCACGGCTTCACCGGAGCCAAAAACGTCGGTTTTCACGATCACCTTGAGCACCTTGGCTTGGGTGGCGGCGATGTTCTTGAACAGATCCTCGACGGAGAGCTCCTTCGGTGCAGCGTCGGCCGTAGTCACCACTTTCTTGACACGCATCTCCTCCACTTCCGCGATTTTTTCCGCCTCCCGGGAATTTTTCACGGCCTTGAAGGCGGCTCCGCTGTCAGGCGTACCACTCCAACCGATCACACGCACCGGCGTGCCCGGGGAGGCTTCTTTTACATTCGCGCCTTTGTCATCAAACATAGCCCGGACCTTGGCGTAATGCTGCCCGCAGACGATGGCATCGCCGACGCGGAGGGTGCCGCGCTGAACGATCACCGTGGCGAGCGGCCCACGGCCAAAATCGATTTCGGACTCGACCACGATACCGCTGGCTTCGGCCTTCGGGTTGGCCTTGAGCTCGAGCACGTCTGCTTGGAGCAAGATCATCTCGAGGAGATCGTTGATTCCGGTGCCCTTGATCGCTGAGACCGGCACGGTCACCGTTTCCCCACCCCAGTCTTCGGGAGCAATGTTGCGCTGCTGCATCTGCGTCTTGACCTGCTCGATGTTGGCGCCCTTCACATCCATCTTGTTGATAGCCACCAAAAGCGTCACCTTGGCGTTTTGCGCGTGTTTCAGCGCCTCGTCCGTCTGCGGCATGAAGCCGTCATCGGCCGCG
>SYGN01000174.1 GCA_005799525.1 Opitutaceae bacterium | reverse complement strand
GAACTCTACGACACCTACGGCGTCCCGCTCGATATGACGCAGCTCCTTGCGACCGAGCGCGGACTCACCGTCGACGCCGTCGAATTTGAGCGTCTCATGGACGAGCAGCGCAAACGCGGCCAGGCCTCCACCAAAAAAACCATCGTTGTTGCCGCCACCGAGGGCGATGCCGCGGTCGATCTCCAGCCGACCAAGTTCCTCGGATACGAACAGACCCATTCCTCAGCGGCGCTCATCGACGTCATCACGGCCGACACCGACACCTTTGTTGTTTTCGACCAGACTCCGTTCTACGCGGAGATGGGCGGCCAGACCGGCGATATCGGCACCGCGCTCATCAACGGCCAGCTGCTCACGATCACCGATTGCGTGAGGGACAAAGCCGGCCGCCACCTGCACAAGATTTCCGCCGAACTTAATCTTCAACTTCCCGCGTTAAACTCCGCGTCCACGCTCAGCGTGGACGTGGTCCGCCGCCGCGCCATCAACCGTCATCACTCCGCCGCGCACTTGATCCATTGGGCGCTCCGCAAAGTCCTCGGCACCCACGTCCGCCAAGCCGGCACCTCGAAGACCGCCAACCGCATGCGCTTCGATTTCTCGCACTTCGAAGCCGTCACGCACGCCCAGCTCCTCGAGGTCGAGCAGCTCGTCAACGCCAAGGTCATCGACAACGCTAAGGTCGAATCCTACGAGACTGACTTCGACCAGAAACCCGAAGGAACCCTCGCGTTCTTCGGCGACAAATACGGCAAGTTCGTCCGCGTCGTCGATATCGGCGGTTACAGCCGCGAGCTCTGCGGCGGCACCCACGTCAGCACCGCCGGCGAAATCGGCCTCATCAAAATCGTCGCCGAGATGGCCATCGCCGCCGGCACCCGTCGCATCGAAGCCGTCGCCGGTCAGCCCGCATTCGACTTCGTTGCACACAAAGAAGCCGCCCTCGCCGCCGTCAGCGCCCACCTCGGCGGTGGCACGAGCGATGTCGTCAAAAAACTCGAAGCCCTCTTGGCTCACCAAAAAGAAACCGAGAAGCAGCTGACGATTTTCCAACAGCGCGCCCTCGCTGGTCTCGCCGACGAACTCGCTGCCAAAGCGACGACCCGCGACAGCCTGAAATTCGTCTCCGCCGTCGTCAGCGTCTCGGACCAAGAAATCTTACGCAGCCTCGGATCGCAGGTGCTCGCTAAAGTCGGCGAAGGCGTCGTGCAACTCGGCGCCGCCCTTGGCGAAAAAGCCAGCCTCGTCGCCTTCTGCTCTCCTGCCGCGATCAAGGCCGGCCACCAAGCCGGAAAAATCATCCAAGGTCTGAGCACCGCCATTGGCGGCAAAGGCGGCGGCAAGCCCGACTTCGCGATGGGCGGCGGCAAAGACATCGCCAAACTGGTCGAGGTGCTGGGCTGAGGGACTCCGGCCAAGTGGCAGTGAAACTACTGCCACTTGGCATTTACAGCTTGCCGAGGCGGGCCCGGGGACCACAGTGAGCGGCATGAAGAAAAAGTCTGCCGCCAAGCCGAAGTCCTACCAACTTGCCGACCACAAGGAAAACGCCTTCCGCGTTGAGCAAGGCGTGCCGGTTACCGATTTGGTCGCCTTCGGGCGCGAGACTGGGTTCACCGTCGATGAGCTGGCGCAACTCGTGCACATCCCGCCGCGCACCTATGCTCGGCGGGTCGCGAGTAAGGCGCGGCTCAGCCTGCCCGAGGGCGAGCGGGCCGTGCGCGTAATGCGCCTCTACGATCAAGCCAAGGCTCTCTTCGGCACGCACGAGAACACCCGCGAATGGCTCACTGCGGAGCTCCCGGCTCTCGGCTGGCGGTCGCCATTGTCCTTTGCCCGCACGGAGCAGGGCGCCCGCGAAGTGGAGGATTTGATCGGGCGCATCGAGCACGGGATTCCCTCGTGAGCAGTGTCGTCGTCTGGCGCCTCGTCGCGGACCGTCATGCTGCGACCGCGTTTTCGGGCGGGGGCGCCCGCAAATACGGCGCACGGTGGAGTCCCCTCGGCGTCACGGTGGTCTATTGCTCCGATTCGCGATCACTCGCCGCACTTGAGCTTATCGTGAACGCTCTCACTGGCACCAAACTCGTCGGCGCACCTTGGGCGGTATTGTCGGCGAAAATCCCGGAAAGCCTGATCGAGCAGCCGTCGCGGGCACCGGACAACTGGCGGGATCACCCGCATCCCCGCGTTACGCAGGATTTCGGCGCAAAGTGGGTACGCGAACAGCGCACCGCCGTGCTCCGCGTGCCGAGTGTCGTCGTGCTCGGCGAGTTCAACTACTTGCTCAACCCCGCCCACCCCGATTTCGCGAAGATCACACTCGGCCAACCCGCGCCCTTCGACTTCGACACGCGCTTCAAGCGCTAAACGTCGTCTTCGCGTTCACGCCATCGCCCTCGCTTTCCTGCAACCTCCCTGTGCATGGCCGCAGCCCGGCAACGGATGTTCGCTATACGGCGCCAACATTTGTTCCTCTTCACTCGCCAACGTCGCCCTGCCACCACTACCGTCTCGGCCCTCATGGAGCTGAATCACATCATCGCCGAAATCACCGACCAAGCCGATGAATTCCTCGGCGACAAGCCCCACCGTAACCACGCACAGTCTGCCCTCGCGGCCCTGATCGAACGCGACTATTTCGAACTCAGCGCCGCCAACCGTGCGACTGTGATCGCAGGCGTGTTGGCCGCCCTCGAAGCCGACGAAAGGTTCGGCGTAGAATTCGTCGGCGATCCGTTCAAGGACGAACCGGAGTCCGAAAAAGAAGCCGAAAAATGATCGCAGCGTCCCCAGCGCTCGTCGCCATCCTCGCGTTCAACGCGAGCAACCAACTCGCCGTGCGCAAGCTTGGCTCGAAGGCCGGACTCCCGTTCACTGGCACCGATCTCGCGATGGCCACGGCCCGGCTCGACTCAGCGTTTCTCACCCACACCGTGCCAGCAGAATACTTCTCGGCCGATGCGGGCGGCCGTAGCTATCGCGTGTTCTTCGCTCAGGTCAGTGGCACGCCGGTCGACCGCGAGATTGATTTCGAATCTCTCGACGACCTCGCCGCCAAGCCCACCTCGCTCGCTCCGTCGCTCGCAGTCCTGCTCAACCAGCTCACACCCCATCTCGTCGAAATCCCCTATCTTCACCTCGGCGAAAACGATTTCATTTACAAGTTTCGCCCAGCCCAGGAGCGAAACACCGCGATCTACGCCCAAGACGCGGCCGCCGATGCCCTCTACCAATCGCAACTCTGCGCCGCGATCAAAGCTCTAGCCCGCCTGCATGAACGCACGGCCACGGCACCCGTGACCCTCGATTTCGGCGCGGTCAACTACGTCATCCCGAGTCATTTTGGGTTTTGCCTCGGCGTGAAGAATGCCATCGAACGCGCCTACGAAACGCTCGCTGAAAATCCCGGCAAACGCGTATTCATGCTCTCGGAGCTGATCCACAATCCATTCGTCAATGAAGACCTCCTTCGTCGTGGGTTGCGCTATCTTCAATCCGATAAAGGCATACCGTATGCCGTCAACGGTGGCACGGGTGGCTCGCCCGTGATTCTCGCGGAACACGGGCCGCACACCCCGACCACTCCCGATCCCGCGCTCTGGGATACGCTCACGTCCGACGACATCGTGATCATCCCCGCCTTCGGTGCCACCGACGAGGACAAGGGCCGCCTCGTCCGCAAGGGTATCGCCGTTTTCCACTACGACGCCACCTGCATGCTGGTGGAAAAAGTCTGGAAGGCTGCGCGCGCCTACGGACGCGAGGGCTACACGGTCGTCATCCACGGCAAACATGAACACGAAGAAACCAAAGCCACGTTCTCAAACACCCGCCGCCACGCCCATGCCGTGATCGTCCGCAATCTCGAGGAAACCCGCCGCCTCGGTGAACTCATCGCCAGCGACGACCCCGCCGTGCGCGCAAAATTCTACGAATTTTTCGCCGGTCGGCACACGCCGGGTTTCGATGTCGCCGTGCACCTCGACCGTGTCGCCGTCGTCAACCAGACGACACTATTGATGAACGAAACTCTGGGTATTCTTGAGCACCTGCGCGCCGTGTATCGCGGAAAATTGGGCGACGCCGAAGCGGGCAGACGCGTCGGCGGCAGCGGTCGACGTGACACGCTGTGCTACGCGACGCAGGTCAACCAAGACGCCCTGAGCCGCGCGCTCGCGGAGCCGCTCGATGCCGCGTTTGTGATCGGCGGAAAAAATTCCTCGAACACCTATCAGCTCTTCCGCCTCTGCGAGGAGCACCTTGGGAGGCGGGCGTTTTTCATCCAATCCGAGGCGAATATTTGCTCCGCAGGATCGGTGGAGCATTATGTTTACATCGGCGGCGGCTCCGGCCGCACGGAAGCGCGCCCGCTCTGGCCCGACACCACGGAGCCGCGCGCGCCCCAGCGGGTGCTGGTCACCGGCGGTGCCAGCTGCCCGGATGGCATCATTCAGCAAGTGATCACCCGGATAAATTCATTTTTCCCACCTGCGCAGCTGCGCAGCGTGGCCGACGTGCTGCACGACTTGCGCGGGTGAGCCCGCCCTCTCCCACCGCCGGCTAAGGCTCCTTCACGGCAGACTTCGGCTTGGTCGCTAGGACGAGCCAGCACCAGAAAAACGCGCTCACCACGAGGGCCACCGGCAGCACCGTGACCGTTGCCCGCTGCAAGTCGGACCAGCGGTCCGAAAGGTATCCCACGATGCGCGGCGACCAAAGATCACCGAACAAGTGGATCGCAAAAATCGAACCCGCCATGGCCGTCGCCCGCATCGCGACCGGCACGGTTTCTAGGATCAGCGTATTCACCGGCCCAGTGGAGAGGAATATAAGGAACATCGAAGCCGCCAACGCGATTTTCGAAGTGAACGGGTCGGTCGTGGAGAATGCGACGTAGGCGGCGGGTGCCGTCAGGAGCGAACTGAGCGCCAGCATACCGGCGTAGCCGCGGCCGGTGCGGCGCTGCCAAGCTGTCGCCGCAAAGCCGCCGCCGAGCGTCGCGATCAGGCCAGAAATCACGAGGGCCTTACCGAAAAAGTCCCCGGCATCCTCGTTCTTCATGTGGTGCACGCGGTGCAAGAACGTCGGGGCCCAGAGCGCGAATCCACCCATGGCAAATGTCTGGGCCACGTAGCCCGCGATCACGAGCCGGTATTCACGAAACTTGAACAGTCTGAGGTAGGCGCTCCAGCTGGGCTTCGGCTCCGCAGGGACGGAAGTCGGAACCTTAGCTTCGGAGGCTCCGCGCGCCGGCTCCCGCAACAAGAACAGGACGAACGCCAGGAGCAGGCCCGGATAGCCCGCCCAGAGAAAAGCCGAGCGCCACCCATATTTCGCGGCGATCGCACTGCCGAGGATATAGCCCAAAGCCGAGCCCACGGGGATCGCCAGATAAAAAATCGAAATCGCATTGTTGCGCTTCGCCGTCGGAAAGAGGTCGGCGATCCAGCCGGGACTGATCGTCCCAAAACTGGCTTCGCCGAAACCGACGAGCACACGGAAGAAGATCAGCGCGCCGAGCGCGTTGACGTGGCCGGACATCAACGTCCCCAGACTCCAGACGAAGACACCTCCCGCGACCAGCCAACGCCGGGGCAGGCGGTCGCCGAGGTAACCAAAGATCGGTGACGTCAGAAAGTAGCCCCACATGAACGCGCTCTGGATCGTCCCAAGTTGTTCGTCGCTCAAACGCAACTCCTCCTTGATCGGCGTCAGGACGGCGGCCAGCAATTGCCGGTCGAGATAGTCGAGCAGGTTGAGACCGGTCAGCACCAAGAGGGATGCCAGGGGCCAATGCGGTATTTTCTCGTTGTCACTCACGCTGAGCGAGCAAGCGCACGCGGGCCGACCTTGAAAAGAAGAAACGAAAAAGCCGGGCCTTGGCCCGGCCTGGCAGTGAACTCAGCTGCCGTCCGCCCCTCAGAAGCGGATCGACATGCCACCGCGGAAACCCTGCTGCTTCGCGAGGTCGATCCGCGTGGAGTAATTGGCCACCGAGCCGGTGTCTGACGTGCTGTTGACGTTTTGCGTGTACGCCCCGGCACCTTGGATGATGGCACCGGCATAGAACCCGGTGCGTTCGGTCAGGTCGAATTGCAGCGTCGCATCCGCATAATAACCAGGCAACAGACGGCTCGTCGGGCTCGAGCTTGTTTCGGTAATTTCGGCGCCCGTTTCGGGCGTGTAAGTCTGCGTGACGCTGTAGGTGCTTCCTGCGTAGATCAGGGCAGCGCCCACGCTCACGCTCGCGCGGAGACGGGAGAAGAGCGGCACCCAAACGGTCGGGCCGGCTCGAAACGTGTAATAGGCTCCCTTCAATTTCCACCGGGCTTCCACGCTGGTGGCATCGGTAGTGACTTTGTTGGACCGCTCCGCCGGCTGATTGGTCAGAAAGATCGTGGTATCCGTCGTGACCGACTGGGCCGTGCCGTCGTCGTTGAGCACGGGATTCCCGGCGGAATCGAGGACACTGGCGCTGGCGGAACTCGGTGCACTGTAAGGCGCAATCGGAGCCACTTCGCCATTGAGCGAGTAGAGATCGGTCAACGCCGTCAGCCGCGCTTGCATCTTGTCGGAGGTCGTCCCGGAAAGATCGTTGAGCGTCATGCCGGCGATCAATTGCCACGAGGCGCGGCTGCCAAAGAGTTTTCCCATGTCCCGGGAAACGGCGACCTCCATGCCAAAGTTCGAGTTGGCCTCCGACTTTCGCGTTCCCGTATCGATGACGTCTGCGCTGTAGGTGTGGAACGTCATGAATCCGTCGGCCGTGATCTGGCTGGAATTCTGGAAACTCCACGTGTTGGTGCGGCCATCCGGCGCAATCGGATCGGAAATTTGGGAACCGGAATCGGGGTCCAAAACGGGATTTCCGCTCGTGTCGGCCCTAGGTGCGAAGCGGCCATCCGTGCCCACGGATCCGTCGTGATAGGTGCGATTGAGGCTCCCGGTCGCAGCGCCCGGGGTGTTGTTGGTGCTCAGGCGACCGGAACCAAAAAACGACAACTTGGCCCCGCTCAGCATGCGAAACCCGAAGCTCAAAATGCTTTTCGGCTCGTAGATGTAGTCGTCGAGATTACTAAAATCAGGGATCTCCGTCGGGGGGCGTTGCTGTTGCTCGTCTTGGGCGCACAGAGAACCGGCGCTGGCAGCGAAGGCGAGGAGGGCGAGACGAAGATGTTTCATTCGGTGATGGAAGGATGCGGCGTTGGACGCCACGACAGGGAAAATGTTGCCGAAAGATACAGGGATCGCCCCCGCCGGCGTCAACGAGAGACTTCTGGCCTATTTCCCACTCGAGAATCGGCCACGGCGAAAGCGGTTTTCACGGTGCTTCCGAGGGGTCAGTGCACTCGGCCCAACGTGACGATGAGAAAATTATCGAGCTCGGCTAAACTGTTGAACTGCCGCTTTCCCTCGATCATTTTCTGCACGATTCGTTCGACGGCCAAAAGCAGTTTTTGATAATACGCCACGTGGAGGGGATTCGTTAGCGGCCCCAGCTACTTCACGGCCGCCCAGGTTGCCTTGTCCTGTTTGTAGCCGACGGGATCTTGGCGGTAGGCGGCGAGGGACGCCTAGATCAGATCAGCCGTTTCGCCGCGACTCAGACGATCCCGACTGATGAGCAGCGACGCCGTGGTCGCTCCGCGCACCCGGTCATCGTTCCATTTAATTTTTAATCCCATCGTCTTTTTTCCAGTATTTCCAGACTGTGGTCAATGGGTGTAAGTGCTCAGCGCGTAAGTGCTCTGCGCGTGTCGAACGAATAACCGTAAAGTCCGCCGGGCCGACCCTCGCTTTTTTCCGGGGTCATCGCAGGCCGGCGATGATCGCGTCCTAGTCTTTCCGCCATGCGGAGAGTGCCACGCGCGCACCAAACCGGCCTCGGTTCGACGAGAACCCCAAAATCATTTGCAGCGAGGAGGCGTTCCGCGGGCGGCTCCATGCGGTTGTGGCGCGCTCGAAGCGGGTCGCAGCGGGGCGCTAACCTTCACCGCGCAGATAATCGGCGTCGCGCACGAGTTCCTGCCACGTCGCCGTTTTCCCGGACTCGTCCGCCCGCTGCACAGCGAGATGGACCATCCGGTTGTTCGGCGCCGCACCGTGCCAATGCCGCTCACCGGGCGCGAACCAGATCACGTCGCCCGGCAAAACCTCGAGCACCGCTTCGCCGACTGTCTGCACCCGCCCG
>SYGN01000173.1 GCA_005799525.1 Opitutaceae bacterium | reverse complement strand
GACTCCTGGCCGTGCTCCACACCCGCTGCGCGCTGCTCAGCGGCCAGTTCGATAACTTCTGGGAAAATTGGAATCAACCCGCCCCATCCAACCTCCAGGCCGCCGCATAATCCGCCACGGCCAGATTCCAGTCACACACCCGTGAAATCTCCGTCCCGCCCTTGACGCGCGCATGCCACCTCCCACGCTTCCAGTATGCGCACGACGATCACAATTGATGACGCCAAGGTGAATGAACTGATGCGCCTTAACGGAGCCGAAAGCCGCTCCGATGCCATCCGGCAGGCCGTGGACGAGTCCATCCGCCGCCGCAAGGTCGCGGATTTCCTGAACCTCGCGGGCAAGTTTCCCCATCTGCACACCGAGGCCAAGCGCGCCGAAAAAATCGCCCTCGCCGATGTCAAACGCACCCACCGCTGAACGCGTTCTCGTCGACACCTCCGTCTGGGTGGATTTTTTTCGCAACCGTCCGGCTGCGGTCTCCCTCATTCGCGAACTGGCGGAAGACCACCGCGCCGTAATCTGCGGCACCATCTTGCAGGAAACGCTGCAGGGCGCAAAAACAGAGAAGGAGCTGGCATTCCTCCGCGCCCAGATGTCCCTGTGGCATTTCGAGGCCGAACTGCCGGAGGATTTCACCGCTGCGGCCGGACTCTACGCGCGTTTGCGTTGGGCAGGAGTGACGGTCCCGCCGGCGGACTGCCTCATCACCGCCGTTGCGCTGCGGCGTGACTCCGTGCTCTGCAGTCCGGACGAGCATTTTGAGCGGATGCCCGACTTGAAATTTCACCGGGTAAGCGCCTGAAACATCATGGCCCTTTCCATCGCCACGCGCACCGGGGACGACGGCACCACTAGCCTCCTCTACGGTCAACGCGTGCCCAAGGACCATCCGCAGATCGAAGCCGTCGGGGCGTTTGACGAACTCAACGTTGCCCTCGGTGCCGTGAAACCCCTGCTCCCGCTCGACAGCGATGGTCTCGCGACCTCTGCGTTCCTCACCGGTATCCAGAAAAACCTCATCGCCCTGATGGGCGAGCTCGCCTGCGCCGAAACCGACACGGCCCGCTACCTCGGTTCGAAGTTCGAAAAAATATCCGCTACCGACCTCGCGCGCCTCGATACCGCTGTCGCCGCGCTGGAGGCACGCGGCCTCAAATTCGACGGCTGGGCCACCCCCGGCGCCAACGCTCGCTCCGCCGCCTTCGACTTCGCTCGCGTGACCGCCCGCCGCGCCGAGCGCCGCCTCGTCGCCTTGCCCGGCCACGGCCGCTCCGCGCGCCCGCTGTTGCTCCCATTCGTCAACCGCCTCTCCGACCTGCTCTGGTTGCTCGCCCGCGAAGCCGAACAGTGACGCCGTGGGGCCCCTGCCTTCACCACTTCGGATCACCCGCATACGGACTATTAGGCGGAAAAATGCCACCCTAGACACGACCGAGCGCACGAAAAGCTCTGTCCATTCCATTTTTTCCGGCTATCAACCCTGCATGCTCTTAGCCCTCGCTCTCATCGTGCTCTCGATCGCTTGGCGGATCGCGACGGTCGATCTTCCGTCTCTCTCCAATTTCACACCGTTGATGGCGCTGACGTTTTGTGGCGCCGTCTACCTCCGCGACAAACGGCTTTGGCTCGTGCCCTTCGTCGCCCTGACGCTGTCCGACCTGTACATTGATCGCCACTACGCGGCGAATTTTCACTATGAGTGGTCCGTCGCTGGTGCGGTGCTGCGGGCGGCGTGCTTCGCCGCTGCGATTAGCTTTGGTCTGATGGTCGCACGGCAGCGCAGCTGGCTCACTTTGCTCAGCGGCACCATCGGCGGATCCCTCTTTTTCTATCTCGTCACCAACACCGCTTCATGGATCGGCGATGTCGCTTACACCCAAGACCCCGCCGGCTGGTGGCGGGCGATGACGATCGGCCACCCCGAATTTCCGCCCACGCTTTGGTTTTTCCGCAACACGTTCGTCAGCGACCTCGTCTTCACGGGAATTTTTTCCGTCGCTATGGAGTGGGCCGCTCGACGCGCCGGACGCGAAAGCCTGCTCGCCAAACGCGTCGCCGCTTAGGGCTGCCGCTCGTCGGCACGCCGCGGCTCTGATCACGTTCGTTGCAGGACCGCCGGGAGGCCACTGCACCACGGCATCTACAACAAGTCCGCCGCGAGCTCCGCGAGTTTGGACCGTTCGCCCTTCATCAGCTTCACGTGCGCCGCGAGCGCCTGCCCCTTCATGCGATTGTGACAATACACGAGACCGTTGCTCCGCGCATCCACGTAGGGATTGTCGATTTGCGCCGGGTCGCCAATGAGAATGATCTTCGATCCTTCGGAGATTCGGGTGATCACCGTTTTCACCTCGTGCGGTGTGAGCTGCTGCGCTTCGTCGAGAATGAAAAACCTCCGCGCGATTGAACGTCCGCGGATAAACGCGAGCGCTTCAATTTCAACCAAACCACTTTTCAACAATCGCTCGTAGGGCTTGACCACCGCCGCGTTGCCGTGGCCACCGTGGTGCCCCCCCTGCGCCGTGTTCATCGGCGCCGACAATTGGTCGTCGCGGTTCTTAAATTTCTTCGAGACTTTCTTCGCCGCGAACTGCGGCTCCTTGGCCGGCTTCGAGGGAATCAGCACTTCGAGCGCGTCGTGGTAGGGCTGCAGCCACGGCTTCATCTTCTCTTCGAGCGTTCCGGGCAAGAATCCGATGTCCTTCCCGAGCGCGATCACGGGGCGCGAAATCGACAGGCCATCATAGCGGGAGTGCTCAGCCGTAGTCTGGTGCAGCGCGCACGCGACGGAAATCAGCGTCTTGCCCGTGCCCGCCTTGCCGAAACACGTCAGCATGTGGATGCTTTCATCGAGCAAGGCATCCATGAAAAACTGTTGCTCAAGGTTGCGCGCGCGAATCGGAATACCCCCGGGCGCCTTGACGAAATCCGGCAGCTTCAGTCGGCGCACAATGCCTTCGCCATAATAGCGGGCCGGCATCGTCTTCCCTTCGTCCGAGCGCAATAGGACGTATTCATTGAGGTAGAGCGGCTTCGTCGCATCATCACCCAAATCAAAAATTCCTTCAGAGCAGAAGCGTTGCAGTTCGTAAATATTCAGCGGCAGCTCGCGGTAGCTGGCTTCCTCATCCGTCTCGGGGACTTTGTCGTTGAGGTAATCCTCCGACTCGAGGCCCACGGCGCGCGCCTTGAGCTGCACGTTCACATCTTTGGTGACGAGAATCGTGGGCGGTGGATATTGCTCCTGCACAAAGAGCGCCGCTGCGATGATCCGGTTATCCTTCTTCGATAGATCCGGCAGAATCGCCCGCAGTCGATCCATCGCCGGGGAACTGCGCCCGCCATCCATCAAGTAGGGATTGATGATAATCGAGAGCGTGCCGCCGTTGGGTAACTCGACCCCTTCATGCATCGAACGCGAATCGGGTAAGAGCTCTTGCAGGATGCGATGCACCCGACGGGCATTGCGGCCGCGCTCCGTGGATTGTTCACCCTTAATGCCGTCGAGCTCCTCAAGGACCTCGACGGGAATCGCCAAATTATTCTCCTGAAATTTGTAGATCGATTTCGGATCGTGCAGCAGAACGTTCGTGTCGAGCACAAAGGTCTTCACCTTCTTGGTTACGTTCTTTAGCCGCGAATTTGAGGCGGTCGCCTCGCGCAGAATTTCCATCGGTGTGGATATGTTGTGAATAAATGAGCAACCCACCGACTCTGTGTCCATGCCAGACTTTCTTCAGGACAAATAAAACCATCGACTCACTCTGAAGACGCCTGCGATCGAAACGCAAATGTCACAATCCCCTGCCCTCGCCCGACTCCGATTTGGACACCGCACCGCCCACGCCGGCCGCCGGATGCCGCGGTTCAAGCTCGCGTGCCGCTCGGCGAATCTATTGACCGCTCGATGGTTCGCGCCGCCATGCACCTCGACGAAATCAAACAAGCCCTCCTCGACTCCTACCGCACCGACGGCGGTATCAACCACCTCGACGGCACCAATCTGCCCTCGCAGGCCTCCGTCAACCAGCTCGCGGCGGACCTCATGCACCTGCTGTTCCCCGGGTATTTCGAAGAATCGGGCCTGACGGAACGCGCCCTGCCCGCCCACGTCACGCGCCTGCTCAAACAAATTGACGACCGCCTCGTGGCCGAGATCGAAAAATGCCTCCGCTTCGCCAAAGTCGCGCACCCCTCCGCCCAAGCCCACGAGCGCGCCACGGCATTCCTCAGTCAGTTCCCCGCCCTGCGCAAACTCATCCAGACCGACGTCACCGCCGCCTACAAGGGCGACCCCGCCGCCCGCAGCGTGGAGGAAATCATCGTCGCGTATCCCTGCGTCTTGGTGATCTCGCTGCAGCGTCTCGCCCACGTGCTCTACCATCTCGGAGTGCCGCTGCTCCCGCGCCTCCTCACTGAATACGCTCACGAACGCACCGGCTGCGACATCCATCCGGGCGCCCGGCTCGGCGACCACTTCTTTATCGATCACGCCACCGGTGTCGTCATCGGCGAAACGGCCACCGTCGGTTCGCACGTGAAACTCTATCAGGGCGTCACCCTCGGCGCGAAATCGTTTGAGACCGATCCCGAGGGCAATCCGGTCAAGGGCGTGAAGCGCCATCCCGATATCGGTGACCACGTGACGATTTACGCGCACGCGACGATCCTCGGCGGCGACACGTCCGTCGGTGCCCACTCGATCATCGGCTCCAACGTTTGGCTCATGAAGTCCATCCCCGCAGACTGCGTCGCCCTTTTCAAAGGCGACAGCGTCGTCGTACGGTCGCGACGCAAACACGAGACGCTCGTCGGTCAAGGTGGCCACTCCAGCGCGCCCGCAACTGACTCCGCGAGCTCGGAGTGGCACATATAGATTACGCCTCAGACCACGGCCCGCAGCTCGGCCAAACCGTGCGTCGCCGTGGCCGCTTGGCACAGTCCGACAAACGTTTCTTCCCCCAAAGCGAGGCGACGGCACTTGAGATGGGCGACACCCCAACGCCGTTGTAACTTTCGCGCCCCCAGCGGCAGCGACACGAGCGACCCGCTCTCCAGCTCCGCGCGCGCGATCCACGAAGCAAATACGCCCGCCCCGAGCCCGATTTTCACCAGCTCCTTGATCGCCTCCACACTGCCGAGCTCGATATAGTTGCTCAGCGAGATTTTTTCCTCGCGGAAATATTCCACCACGAGCGGGAACGTCTGGCTCGCCTTGTTATCGAGCACGAGGGTCTCGCTCTCAATCGCTTCGCGTGGCACCCGACCGAGTTTCGCCCACGGATGCAGCGGCGCGACCAGAAACCTCAGTTCGTCCTGAAACAATGGCACAAACACCAACTCGCTCCCCACCGGCGCCGGCGGCTCCAGCACGATGGCGAGATCGATGTGCCCTCCGCGCAACAACTCCAACGGTTGCCCGTGATCGCCGGACTCGATGCGAATGACGCACTTCGGATAACTCTGTCGAAACTCCCGCAACACCGCAGGGAGAATGTACTGACAAGCCGTCGTGCTCGCCCCCACGCGCAA
This sequence comes from Opitutaceae bacterium, assembly GCA_005799525.1. Taxonomy (GTDB): domain Bacteria; phylum Verrucomicrobiota; class Verrucomicrobiia; order Opitutales; family Opitutaceae; genus GAS368. Next base: position 2,386 of record SYGN01000173.1, on the reverse strand, counting down.
TCGTCCGTGGCCCCACGTGGTCAGCGATTCCAGCCCGGCGCGCGCGGCTTCCATTTCCCGCAAAATTTTTTCCGTGTGCCGCAAAAACTGTTCCCCCGCCTGCGTGAGCACCACCCGCCGGCCGACGCGATCCAGCAGCCGCGTGCCCAGATCCGACTCCAGCGCCTTGATCGTATGACTCACCGCCGACTGAGTGAGAAACAAATCCTTGGCCGCGAGCGTGAAGCTTCCCCGCCGCGCAAGTGCGGCGAACGCGAGGAGCTGTCGGCTGTCGAGGGTGGTTTTCATGGATGAGCGTGGTTCTTTTGCTGTGATAGATTGTTTGAAAAGCAGTAAGTGAGCCATTCGTGCGCTGCTGGCACAGCGGCGGCAAACGCCCTGCTTCAAGCAGGCGCTAGCCACACCCGGCTCCAAGAATGCCAACGACGTTTACGTCGAGCTGACCCTCAGTCTCTGATCCCCGTAGGAGCTTGCTTGCGAGCGATTGCTTGACGTAGGGGTGGCGCTGGCCGGCAACGCCCCTATGAAATCGCCCGCCAGCGGGCTCCTACCTTGCGGCGGCGGCGTGGGCCCCACTCATCGTCGCGCTAAAAATAATCCACCGGCTTGTTCACTCCGCCGCCCACCTTAGCGCGGACGCTGCTAAGGGAGCGGCGGTCACGCATGAATATCGCTCAGTTCAAAAAATCCGGCCACTGGCCCACCCTCGCCACGGCCTTCCTGTGTTTCGACGTCAGTTTCATGGTCTGGACCATGCTCGGTGCCCTCGGAGCGCTCATCGCACCCGATCTCGGCCTGAACGCCCAGCAGAAGTTCCTCATGGTCTCCACGCCGATCCTTTCCGGCGCCGTCCTCCGCAAACTCGCGCCCACGGTCCTCACCGCCGAAATCAATCCGGACGACGCCACCCGCCTCGGCATTTCCGCCGGCGACCGCGTGACGGTCCGCTCACGTCGCGGCACCGCCGAAGCCATCGCCCTCGTCACGCCCACCGTGCAGTCCGGCCAAATTTTCCGCCCGATGCACTTCGGCACCGTGAACCAACTCACCTTCCCGTCCTTCGACCCGCACTCGCGCCAGCCCAGCTACAAAGCCTGCGCCGTCGCCGTCGCACGCTGGGAGTAGGGTAAGGTCTTCGAGCTGCCCTCCATCGCTCACGCGGCACCCAAAAAAGGCGGGGCAAAGACCCGCCCTACTCCCAAACTCAATCTCGGCAGCCCCGATTTCCGCGCCACGCCTCAGAACGGCACGTTCTCTTCATCCGACAAATGCGCCGCCGACTCTGTGGCCACCGCCGGCGTCACCGCCGATCTCGCTCCCGCGCTCTTCGGCGCGTCGGGCTGACCGAGCGTGCCCTTGTTTTGGTGCCAGAGCGTGCGGGCTGCATTGCGCAGCGTCGTCTCTTGCGGACGCGGCGGATAGGGCTTGCCGCTGCTGTCGAGGCGCGGCGGCTGCTCCGTCGCATACCAAGAGAGCGAGCGCTCGCCCAGCTTCGAGAGCGCCACCCCATTGTTTTTTCCGAAATGCACCTGCACGTCGCCCGCATTCGGGATGACTTCCGTCGGCTGCAAAATCACTTCGTCGGCCCCAACACCGCTGCTGGCATAGCTCGACGATGAACTCGCCGCCCGCACCGGTGTGCTGCGCGCCGGGGCTTTGTTGGCCTCGGCCAGGAGCTGGCGGATCGCGACCAATTCTTCGTGGATGGATTTGAGGATGTCTTCGTTCATTGGTGCCAAGTTGAAGCGTTCGTCGCGCCAATCCAGTCCAATCGTCGCGCCCCTCTCAATTTACCCTTGGCAGTATCACCGTCGTTTTGCCGATCTTTCTCACTCCTCTTTATCTTTCTCTTTCGTCCGCGTTTGCCGACGGGAGAGAAAGATTAAGAGAAATAGGAAAGAGAAAGATTAGAGGGTTCGACCAAAGCGAACTCGTCGGCGGCGATGCGTGGGACCGAAAAATCCGCGGCCAAATCGCCTCGTGCACGCTCTTCCTGCCGATGATTTCGGCGGCCACCCAGGCGCGGCACGAAGGTTATTTCCGCATGGAGTGGAAACTCGTCGCCCAGCGCACGCACATGAGCTCCGAGCGCACCGCGTTTGTGCTACCCATGGTCATCGACGGCACCCGCGACGCCGAGGCCGACGTCCTTGACGAATTCCGCGCCGTGCAATGGATGCGGTTGCCGGGCGGCGAAACGCCGCCGGCCTTTTCTGCGCGCGTCCAAACATTTCTCGGTGCGCCCGTTGATCGGATGGGGTCACGGGGATTGCGCCCCGTGACCCTTCCACACCACCGGACGTGCGGTTTTCCGCATCCGGCGGTTGAAACAGGCACCGGTCACTTGCGTGCCGATGTCAGTATCCACGGTAGGATGAACCCATCG
>SYGN01000172.1 GCA_005799525.1 Opitutaceae bacterium | reverse complement strand
TTGAAGCGCGCGATGCAGTAATATCAGTAGTGGGTCGGCCGCTGCGACCGCGGCAGCTGGTCGCCCGCGGTCCTGCAATTCGTGCCGGCCTAAAAGAGCGGAGCCGGGCTCGACGCGCTCAACTCACTTCCTATCCATGGGAGTCTATAGCTTAAGTTAGCGCCTATGGGGGGGCGGGGGCGGGAATCCATCGCCGAATGCGCCAAGGCCGAGGAACTCAATCCTCTTTCCATGATAGTGAAGGTTATTGCGGGTTTTTCCTGCTTTTGGAATGGAGACTCCGAGCGAGCGCTGGAGACGGGCCGGACGGCCATCGCGCTGGCGCCTGATTTTTTCAATACGCATAAGGTGGCTGGCAGTGTGCTGGCCCGGCGGGGACAATATGAAGAAGCGATTGCGGCATTTGAGGAGGCACGCCGCTTGGAACCAAATTTCGAGGTTCTGGGAAGTCTCGGAAGAAACTATGGCCGAGCCGGCCGAACGGCTGACGCCCGAAAAGTGCTGGCAGAGTTGCTGGCCCGGGCGAAGAGCCGCTACGTGCCGGCAGCGACGATTGCCAATATCTATGACGGCCTGGGCGACGTCGAGCAGTGCAAGGTCTGGATGAACAAAGCCATCACCGTTCGGGAAAGCCGGATCGTGTTTATCAAGGCAGGCGCCGACGACCTCACGCGCGCGAACCCGCACTTCGGCGAGTGGATGAAGAAGATCGGCCAAGACAAATGAGCGACGCCCCCGAGAGGTTGAGTAAAGATTCCCGTGCATTCACGGCAAATACTAGCGGTACTGCGGGAACGAGCTCGCGCGGCGGAGCTCATCTTCGCCGCTGATCGCTCGGGGAAATTGAGCGTTGAGTGGTGAGTGTTGAGTGTTGAGCGTTGCTTTCTCCTCACGGACCGTCCCACCTCCGACGACTTTCATGAAACCCCGCCTCGCCCTCCTCTGCCTTTTGGTCGCGACCACCTTGCTCGGTCAAACGCCGGCACCCACCTCCCCGCCTCCTCCGCGCCCACCACCCCGCCAGCAGACGATGCGCCCCGAAATCGTCGGTCAGCGCGGGATCGTCGCGGCTGGCCGTCACTACTCCGTCTCCGCCGGCGTGCGCATCCTCGAACAAGGCGGCAACGCGATCGACGCGGGCGTCGCCGCCGTGTTCGCGGCCGCCGTCGTGGAGATTTCGCATTTCGGTTTCGGCGGCGAATCGCCGGTGATGGTCTACGACGCGAAGACGAAACACGTTTACGTCATCAACGGCCAGGGTCCGGCACCGAAGGCGGCGACGCCCGCGTTGTTTGCCGCGAAGGGCAAGGTCGATGGCAACGGCCCCCTTGGCGCGACGATTCCCGCGGTGATGGATGCCATGGCCCTCGTGCTCGAACGCTTCGGCACGATGCGCCTCGAACAGGTGATGGCACCCGCCATCGAATTCGCGGACGGCTTTCCCATGTATGCGCTGCTGCGTGAAACCATGGCGAGCAATCAAAAGAACACCGAAGCCTATAAATGGGGCCACCTCTACTATCCCGGCGGCCGGCTCGCGGAGGTCGGTGAAATTTTCCGCCAACCGAATCTCGCAGTCACGCTGCGCGCCATCGTCGCAGCTGAACGCGATAGGTGGGTGAAGAACCCGGATCGCGCGGCTGGCATTCGCGCCGGACGCGATACCTTCTACAAAGGCGACATCGCGCGCCGCATCGTCGAGGCCAACCGCGCCGAAGGCGGTGTGTTTACCACCGACGATCTCGCCAACTACCACGGTGCGATCGAGGCCCCGTCGACGACTATGTTTCACGGATACGAGATCAACAAGGCCGGCGCGTGGAACCAAGGTCCGGTGATGCTCATGACGTTGAACATCCTCGAAGACTTCGACCTGCAGGCGATGGGCCTGCACTCGGCGGACTACATCCACACCGTGCACGAAGCCCTCAAACTCGCCTACGACGACCGCAACGCCTTCCTCGGCGATCCCGCGTTTGCGCGAGTGCCCATGAAGGGGCTCCTCTCGAAAGCGTATGCCGCCGAGCGCCGCAAGCTGATCGCGCCGGTCGCGTTCCTCGACTACCGGCCCGGCGATCCGTTTGCCTTCGATCCCGAGGTGAAGCCGCCCGAAGTCCGCTACCTGCCGCATTCGCAGGGTCCAAAGAATCCCGACAGCGGTGGCGACACCACGTGCGTCAACACGGTGGACGGCGCGGGCAATCTCTTCAGCGCGACGCCGAGCTCCGGCTGGGTGATCGGTGGGGCGTTCATCGCTGGCGACACCGGCGTGCCGCTCTCGAACCGCATGCAGGCCTTCGACCTTGATCCCGTCAGCCCCAACGTCCTCGCAGGCGGGAAGCGTCCCCGTACCACGCTCTCGCCGACGATCGTGTGCAAAGACGGAAAACCGTTTCTCGCGCTGAGTACGCCGGGCGGTGACAGCCAGGATCAACAAGTGCTGAACGTGCTGCTCAACGTCATCATCTTTAATCAAGAGCTCCAAGTCGCCATCGAGGGGCCGCGGATTAACACCAACCACCCGCACAGTTCCTTCGACAATCACCCCAGCGCACCGGGGCAGCTCGACCTCGAGAGCCGCATCGCTGTCGCCGTGCAGGACGAGTTGCGCGCCCGCGGCCACGTGCTGCGCGTGCTCACGCCGTATGGCATGAACTCCGGCGTTGTCGCCGTGGGTGTAAATCCGAAGACGGGCACCCTGCGCGGCGGTGCCGATCTGCGCCGCGAGCGCTATATCTTCGGCTGGTAACGCGGGCCGCTGGTAGCCCGCCTCGTGAGAGGCGGGATGTTCGCGCGTTTCAAGGTCCCCCGGTCCCTGCTCTCACGAGGAGGGCTACCTTCACTACCTTCGCGCCCTTCGCGCTGCGCACGCGCAAACGCACCCTCAAATATAATACATCGCCGCTGTCCCCTTCGAAGCGAGTTGGTCGAGCGTGTAGCTCTTGGTTTTCTTCACCAAGGCTTCGCTGATCTCATCCCAGACTTGTTTCAACCGACGGCCGCTGCGTCCGTCGAAATTACCGCTAAGGTGCAGGCATTTTCCTTCGACGGCCATCAGGATATCGTAGAGCGAAATTTCCTCGGGCGCACGCGCCAAGGTGTAGCCGCCTTGATTGCCCCGCCGGCTCGTGACCAAACCGTGGTCGCGGAGCTTGAGCAGGATTTGCGCTAAGAAATTTGCCGGCACCGCCTCGGTCTTCGCGAGATGCTCGATTTGGGCGAGTTCGCCGGAGCCGTGCAAACGGGAGAGCTCGGCCATCACGCGGCAAGCGTAGTCGACTTTGACGGAGATCTTCACGGCACATTTTCCCCCGCACTCTCGTCGGTCGGCGGCGGGCGCGGACGACCAAACGAAATCCGCGTCCACGTGCGTTCGTGCAGATAGTAGAGCGCCACCTTGGTAATAACCTCCACTCCGGCGATGCCGCCCGAAACCTTCATCGCAGCCATGGAGTTGTCGGCGGTTTCACTGAGAGACAGCACCAAAAAACTTACCAAAAACGTATCGAGCGTACCAATGCAGCGCCAACTTACCGCTTTCACAACGCTGCGCAGATGCGAATCACCGACCTGAGTGAGGACAGGCGCTTTCATATCACATAGTCCCCGTTTTCCGGTTTCACGATTTCGCGCGGTGGGCGCAACATACCCGCCGCCACCGTCGCGTTGGTGCCCTGCTCGATCAAAATAAATGATCCCGTCAGCCGGTTGATTGCGTAGCCGTCGAAAACGAGCGGCTTGGCCGCGCGCAGGCGAATCTCGCCAATATCGTTTACGCCCAGCTCGGCCGGCGCGGGCTCAGCTTCGAGGGTGTCCAGGTTAAGCTTGTTGACGATCTCCGTGACCACCACCTGCACCGTTTGCGTGGTGTGTTTGAGGAGATATTTTTTTCCCGGCTGGAGCGCGCGAGCGTGCATCCAGCAAACCTCCGCCTGGAGCTCGGTATTGGAGCCGGGCAAATGATCCAGCCCGACGAGCATGCTCCCGCGGCTGATATCGATGTCGTGCTCAAGCACGAGCGTGACCGACTGTGGGCAAAACGCTTCCTGTACCGGGCCATCGTAGGTCCAGATTTGTTTCACCGTGGTCACGATCCCGGCGGGAAACGCGATGATCTTTTGCCCCGTGCGGACGATGCCGCCAGCGATTTGGCCACTGAAACCGCGAAAATCGTGGAGCGTCTGGTCGGTCGGATTGTTCGGCCGGTTGACCCACTGCACAGGAAGCCGGAAGCCGTTGAGATTCCAATCGCTCGCAATGTGCACCGTCTCGAGGTGGTTGAGCAGCGTCGGACCACCATACCACGGCGTGTGGACCGAGGCATCGACGACGTTGTCGCCGTTGAGCGCACTCATCGGGATGAACTTCACATCCTTGATGTCTAGTCGTGGCAGGAATTCCTCAAAGTGCGCCCGAATCTCTTGGAAGCGCGTTTCGCTCCAACCGACGAGGTCCATCTTGTTGACGGCGACGACCAGATGCGGAATGCGCAGTAACGCGGCGATCGCCGTGTGGCGGCGGCTCTGTTCGATGACGCCGAGGCGCGCATCGACGAGCACAATGGACAGGTTCGCCGACGAGGCGCCGGTCACCATATTGCGCGTGTATTG
>SYGN01000171.1 GCA_005799525.1 Opitutaceae bacterium | reverse complement strand
TCAGCTTTGCAGGTGAGGGCGACGGTCGTCTGGCGATAAAAATTATAGGACTCACCGGTGCCGGCGCTGCCCCGGGAAAACGGGGCGTTTTCTTTTTTAGCCAAAATGGAAAGTCGGCGGTTGATGATCATGTCCGCTAAGGAGCGGGGCAGGTTTTTGCGGCGATTGGCGGCAGAGTCTGGTTCGTGCGTGTAGGAGGTGACGGTCGCCAATTGGACGCTGGTGCTAGGGGCCTCGGATTCGAAGTGGTAGAACACGCGGGTGCCCTCGGCGGTCGAGAGATTCCCCCGGTCGGGTGCTGGCCGCGTGGGGCCGCGTGCCTTGAGCGGTGTAAACGTGCTCACGATTTCTTGTTCCACCGCGGCGACGTCGATGTCGCCGACGATCACGACCGACATGAGTTCTGGGCGATACCACGTGTTGTAGAAATCGACGAAACGTTCGCGCCCGGCCGTTGCAATGATCGTGGCGTCGCCGATCGGAAAACGCTGCGGAAAGAGCGAACCGCCCAAAAGGAATCCATAGGTGGCGAGTGCGGTGCGGTAGCCGACCGAGTCCCCGGTGCGTTTCTCACTCAGGATGATGCCACGTTCCTTCTCAATTTCGGGTAGTAGTAAGAGCAGGCCGCCGGCATAGTCGTTTAGGACGCGCAAACCTTCGGCGAGGGTGGGGGTCTTCGTGTCGGGTAATTCCAAGAGATAGAGGGTGCGCTCGAAGCCGGTAGAGGCGTTGGTGTCGCCGCCAAAGTTCATGCCCATGCGTTGAAAAAATTCGACGAGTGTGCCGGGGGCGTAGTGTTCGCTGCCGTTGAAGGCCATGTGCTCGAGAAAGTGAGCGAGGCCGCGTTGGTCTGCGGTTTCGTGGAGGGAGCCGGCCTCGATGAGGAGGCGGAGTGAAGCGCGTTGTTTCGGCTCGGCATTGGCGCGAAGGGCGTAGCGGAGACCGTTTGGTAGGGTGCCGTAGCGGACGGCAGGGTCGGGTTTGAGATCGCTGCCCTCGTGGGCGAAAGGGATCGCCCCGCCGAGGCGAAGTGCGAGGCCGAAAGAAAATGCGAGCAGGACGGATTTTAAAAACGAAAGGGACATCAGCGTATCACTGCAAGAGGCCTCTTGGGGTGCAAAGAAAATGAAGGAAGACGTTTTCCTTTGCGCCGATGGCGGCTTTTTGGCCAATACGGCCTTGTCGCGCGATGATTTGGTTTTACCGATTTCTCTTCATACCTGTGCTGCTCGCAATGGCGCCGGTCTACCTGTGGCGGATGCGGCGGCGCGGGGGCTACCGGGAGAATTTTGGACAGCGCTTCGGGGGACATCCGCGATTGGCGAAGAAAACGGCGGGCACGCGGCGCGTGTGGCTGCAAGCGGTGAGCGTGGGTGAGATGCTGGCGATCGGGCCGTTGATCGAGTCGTTGCGGCGCGATGGCGTGGAAATTTATCTCACCACGACGACCAGCACGGGCTATCGCGTCGCGCATGACCGCTACAGCGGGAGCACCGCCGACATCGCCTATTTTCCAATCGATTGGTGGCCGTTTTCAGTCCGGGCTTGGCAGCGGATCGCACCGGACCTCGTGATCCTGACGGAAGGCGAGCGATGGCCTGAGCATATGCGCCAGGCGGCGACGCGCAAGGTACCTGTGCTCTGCGTCAACGCGCGGCTCTCCGACCGTAGTTTTCAGCGCATGAAGTGGTTCGCCCCGGCGGCTCAGCTCATGTTGGACGGTGTCACCCGCTTGTTGCCATCCTCCACTCAGGACGAGACGCGGTTTCGCGAGCTAGGAGTTCCGACGGAGCACCTGACGATGACGGGAAACATTAAGCTGGACCTGCAGATCCCGCCGCTCGCCGATCCGGAGCGCGCCGAATTGCGGCGAGAGCTGGGTCTGTCCGACGGTCTCGTGCTGCTCGGTGCTTCGACTTGGTCGGGAGAGGAAGACGCCATGCTCGGGGCTCTGCGACTCACACGCGAGTGCGGGGTGCGCTGTTCACTGATACTGGTGCCGCGGCATGCGGAGCGGCGCACCGAGATCGAGCGGTTGTTGCTGAAGGCTGGGTTGAGCTATCATTTTCGATCGAAAGGTCCGGCCCCCGACCGAATTGACGTGCTGGTGGGAGACACTACCGGCGAGCTGAGAAAAATAACGCAGTTGGCCGATATCGTCTTTGTGGGGAAAAGTTTGCCGCCTCACACTGAAGGTCAGACGCCGGTCGAGGCGGCGGCGCTGGGGAAACCGATGCTCTTCGGTCCGGGCATGGGGAATTTCCGTCTACTCGCACGCGACCTGCTCGCGCGCGGTGCGGCGCGGGAGGTCTCCGACGCCGCGGCGTTGGCGGCAGCGGTGCAGGAACTCATGCGCGACTCTGGACGGCGCGAGGCGCTGGCGGCGGCGGCGTTAGTGTGGCGGGCGGCGAATGTCGGGGCCATGGAAAGAACGTTGGTGGTGATTCGCGAAGCGTTGGCGAAGGTGGGTTAACGGGATGAAACGGGGCGTCGGCGAGGCGCTCCGCACACGCCGAGACGAGCGGGATGCGGCGGTCGGGGCGGGGTGTAACTGGAAGTGAAGTCAGTTTTTCTGCCAGTAGTTTTCCCACTGGAGGTTGGCGCGCAGAGTGCGGAGCTGACAGAGGGCGTGAGCGTTAATTTCGGTCCACCAGGCGCCGGCCTGTTTGAGGCGAGCTTGGAGGACATGTCTGTGGCCGCTTTCGATCAGGCCGGAGCCGACGGGCAGGTCGTGCGCCAGGGCGTAGGCGTAGTCGAGTTGGTCGGTGCGATTGCCGAGGTAACGCAGGGCCGCGCGCATAGGGGCGTGTTCGTCCGGGCAGGCGAGCAGCTCCTCGCGCGGGCGCAACGCGGCGAAGACGCGCGGGTGGTCGCTCG
>SYGN01000170.1 GCA_005799525.1 Opitutaceae bacterium | reverse complement strand
TTGTTCCAACCGTCGGAGCTTTCGCGGGCGAGATCGCCGGACGCTTCGTAGACGTGAATCGAGAGGCGCGGGTCGAGCCGCTTGAGCATGGCGCCGACATGCGCGGACATGATGCCGCCGCCGATGAGGATGATGTCGGGGGCGGCGGGGGCGGGCATGGGAGCGGACGGTGAAAGAGGAAAGGCGCAAGGGCCAATGACCAAGGACCAGGGACCAGGGACCAGGGACCAGGGACCAATGTTTCGTGGATCGTGGTGGAGGGCGAGCGGGGACTGATGCGCGTTGGCGAGAGCGTCCGGCCGTAGGCGAATCGCGTGATGTCACCCGTTGAGGTGCAATTCTCTGCGCTCGGGAATTCACCAAGGGTTGGGTCGCGCAAAACGAGCCCGAGTCAAGATAGGAAGATTCGGTGGGTAAGAAAATTTCCCATGGCAGGGCGACAACTCCAAGCAGGCGCATCCAAGCGAAGGGCCAGCCACCGTCCTTTCAAGCGGGTCTGGTCCGATGCTCTTCCTGGCAGCAAAATTTTCCTACCCACAATCCGTAGCGTCCTTCGCGACTCCGCACCGCACCGATGCGATCCGTTTCGGCGCAGCATCCACCCCTGCGGATCCGCTGAGGAGTAAACGTAGGACGACTGGTGGGTAAGAAAAATTTCCGAACTGCGGAAAACCAATCGCTGCCGAGTCCGGCGCGCGGGGAGTGGGGTCTCGTCGGCGCCGACTTTGGGGCTGTGGGCGGGTTACTTCTTTTTCTTGCCAGCTTGCGGCACGCCAAAGGTCAGCGCGCCCTTGGGGTCCATCTTCGCGAGGTCGGCGGACGTCGGGCTGCCGCCGAACTGGCGGTAGTAAATTTCTTGGAATGGATTGATCGCGGGCCCCATCGCTTTTTCGTTCACCATCAGCGGGAGGCATTCGGACCACCACTGGTCAAACGCGGCGCTGAGCTCCTTCGCCACTTCGGGGTGCTGCGTGATGACGTTGTTTTTTTGGGCGTAGTCGACGCTGAGGTCGAAGAGCTGCCAATCCGGCGTGCGGCCGCCATTTTCGCTGACGAGTGCCCAGCGCGTGTTGCGCACGGCGGCGACTTTGAACTTGGCCTCGTTGGGATCGCTTAGTTTCGGCCAGCGGCCAAAGTGGGTGAACTGGTAGCGGTCGGGCAGTTTCGCGACGGGATTCTGGAGCACGGGCACGAGGCTGCGGCCTTCGATTTGGGATTGGGCAACGGCGGCGGGAACCTTCGCGCCGGCGATGGCGGCGAGCGTGGGGAAAAAATCGATGTGGGCGGAGAGCACGCCGCAATCGGCGGGCTGGAGCGTGCCGGGCCAGCGCCAGAACGAATTCGCGCGCGTGCCCCCGATCCAGGCGGTGCCCTTTTGCCCGCGCATGTCGGCGTTGAACACCTTCACGCCGGCGGTGCCGCCATTGTCGTTCATGAAGATGACGAGAGTGTTTTGGGCGATGCCCCACTCGTCGAGTTTTGCGAGGAGTCGGCCGATGTTTTGGTCGATATTGTGGACCATGCCGAAGAAGTTTTCGGTCGCGGGCTCGAGGCCCTTGCCCTCGTAGAGCGCGCGGTCTTCAGGGCGGGCAATGTAGGGGCCGTGAGGGGTGTTCGACGGGATGTAGGCGAAGAAGGGTTTTTTTGCGCGGCGCTGGGCGTCGATCCATTGCGTGGCTTGGGCGTAGAAGAGGTCAGTGCAGTAGCCTGAGGTTCTTTCGAACGTTCCATTGTGGAGCAGGGTGGGATTGAAGTACTTGTTGCCGGGAGCATCGCCGCAGGAGCCGGGGAAAGTCTGGCCGATGCCGCCGCCGCCGTGGATGTAGACCTCGTCAAAGCCGCGGCGGTTGGGCTGATAGTCCGTTTCGTCGCCGAGGTGCCACTTGCCGAAAATCCCCGTGGTGTAACCAGCCGACTGCAGCACCTGCGGCAGCGTGGTGGCGGCGAGGGTCATACGCTCGCGTTCGAGAATCGTGTGGGTGATGCCGTTTTTGAATTCGTGGCGGCCGGTGAAAAGGGCGCTGCGGGTCGGGGAGCACGTGGGGCTAACGTGAAAATCGGTGAAGCGCACGCCCTCGGCGCGGAGCCGGTCGAGGTGTGGCGTCTTCAGGACGGGATTTCCGTGGGCGGAGATGTCGCCGTAACCCTGATCGTCCGTGAGGATGAAAAGAATGTTGGGCTGGGCGCCCGCGATGGGTTTGGCGGGAGCGGCGGCGGCTGTGGCCGAGACGGAGAGAAGGAAAGACAGAGCGACGGAGAGAATGGAGCGGAGGGGATTCATAGGAGGAGAGGATTTGTGGTCCGGAGGTGGGGAAGAGGCGACTTAGAATGTGCCTTTGAGGCCTAAGGTCCAGAGCGAGCCGAACTCGATACGCGACGTGAAGTGGGCGCGGGCGGGCGTGGTGGGGCCGTGCGCCTCGGTGTCGTCGGTCGGGTCGTTGACGTTGCGGAGATTCGCGAAGAGCGCGAGGCGGCGGGTGAGCGAATACTCGCCGGTGAGGTCGATGTAGCTCTTCTTGCTGCCCCAATTGTAGGTGCCGGGCTCGATGCTGCGGCCCGTGATGGCGCCGCGACGCTGGCGACCGACGTAGTTCCAATTCATGCGCACGTTGTATTTCTCGCGCGAGAGGCTGATGCCCCAACTGCCGGTGCGCGGGATGAAACCGTTGAAGGTGGCGGCGGCATCGCCGATCACGCGCTGCGCGCTGCCGTTGGCAAAGATCTGCACGCCGCGCGCCCAGCGCGGGAGAAACGTGAGCGCCTGCCGGTAATTCACGTCGAGGCCGGTCATGCGGACGCTCGTCGTGAGATTGTGCTGCGTCGCGACCTTGAAGGGATCGTAGAGGACGGGATCGAGGCCGTAGAGCGCGAGGAACTCGGGCGTGGCGTCGAAGACGGTCGCGCCGAAGAAATCGCGGATGTCACGGCGGAACGCGCCGACGGAAATCAGGCCGACGCGCTCGAAATAATACTCCAGCGAGACCTTGGTCGACTTCGCGGACCAGGGCTTAATGCCGACATTGTTGACCGTGATGCGGTTGTTCGGGTCATTCGGGTCGCCTTCCACATTGGGCAGAGTGACAGCGCCAGAGTATTGGGTGAAGTTGGGGCGGCCGACGGTGGAATAGGCGGCGGCGCGCACGATCAGGTTTTCGCGGAGATTGTAGCCGGCGTTGATACTCGGGAAGAGGCGGAGGTATTCCTTCTCCACGTCGGTCGCGCGGTCGAGGAACGTAAGCCGCGAGATCGCGAGGGCGTTGGCGGGCGTGTTGGCGTTGATGAGCACGGGCGTGCGCGCATTGGGATTCGTAGGCGTGGGGGCGGCGACGGTGATGACGTTGCCCGCGGCATCGCGCTGGAAGTTGCGCGTCGGATCGGTGAGCGGGCCCTGGGCGATGATATTGGTCTGCTCGGCGCGGAGGCCGCCGGTGAGCTTGAGGCGGCGGTCGAAGAACTGCGCGTCGCCGCGGAGGTAGGCGGCGGAGATGGTCTCCTTGGAAATGCGCGAGGCATTTACTTCCGAGCGGTAGCGGGCGTTCTCGTCGGACGTGAAAAGCGCGGGAGTCGCGCGGTAGGTGTCGAGCACGGTGTCGTTGCTGACCCATTGCACGCGCGGCACGCCGAAGAGACCGGCGCGCTGGTAGTAGTAGTTGTCGTAGAAAGGCGCGGCGTTGCGGTCCGGGCCGACGAAACTGACGGCGAGGTTTTGCGTGCGGTTATCGCTGCGCGAGGAGCGGACATCGAGGCCGCCTTTGACCGTGAGCGGGAAGCCGAGATTGAAATCGCGGCGGGCGTTGGCGTAGGCGGTGTTCTGGACGTTGCGCGAGAGCTGCGGGTTGGAGGAAGCGGAGACCAGCGAGTAGGTGGCGATGTTGAACGGATCAACGGGCAGCCCGGTCACGCCGTCGGTCACGGTGATGGTGTTGGGCCGCAGGTAGAAGCCGTCGGCAAACGAAACGGTGACGCCGGTGCGCGTCGCGCTAGTGCTGCCGAAGCGGCCTTTGTCGAGCGTGCGAAATTCGTTCTGAGCGTGCGACGAGCCGAGGCCGGCCTCCATTTTCCAAACCGGGCCGTCGTGTCGCCACGAGAGCGTGGGCATGAACGTGCGCGAGTAGCGGTGGTTGCCGCCATTGGAGATCGTGAGCTGACCGCGGCCGGCAAGGCCGCGCGTGAACTCCGGCGAGAAATTGCCGGCACTCGTGGCGCCGACGGCGAACGTGATCGCGCGCTGGTTGAAGTCGGTGTGGAACGTCCCGTATTTAAACGAAAACGAGAACCGATCCGTCGGGCTGAGCTTGTAGTCGACCGTGGTGGCGAAGGACGTGCGGTCAGCGATCTTGGACTCGATGCGCACGAGGAAGTCGCTGCGGTAGGGATTGTCGGAGGTCGTGTCGGGGAAGGCGACGCCGTTGGTCGCCGCGCCCGCGCCGCGCCAGGTGTTGGCAAGGCGCGTGCCCTCGACGTATTGGGTGGAGCCGCCGGCGGAGACGGTAAAGCCGAAGCGTTTGTTCACCGGCACGATCCAGGAGAACTCGAAGCCGGGGCGGACCTTCCAGGTGGGCGAGGTGCGACGGTCGGGGCCCTCAGTGCGGCCCTCGATGGTGCTGTCCCGCGCGGCGAGATAGACGGAGCCATTGAAGATCGGCCGCGAGCGCTCGAAGGCGGAACGCGGCACGAAGTTGACCGAGCCGGCGAGGGCGGAGCCGGGCGTCTCGGGCGTCGGCGAGTAGACGGCCTCGATGCGGGAGAGATTGTTGATCGAGATGGCGTTGAGCTCGACATTGCGGCCGGCGCCGGAGACCTCGGACGTCGCGAGCGCGAAGCCTCCGATGGTGACGGGCACGTTGGACGAAGGCACGCCGTTCATCGAAATCTCGCGCGGATCGCCGCCGCGGTAATCCATCGTGATTCCGGGGAGCATTTTCAGGAACTCGCCGACATTGCCATCGGGCACGACGCCGAATTCGTCGGCGGCGACGACGTTGACGATGTTGGCGGCGAAGCGCTGCTCGTTGATGGCGATGGCGGCGCCGTCCATCTCGCGCGAGGCGGAGGTGACGAACGAGTCGAGCTTCACGACCTCGCCCGCGCGACCGCGGCGCGAGGCGCTCGCGAGCTCGAAGTCGCGCTCGAGATTCTGACCGGCGGCGAGGGTCAACGGCGCGCGCAGCGGATCGAGACCGGTGAAGAAGATCTCGACGGTGACCTCGCCGGAGGGAACGGACGAGAGGCGAAACGTGCCCGTCTCGTCGGTGAGGGTCGAGAGACTGGTGCCGCGGACTGTGACGCGGGCGTTGTTCACGAACTGCCCGGTATCGGTATTTTGCACGCGGCCGGTGATTGAGCCGGTGGCTGAAGCGGCGGCGGCTGTGGCTGAGACGGAGAGAAAGAGGGACCCTGCTACGCCCAGGCTTCGCAGGGCAGGCAGGGCGACGGAGAGAAAGGTGCGGATGAGGTGCATGGGGTGGAGGAGCGAACGGTCGAAAATTGTCAGCGCCAGTCGATGCGGGCGTGTGGGGTGGCGAGGTCGATCGGGCGAAATCGTGGGCGCCCGCGACTCGTCGAGCAAGTCCCCCTTGGCGCAAAAGAGTCCGGGGCGCGCATCTCCGAGTTGGCGGTTGAGAGTAGCGCAGGCGTCCTCGCCTGCATTTCAATCCTGCAGGCGGGACGCCTACGCTACTTGGCGGCGCGACCGTCAACCGGCAGATGCGCCCGAATCCGGGGCGCACCGGCGACGCGGCGGTTCAGCATCGGTCGGAAACGGACGTTGCGCCGGAGCGAACCGGGCGCGACGCTCATCGCGCCGTTGCTCAGCCTTTTTCTTCCTCATGGCCCGCACCAAATCTCCCTCCACCGCGCCCAGCACCGCCACCATCGGCTTCGAGGCCAAGCTCTGGCTCACCGCCGACAAGCTCCGCAACAACATGGACGCGGCGGAATACAAGCACGTCGTCCTCGGCCTCATCTTCCTCA
>SYGN01000169.1 GCA_005799525.1 Opitutaceae bacterium | reverse complement strand
TCGAGATTATTGAGCACCGCGATGTGCGGTCGGTAGTGGATGAACTTGCTACGCTTGTCGAAGAACGCGCTGTCATACTCGTCGCCCTCGATGACAAACGGATCGCACTCCGCACCCAAATGACTGCCCATCGGCGGATCCTGCGGCACCCCCCCGATGAGGAAACCGGGATCACGACCGGCTTCTCGCAGGAGAAACGCCGCCAGCGACGTGGTCGTCGTTTTCCCGTGGGTTCCGGCCACCACGATGTTCCGTCGGGTCTGCAGCACGACATCGTGCAAGAAGGCCGGCAAGGACGTGAACCGCACTGCACGGGTATCAAGGAGCCACTCGACTTCGGTATTCCCGCGCGACATCGCATTGCCGACGACGACCAAGTCCGGGGCTATTTTTTCCAAGCGCACCGGATCATAGCCCTCGTGGAGCTCAATCCCGGCCGCAGCCAGCACGCCGCTCATCGGTGGATAGACCCCCGTATCCGCCCCGAGCACGTTGTGTCCCGCCGCCCGTGCCAACAGCGCCGCGTTGCCCATCGCGGTTCCACATATCCCCATGAAATAGATTCTCATACTTTAAAAACCTTTCGGGATTTTCCTTCAGAGGTAAATCCGCGCAGCGTCATCGCCGAAATTTTCGCAATCTTGCCCGTTTTTACCCCAGGGGGGCACACCTAGCCCGAATATTTCACACCCCGGACGCTTCGGAGAGGCGTCCCTACCTTTCGGGCTCACGGTAGGGACGGCTCGGAGAGTCGTCCGTGATCGTTCGGGAAAGGCATCAGCGTGTTCAACGTTTTGATCGTGCGTGTGAAACATCCGGCTAGGATTTCTTAGAGCTCCTTGATGCGGATATTGCGCCAGCGGATTTCCTCGCCGGGAGCCTTTTTCGTGCCGTCGCCGATTTGGTGCACTTGCAGGGCGATGAGACCGCGCAGGGTCAGGCTGTCTTTGAGGTCTGCCGCTTTGACGCCGTTAACCCACGTCTGAATGTGGTCGCCGCGGCATTCAATGCGAGCGAGATTCCAATCACCTTTCTTGAAGGCCTGCTGCGCGGCCTTGTTTTCCTTCAGGTCGGCGAGCCAGCCGCGGCGCGCCTCGTCGTAGACGCCGCCCGTGTAGGCCCGGGGCGAGGGATCGATCTCATACTGGTAGCCAAAGACGCGGTCGGCGGGAAATTTCCTTTTCTTCGTCCCGTTGATCACCGTCTCGGTCTCCTTCGTGTAATACTCGCTGCGAAACTGCACGCCGGAGTTCATCTCGGGCGCGACCTTGAACTCGAACTCGAGGATGAAATCTCCGTAGGTCTTCGTCGTGCAGAGAAAACTGTTTTCGGTGTTGATCACGGTCTTGCCGACGATGGCGCCGTCCTCGACGCGGTAGAGCGCCTTGCCGCTGTGCTGCTCCCAGCCGTCGAGCGTCTTGCCGTTGAACAGACTTACCCACCCGGCCTCAGCCGCGCGGAGAGAAGCCGGAAGGAAAAACGCGCCGCAGAGCGCGAGAAGGGGAAGAAAGCGGCGGACGCCGCGAGGGGAAGTTTTCATATTAGGGAAACGCTGAGATGGCGGATGAACGGCGGGTCGGAAACAAAATACTCGCGCCACGCGATTAAAGGGCCCGAATTTTTCACCCGATCGTGTGAAAACGGCTAACCGCGCTATCGCCGGTGCCGTTGCCAATTCCCCCCCTCCCTGCACTTTTTTCAGTAAATGACCGCCGTCCTGTTACATACTCCCGGTGTGCCCCCAGACCAAGTCCAAACCGACCACCCCGCCCCGCTCACGCCAGAGCGGCAGGAGGAGTTTGTGCGACTGCTGAATGGGACCCATGCGATGTTGTTGCGCTATGTGTTGTCGCTGGTGGCCAACCGGCATGACGCCGAAGATGTGCTGCAGCGGGCCAGCGTGCTGATGTGGAAGCGGTTTGGCACCTTTGAGTCGGGCACCGACTTTGTGGCCTGGGCCACGACCATCGCGTTCTACGAAGTGAAAAACTTCCAGCGCGTCACCGGCCGGTCGCGGTTGGATTTCGATGATGACCTCATGCAGACGCTCGCCGCGGAGCGGGCGCAACACGTGCTGCGGTGGTCGCCGCGGATGGAGGCGCTCGAGGTGTGCGTGGAGAAACTCGATCCCGCCCAGCGCAAACTGGTGGAAAAAATCTACACCCAGGGCATTGCGGTGGGCGAAGTCGCACGCCAGCAGGGCCGCGCCCCCCAGACGATCTACAACCAACTCAACTTCATCCGCCGCGCGCTCACTGAGTGCGTGGAACGTCGGATGGCCGGAGCCGCACCATGAACAATCCCACTCATCCCGACTGGCATCGACTGTTCAACGCCGCGCTGAATGGCACGCTGACCGACGCCGAGCGGCCACAACTCGCGGCCCTGCTCAAGTCCAGTCCCGAGGCGCGCCGACTGTGGTTCCTTTACCACGACAACGAGTGCGGGCTGTCTGAACTGAAAATCGCCACCGCGGTCACGGCAACGCGTCACGTGATGCCGAGTCCGGGCGACGTGTCGGCACCGCGCAAAACGTCACCGTGGCTGCAATGGCGTGCCGTGACGGCGGCAGCGGCAGGTTTGTCGATCGGGTTATTTGGCGCATCGGTGGTGTATGGCATCGCGGCTCATCGCGGAGCGGAGAAGCGAACGCCGCTGCCGGTCTTTGCTCCGGGGTTTGAGGATGTGCAGATGCCGCTAACCGCTGGCTTCCCTGCGGGAGCGGGAAGGTGGAGTAGTGATGCCGCGCAGGTGGTGGTGGCGGAGAACGGGGTACAGGCGAAACAAGGCCGGTTTATGCTCCGGATGGAACCGGTGGCCAAAAACCCGTTGCGCATCTTTCAGGTGCTGGATCTGCGAACGCTGCAGCCCGACGCGGGAAGTGAGTCGCGCGAAATTGAAATCTCGGCGGCGTTCGCCACGGGTGCCGCCGAATCATCGGTGCGCTACATGATTCGGGGCTTTGCCGTCACCGAAGCGCCCGAGGATCTCGATGCCGCGTGGTTTGACCGGCGCGATGAATCGATCGCCTCCGTCGCGAAGGGTCTGGATGCCCTCCCCGGCGCGAACGGGTGGCAGACGTTGGGCGTGAGCATCCAAGTGCCGCGCGCCGCCCGCAGCCTCGTGCTTTTTTTTGGCGTGCGCACGCCCGACAGGGCCGCGCGGACTGTCCCTCATTACTTGGACGACGTGCGGGTGTCGTTAGTGACTTCGGGCCCAATGCCCTGAGGATTTCAGTTTTTGCATCGCACCAACACGCAACAACATCATGGAGTACCTCCCCCCAACGTTCACTGGCTGTGTCAGAACACTCCGCCTTTTTGGTCTCATCGGCCTCAGTTTCATCGCCGAGGTCAACGCGGCTCCGCTCCCCAGCTCCTTCGGCGTGTGGGACCGAGGAGAGGCCATGGACCCGAAAGAGTATCCGTTTGTGCGGGGAACGGCGTGCGATGCGCCTTGGAATTCGGTGGAGAAAAAGCCGGGGGTCTATGACTGGAGTGCGATGGATCAGGCGATTGAGCGGGCTTACAAGGACAAGATTTCGCTCTATTTTGGATTCGAGGCCGGCCCGAGCACGCCGACTTGGGTTTATGAAAAAGGAGTCCCCAAGGTGCTGACCAATGACCAGCGGCACGCGGCCAAATTCCCCGTCTACCCCTACTACCTCTCACTCGAATACAAAACGTATTACCACCGCTTCCTCACCGAGGTCGCCAAGCACATCGCCAGCTATCCCCAAGAGAAGCGGGTACGCATTGCTTTCATCCAGGTCAAAACGGGCTGCACCGGGGACGAGTGTCCCTACAAGGGCGAGGCCGTGGATTCCAGATACAGCCTGAGTCCCGGTGACAAGGCGTGGAAGCAATTCCGGCTCGAGACCTTCGCCTTGTATTCGAAGCTCTTTGGGCAGGAGTCTGAGTTGAAAATCAGCCTGCTATTGAACGGCGTTGCCCCTGATGCCGAGGAAGGCAGCAGGAAAGACCACGTCGAGGAGTGGAACTGGGCGACCACCCACCTGACGGCCGGTTTCGGCATCAAGAACGGAGCGCTCTCGCGCGGACACCACTTGAGCGGCGAGCGCTCGGCGACGAGCGACTTCCTCGACTATCTCGTCGCCCCCAAGGGGCTCACGCTCTTTCGCCGTTCAGAGATGGACCAGAGTTGGACGCGCCCGTTCTTTCAGCTCAATGTTCCGCTCAACTTTTACTGGGGCGCCATGAATGCGCTGAACTCGGGCCAGAGCGTCTGGGACATCACCAAGGTGGCCATCCGGGTGAGCAAGGAACAGGGCTTCGACTACTCCTTCTACTTCTTCAACAAGTATGCGGGCCAGATTCATCCCGCCACCGCCACCGATGCGTTCTGCGCGTTGCACAAGGGCCTGGATGCGGCGGACACCGCGGCTTATCCGGAGGCGAAGTTCGGGCAGGCCTCGCAACGTAACGTAGAGCGGATGGAGAGGATTCGTGCCGCCTACGCGCAGTATGGTGCGGCCAACGACGACAAGAAGGCCCTGAGCTATGGGCAGGTCCAACAGCGGGGCGATCAATCCGGCTTCAACGACGTGGGCTGGGACATCTGGCCGGATAACTACTCGCGGTTGCTCGACCAAATCGATCCCGATGCCACCTCCATTCCGCTGTGGCGCGTCGGCGGTCCTATCACGCCGAGGTCATCCATCTATTCCCGATTCGCGCGCGGCTTCGAGCACGCCTCCGGTAAGGACGCCATGTATTTCAAACTGCACGACGGCTTCTCGCAGGACGCCAAGCCCAAGGTCATGTCCCTCACCGTCGTCTGGTATGACGGACAGCCAGGCTCCACGTGGAAGCTCGATTACGATGCCGGCACGCCGACGATGAAGACGGCGGTGACCGTCACGGGCAAGGGCGACAAGCAATGGCACCACGAAACCGTCACCCTGCGCGACGCCGTCTTCCGCCACGGTGGCACCAAGGGCGCCGATCTCGCGCTCGTGAATACCGATGCCACGGACGATATCTTCAGCCTCATCGAAGTCCACCGCGGCGAGCCGGCACAACCGGCGCTGCGCCCCCCCACCGACTATCGCGTCGATTCCGGCTACGGCAAAGGCACCAAGTATGGCCCGGACAGCAAAGCTGAGAAGAAGAAGGACAAAAAGAAATAGCCGCACCCTCCCCCACTCAACCACCATGATACCCATCAACCGCCGCACCGCTATCAAGCTGACCGCCGCCGGAGTCGGCGCGCTTGCCCTCAAGCCTGTCACGTCTTTCGCCCAAGCCACGCCGCAGCCCTTTGGCGCGGAGTTCCCCCAACTCGACTCGCTCACGACCGGCGAATGGTGGACCAAAGGCGCGGGCGCGTCGGCCGCCGGCAAAAGCAAAAATAAAGGCAAAGCCCAGCCGCCGCCCCCGCCGATGGATGTGCCCCGGGATCAAGTCGTCGCCTTCGCGCTCTACACCCAGCAGGGCGGCGTGATGAAAATGACCGCGCAGCTTTTCCCGCTAAAGCCCGGCGAGCCGCTTGAGGCGCGATTGGAAGTGCAGCGTGATGGCGCGTGGATCGAGATTGCACGAGCGAAGGTGCTCTACCCCGGTTGGGACGCCCATTTTCGCTTGGAGAAATGGGACGCGACGAAGGACGTGCCCTACCGCGTGCGCCATGGCGCGAAGGCGATGTTCGACGGCTTGATCCGGCGCGATCCGGTGGACAAGAACGAGATCGTCGTCGCGAACATGTCCTGCAATTCCAGCCGCACCAGCGGTCAGCGGCCCGAGATCATCGACAATCTCAAAGCGCAGAATCCCGATTTGCTTTTCTTCGCCGGGGACCAGACCTACCGCCACACCGAGCACACGGTCGGCTGGATCGAGTTCGGCCTGCAGTTCCGCGACGTCCTGCGCGACCGTCCGAGCGTCTGCATCCCGGACGATCACGATGTGGGCCACGGCAATCTCTGGGGCGAGAACGGCAAGCGGTGTCTGCGCCCCGATGGCGCCGACGGGGGCTACCTGTATCCCGTGGGATACGTGAACCAGGTGCAGCGCCAGCAGTCCTGGAACCTGCCCGATCCCGTCGATCCCGCACCCGTCGAACGCGGCATCACGGTCCATTTCACCCGCCTGCGAATCGGCGGCGTGGACTTTGCCATTCTCGAAGATCGCAAGTTCAAGAGCGGCCCGTTCGGCAAAATCCCGGAGATGGGCCCGCGCCCCGATCACATCAACGACCCCGCCTACGACCCGAAGACCGTGGACCTTCCCGGTCTGCAATTGCTCGGCGCGCGTCAGGAAAAATTTCTCCACGACTGGGGGCAGGACTGGGCCGAGGCGGAAATGAAGTGCGTTCTTTCTGCCACCGCCTTTTGCGGCGCCGTTCACATGCATGGCAAGCGTGACACCCGCCTGCTCGCCGACCTCGATTGCAACGGCTGGCCGCAGAAGCCTCGTAACCGCGCGCTCGAAGAAATCCGCCGCGCGTGGGCCGTGCATCTCTGCGGCGACCAGCATCTCGCGGTCGTGGTGAAAAACGGCATCAAGGAATTCGGCGATGGCCCCTACGCCTTCACCAGTCCGGCGCTCGTGAATACCATCTACGGTCGCTGGTGGCATCCGCTCGATGAAAAGCCCGGCCCGAATCCAGTGCCCGGCAGTCCGTTGCCCTGGACCGGCGATTTCAAAGACGGCCTCGGCAACAAACTCAGCATGATGGCCTACGCCAATGCGCCGGACGTCGCCGACGAAAAACAGCGCGCCGACGGCTACGGTATCGCCCGCTTCGATAAGCGGAAGCGCACCATCACGTTCGAGTGCTGGCCGCGATTCTCCGATGCGAAACAGGGCGCCAAAGCGCAATTCCCCGGCTGGCCCATCACCGTCGCGATGGATGCGAACGACGGACGCAAAGTCACGGGCTGGCTGCCGGAGCTGGTATTTGCAGGCGCACCGAATCCGGTCGTGCAAGTCATCGAGGAAGCGACGGGCGACATCCTCTATACCGTCCGCGCCCAAGGCGGCCGCTTCCATCCGCGAGTCTATTCCACCGGCAAACACACCGTCAAAATCGGCGCGGATAAGCCGGCCACGCACACCTTCGCCGGTCTGGAACCCAAGCCGAAGACCGAGTCAGGGCAGCAAGCCGTGAAGCTGTGAACATCAGACCCATCAACCCCTGCTTCACCGAGCGTCCGACTCAGCGTAACAAAACACCCTCCACGCCTTTCATCGATCGCCGCCATTTCCTCCGCGGCCTGGGAATGGCACTCGCCCTCCCGGCGTTCGAGAGTCTCAACGTCGGCTTTGCGGCCACCGCTCCGAGGGCCGATCCGCGCCGGCTGCTCTGCATCGGCAATCATCTGGGCTTCTGGCCGGAGGGGTTTTTCCCGACGACGGATGGGCGCGAGTTTACACTCAGCAAGACGCTCGCACCGTTGCAGGCCTATCGGAAGGACTTCACTGTTTTCTGCCATCTCGATCACGATACGAAGGGTGGACACGGGGCCGTGCATTCGTTCCTGACCGACGTGAAAAAGGAAGAGTCGGCGGGATTTCCAGAAAACAGTCAGAAAATGGG
Organism: Opitutaceae bacterium; assembly: GCA_005799525.1. Classification (GTDB taxonomy): domain Bacteria; phylum Verrucomicrobiota; class Verrucomicrobiia; order Opitutales; family Opitutaceae; genus GAS368. The sequence continues at coordinate 410 of SYGN01000169.1, read as the reverse complement.
GTCAGGCTTTGGGGTTTGGGGTCAGGGCCAATTTTCTGCTGAGCGCGGCATCCGGGGCGCGCGTCCACGCAGCCACCTTTCGGCTGACTTCGTGCAGGTTGCCGAGCGGTATGAGCCGGAGTGGGGGATGTAAAAAGGGTCACGTCGCAAGTCTTGATAAACTGTTCCGCCGCGAGAGGCTGGGCGGACTATGGCGAGGAAACTACGGTTGGAGTACGAGGGGGCGTGTTACCACGTGATCAATCGAGGGAACTACCGGCGGGATTTGTTCGCGGACAAAGGGGCGGCGGAGGCGTTCGAGGGCTGCCTGGGCGAGTCTTGCGGGCGCTTCGGCTGGCGGGTGCATGCGTTCGTCATCATGCGAAACCATTTTCACCTCGCGCTGGAAACGACGGAACCAAACCTGAGCG
>SYGN01000168.1 GCA_005799525.1 Opitutaceae bacterium | reverse complement strand
CAGCACTGCGCCGTAATGTGCTCCGCACCTACCATGACCGACGCCACGCCCCATGCTGTTTTTCTCAGCTACGCCTCGCAGGATGCGGCGGCGGCGCGGCGGATTTGCGAGGCGTTGCGGGCGGCCGGGCTCGAAGTGTGGTTTGACCAACGCGAGCTGCGCGGGGGCGATACCTGGGATCAGAAAATCCGCCAGCAGATCAAGGAGTGCGCGCTGTTCGTGGCGGTCGTATCGGCCAACACGCAAGCACGCCGCGAGGCGTATTTCCGCCTCGAGTGGAAACTTGCTGACGAGCGCACGCACCTGATGGCGAAGGGAACGCCGTTCCTCCTACCCGTGAGCATCGACGCGACGACGGAGCGCGGTGCGCTCGTGCCGGATTCGTTTTTCGCCGTGCCATGGACGCGTCTGCCCGGTGGCGAAAAAAACACGGCGTTTTGCGGGCAGGTGAAAACGGGGTGGGGTAGTCCGGCCGTGGCACGGGTCTCCCGACCCGTGGGGGCGCAAAACACGGGTCAGGAGACCCGTGCCACTCAGCCGGTGGGCCGCCGCGCTGCCGGCGGGCGCCGCGCCGCGCCCGCCCACCGCGGAAAAACCGGCTTCCGCCACCAAGGATAGATTCCTCGGCGTCCCCCTCGGCCTCACCGTCCCCGTGCTCAAGGTCGATGCGACGTGGGACCACGTGCGCAGGGATGCGGCGTCCAAGGCGCGGTTGGCCGATCGGAAGCATGCCGCGCCGTGGTGCACGCGCGGGGCGGATCGACGGAGGGGCGCTTTTCCCAGCGCCCGGTTGGAGAGGGCGGACGGCGGTTGAAAACCGCCGCTCCGTTCGGAGCACGAACGTGAGGCTCGCCCGGTCTCGACGCGTTTGGAAAAAACGCTGTGCTACGCCCATGCACCCCTTCTCCTGTTTTCAGCGCTGGCTGCGATTGGCTTTGTTGGTATCTGCCGGCTCCACGGTGTCGGTCGGTCTCTCCGCGGACAAGGCCGCCAAGGCTCCCGCCAAACCCGACGATCTCGTCGCGCAGGTCGGCGATGGCTACCGGGGCATTTGGTATATGAACCAGCCGTTGAAGTCCGAGTATCGCTACAAATATTCCGGCGGCTTCGGGACCTATCCGCAGCAGCATGTGCCCATCGCGATTTACGTGGCGTCGCAAAAGAAGACGTTCTTCGTCTTCGGCGGGTCGGCGGGGAATGTATCCGAAACTAAGGACGAGCTGCAGCACTTCGTTTCCTACTACGATCATGCGACGGGCACGGTGCCGCGGCCGGTGCGGCTGTTGCAGAAACGCACGGAAGACGCCCACGACAACCCGACGCTCTCAGTCGATGCGGAGGGTTTTCTCTATGTGTTTTCGTCAGCGCACGGGACGTCGCGGCCTGCGTATATCCACAAATCAAAAAAGCCCCACGACATCACCGGGTGGGAGCTCCTCGTGACATCGAATTTTTCCTACACGCAGCCGTGGTATTTACCGGAGTCGAAGCAGTTCCTGTTTCTCCACACTCTCTACAAGAGCGGCCAGCGCACGCTGAACTGGAAATCCTCGCCCGATGCGCGGGTGTGGACGCCGCCGCAGCTGATCGCGCACATCGAGATGGGCAACTATCAGATTTCGTGGCGGCAGGGTGACACGGACCGCGTCGGGACCGCGTTCGACCTGCACCCGGATCACGGGCGAGCGGGCACGGGGCTGAACTACCGCACCAACCTCTACTATCTGGAAACCCGCGACGCCGGGCGCACGTGGACGACCGTCGACGGCAAGCCGGTCACGCTCCCGCTCACGAAGGCGGACAATCCCGCGCTCGTGCGCGACTACCGCTCGGAGGATCTCAATGTTTACCTGAAGGATATCGCGTTCACGAAGGAAGGGTATCCGATAATTCTCTACCTGACGTCGAAGGGTTTTGAGCCGGGTCCGAAGTTCGGACCCTGTTATTGGAGCACCGCCCGGTGGACGGGCATGTCGTGGGATATCCGGCCGTTCACAGCGTCGGATCACAACTACGACCACGGCTCGCTCTACATCGAGACGGATGGGATTTGGCGCGTCATTGCGCCGACGTCGCCGGGGCCGCAGCGCGGTGGCACGGGCGGCGACATGATGATGTGGGCGAGCCGCGACCAAGGCCGCACCTGGCGCGTCAACAAAGTGCTCACGCACGATTCCCGCTACAACCACACCTACGCGCGCAAGCCGGTAAACGCGGATCCGGGTTTTTATGCGCTCTGGGCAGACGGCTCGGCGTTGGAGCCGACGCCATCGTCGCTGTATTTCGCAACGCAGAGCGGAGAAGTCTACCGGTTGCCGCAGAAGATGACGACGGAGACCGCAAAGCCGGAGTTGGTGCCGTAGACGGGGTCGGCTGGCTGGCGCTCGCCGCTACGGGCTCAGGAAGGCGCCGCCGCCACGAAAGGGGGCCCGCGCACTCCGCCCTTGCGCGGGGCGGGAGAACGCGTCCTCTCTTGGCCGCATGAAGGTTTCATTTACGACCAAAGAATACACCCGTCTGCTGGAACTTGCCCATCTCGGCCTCTGGGTCGCGGGTGCGCGCCCCGACGATCCGGCCACGATGCCGGAGCGTTACGCGGAGGTGTCGCAGAAGGTTTTGGGACTCGCGGAAATGTTCGGCTGCGCCGACCTCGTGGAGTCGGACGTGAACGGCGAATTGTTTCCGAATGAAAAGCTCACCGCCGGCCCCGTCGCGGAGAAGCTCGACAAGTTTGTCGAAGACGCATTTTGGGGCGAGCTGGTCGGCCGGCTCGCCGAGCGCGATCTGCGCGCGGAACAGGGCAAGGACATCACCAAACTCGGCGAGGAGCTGAGCGAGGAAGAGCAGGACCGCGTCGAAGTGCTGGAAGATGCCTACTGGCGCGAGTTCGAGGCCAAGGGCGTGGATCATCTGGTGCTGCTCAAGGGCGGAAAAGGGTGATTGCCCGGCGGGCGACGGCACCACGGGCGATCGGAGTGTCGCCCCTCCGTCGGAAAGGCGACATTCCCGGCTCCGCCGGACTTGCACCGCGCGTGGGTTTCGCGAAACGTCTCGCGCCGTGAAACCCGATTCACTCCACCCCACCCGCCGCGACTTCATTTCCACGCTGGCTCTCGCTGGCGCAGCTCTACCGCTCACGAGCCGTGCGGCCGAAAAAAGCGCCTCCTCCGCGAAAACCACCCTGACTCCGGCACTGGCCGGACCGACGACGGTTCACGTCTTCTCGAAGCCGCTGCACATGATGTCGCACGCGGAGACCGCCAAGCTCATCGCGAGCTGCGGCTACGGCGGCATCGACTATACGGTGCGCAAGGCCCAGGCCCACGTGCTGCCGGAAAAAGCGGCCGAGGATCTCCCGCGCGCGATCGACGCCGCGCGCGCCGCTGGGCTGAAGGTCGAGATGATCACGACGGATATCACCAGCGTGCGCGAGCCACACACCGAGACGCTCCTCCGCACGGCGGCGAAACACGGCGTGAAATTTTACCGCCTCGGCAACTGGAACTACGACCCGAAGCTCGGCGTGCTGGGTACGATCGAAAAACTAAAGCCGGAGATGAACGCACTCGCCGCGCTCAACGCCAGCCTGGGCATCCACGGGGCGATTCAGAATCACGCGGGTACCCGTATCGGCGGCCCCGTCTGGGATCTTTATCATCTGCTCAAGGACATCGATCCGCGCGCCCTCGGCGTGCAATACGACATCCGCCACGGCACGGTGGAGGGCGCACAGTCGTGGCCGCTCCAGCTCAAGTTGCTCGCACCGTGGATTCGCTGCAGCGACATGAAAGATTTCAAGTGGACGCAATCGCCCGGCAAGGCCGTCATCGACAACGTGCCGCTCGGCGAGGGCATCGTGCCGCACGATGCGTATTTCAAGGTCGTGAAGGAGCTGGGGATCGGCGGTCCCATTTCGATGCATCTGGAGTATTCGCCGTTTGAAAAGCCACCGCCCTCGCTCAGTGCGGCCGACCGCCTCACGCAAATGACCTCGTTCATGAAAAAAGACCTCGCAGTGTTGAAGGCCGTGATGGCGAAGAACGGCGTCGCGTAAAGCGATCACGACGACGGTAAGGCGGACCTGAGTCCGCTCTCCATTCGCACGCTTTTTCGATCACGCAACGCGCAAAAAGGGCGGACTGAGGTCCGCCCTCCTATCCGACTTATGACTTCTCCTCGTCCCATCACCCTCGCCGCCGTCGGCTCTAACTTCGAACGCGAGCCGCTGGTGCGGCCGTTTGGTTTCAAGGGCGGCTACATGTCCGAAATTTGGCAGAGCGTTGCGATGCTCCAGAGCGGGTCGGGCCAGCGCGGCATCGGGCTATGCCCGCAGGGCGTGTTGTGGAGCGATGCGCAGGTGTTCGCCGGACACTCCGAGAGCGGCGGCAACGCGCTCATGTATGCGATGAGCGAGTGGGCGATCCAGCAGCTGAAGGGACAAACATTCACCAACCCCGTGGACCTGCTCGAATCGATCCGGCACGACGTTCACGCGTATGGAAAAAAAATCACCGGCCACGCGGGGCTGCGCGAAACCTTCGCGCTGAACGCGCTCGTGGGCGTCGATTTCGCGGCGTGGCAGCTCTGCGCAGCGGAAAACGGGATCACGCGTTTCGACGATCTCATCCCCGCGGCCTATCGCCCAGCGCTCGCGCATCGGCACGCGAAGGTCGCGAGCATTCCGCTCATGGCCTACGGCATCCCCATCGAGGAACTGAAGGCGGCCGTCGAGGCGGGCTACTTTTTCATGAAGATCAAAATCGGCCAGCCGGGAACGCAGGCCGAAATGCTGGAGAAGGACAAGGCGCGGATCAGCGCCATTCACGCCGCCATCGGCGATGCGCGCACGCCCTACACGGCGAACGGAAAGCTGCCGTATTACTTCGACGCCAATGGTCGCTACGAGAGCAAGGACACGCTGCAACGCCTGATCGACCACACGCAGGCCATCGGGGCCTTCGACCAGATCGCGTTGATCGAGGAGCCGTTTCCCGAGGAGCTGGAGATCGACATTCGTGATATCCCGGCGCGTATCGCGGCGGACGAGAGCGCGCACACGGACCGCGATGCGCTCAAGCGCATCCAGATGGGCTATACGGCGATCGCGCTGAAGCCGATCGCGAAGACCTTCAGTATGTCGCTCAGGATCGCGCAGGTCGCCCACGAGCATGGCGTGCCGTGTTTCTGCGCGGATCTCACGGTGAGTCCCCTGCTGATCGAGTGGAACAAGAACGTCGCCGCGCGCCTCGCACCGTTTCCGGGCTTGGGTATCGGCTTGGTGGAGACGAACGGGCACCAGAATTATCGGAATTGGGAGATGATGCGCGGCTATCACCCGCGCGCCGACGCCCCGTGGGCGCGGACGCAGCGCGGCGTGTTTGAGCTCGATGCGGATTACTACGCTCAGAGCGGCGCGGTGCTGCAGCCCTCGGCCCACTATGAGGCGATGTTTCCAAAAGCGTAGGGCGCGTGACTCGTTTCGGAACGACCTGCCCAAAGAACAGCGATGCCGACGACCCCTGAAGAATCCTCCCGGCTGCTCGCCGCTCCCGAAGGCAACCGGATCGAATTTAAGTCAGCGACCGGCCAATATCATTTTGATAAGCTGGTGGAGTATTGCGTGGCGCTGGCGAACGAAGGCGGCGGCAGGATAGTTCTCGGAGTTTCCGACCGTCGTCCACGGGAAGTCGTCGGCACAGCCGCTTTCACCGAGCCTGGTCGCACCAAAACCGGGCTCTCCCAGCGACTCCATCACCGTATTCCCATTGCAGAGTTCCTTCATGGGAACAAACGCGTGCTGATTGTCCATGTGCCGTCGCGCCTGCCGGGCACGGCGTGGCAGATCGACGGACGCCATCTCAAGCGGGCCGGTGACGATCTCGCGGCGCTCAGCGATTTGGAGCTACGGGCGATCTTTGCGGAGACGGGGCCCGATTTTTCGGCCGAATTGAGTTCTGCACCAGTCTCTGCACTTTCTCCGACGCTGCCCGCGGATTTTCGCCGGCGCTGGGCGCGCAAGACACGCCAGCCGCGGATCGAGCTGCGCAGCGACATCGAATTAATGACGGACGCCGAACTGCTGGTGGAGGGCCGCCTGTGCTACGCCGCGCTCATTCTTTTTGGCACCCGGGAGGCGCTGAGCCGCTATCTCGCCCAGGCTGAAATCGTCTTCGAGTATCGCTCGTCGGAGGCGTCGGTTCCCGCGCAGGATTCTGAGGAATATCGGGAGGGGTTTTTCGGACTCCACGATGCGCTCTGGAAAAAGATCAACCTCCGGAACGATCGGCAGAGTTATCAGGAAGATTTTTTTCGCTTCGACGTCTCCACCTTCGACGAGGTGGTAATTCGCGAGGCGCTACTTAATGCCGTCGCCCATCGCGATTATCGGCTCGGCGGTTCGGTCTTCGTGCGCCAATACGCCCGCCGGCCCGAAGTCGTGAGTCCCGGCGGATTCCCACCGGGAATCACCACCGAGAATATCGCGGAACGGCAAAACCCCCGCAATCGTCGTCTCGCGGAGTCCCCCGCGAAAGCCGGCTTGGTCGAGCGCTCCGGGCAAGGTGTGACTCTCATGATTGAGACGGCCATCAGACAAACCAAGCCTTTGCCCGACTTCGCGGATTCGAATGCGCACGAGGTTCGCTTGGTGCCCGCGGGCACCGTCCAGAATCCGAATTTCGTTCGTTTTCTCGGGCGCCTCGGCGATGAACGGCTGGCTCAGATTTTCCACAGCAGATTTTGTGGCTCTGGATGCATTGCAGCGAGACCTCCCGTTGAGTCCGATCCTTTTGAGCCGTTTACCCGGTCTAATCGAAGCCGGTGCCGTCGAGTGCCAAGGACGGGGCAAGGGCGCGCGCTATTTCCTGTCGCGCGAATTGCATGCCGCCATCGGAGCGACCGGTGCCTACACTCGCCGCAAGGGGCTCGACCATGAGACGAACAAGGCGCTGCTGGAAAAACACCTGCGCGATGCAGGCTTGGCTGGCGCTCCCATGGGTGAACTGGTGCAGGTCTGGCCGGCGGTATCGCGCGCAGATCAAACGGCTGATGGAGCAGTTGGTGCAGGAGCAACGCGTCCATTTGCGTGGCGTTACCCGGGGCGGGCGGTGGCTTGCCGGACCGGCCATTGGATTGGTTCAATTGGCTCAAAAGTCTGGTGCAGCTGAGCCAAATCAAAGTGAGCCAAACAGGCCTGAACTTTAGTATTTCAGAGGAGGGCAGCCATTCAATCGACCCCCTCCCCATTCAAGCTCTGAGCCAATATTGCCCAAAGTGTCCGCCGGATCCCGTGCCGCCATCATGATCACCCTGAAACACGCCGAACTCTTCCGCTGCGATTTGCGCGCGCGCATGCCGTTTCGTTACGGCATCGCGACGATGACGTGGGTGCCGCACGTGATCTTGCGCGTTACGTTCGAGATCGATGGCACGACGCACACGGGACTCGCGGCGGACAATCTTCCCCCAAAGTGGTTCACCAAGGATCCGACGCGCCTGCTCGAGGATGAAGTCGAAGAAATGCTCGGAGTCATTCGTGCGGCGGTGAGCCAGGCGCGCGCGATTCGCGGGGCGAAGGCGTTTGCTTTCTGGCGGGAACTTTACGAGGCGCAGGCGGCCTGGGCGGGAGCGGAAAAACTGCCGCTGCTGTTGTCGAATTTCGGCACGTCTTTCGTCGAGCGGGCGCTGATCGACGCCGTGTGCCGGGCGCGGGGGGCGACGCTGGCATCGGCGTTACGGGAAAACCTCTTCGGGATAGATTTGGGCGCCCTGCAGCCCGATCTCGCGGGATCGACGCCGCGCGACTGGCTGCCGGCAAATCCACCAACGGAATTATTTGCGCGTCACACGGTGGGATTGTCAGACCCGCTGCGAGCAGCGGAGATCACACCCGAGGACCGCGTCGACGATGGACTGCCGCAGTCGCTCGACACCTGTATCCGGTTTTACGGGCTTAAGCATTTCAAAATCAAAATCAACGGAGAGGCGGCGCGGGACCGCGACCGACTCGGGCGGATGGCGGAGATCTTAACAGAAGGGTGTGGCGACGAATTTGCGTTCTCCCTCGATGGCAACGAGGGCTTCCGCGACGTGGCGTCATTCGAAGGCTATTTCCGCGACCTGCTGGCAACACCCGCGCTCCGCCACCTGTGGCCGCGCCTGCTCTACGTCGAGCAACCGTGGCATCGGAGCGTGGCGCTAAGCCCGGCAATCGGGGAACTCGTGCGCGCGTGGCCAGACCGGCCGCCGATCATCATCGACGAAAGCGACGCTGAGCTTGCGAGTTTGCCGACCGCGCTCGCGCTGGGCTACGCGGGCACGAGTCACAAGAACTGCAAGGGCGTTTTCAAGAGCGTCGTGAACGCGTGCATCCTCGCACAACTGCGCCGCGATGGTCAGCCGACTGTGTTGAGCGGGGAAGATCTGGCGAACGTAGGCCCGATCGGTCTCCTCCAGGATCTGGCCGCGCAGGCCGCTCTCGGGGTGACGAGCGTGGAGCGTAACGGACATCACTATTTCGCGGGGCTCTCGGAATTTCCGGCGGGCTTGCAGGCCCACGCCTTGGCACACCACGGAGATTTATTTACGCAACACGGCGGCGGAGGCTGGCCGCGGCTCGCAATCCAAGCGGGCAAGGTTGCAATCGGATCGGCGCTGCGCGCGCCGTTTGGCCATGAGGGCGAGCCGGATTTGACCGGGATGACGCCGGTGGCGGCGGAAAGCTGAGGACACGCCACGGCACGGCTTGCTAGCGCTCGCCGTTACGCACGGCCGGCCTACGCTACGCGATCAAGCCCCCGTGCTCGCCCGCAAGCCCACTTCTTGCCCGAAAAGACGGACGCTTACTGCGCCGGTTTGACGTTCCAGACGGCCAGCGTGTCGGGCGAGCCTTGGCTGCGGACGCCGTTGTCGGTGAGAATATCTTCGGTGGCGGCCAACATATCTTTGCGCGGGAAAACCGGGGATTCACCACCGTGACCGGCAAACGCAAATACCATGAATTCGTCGCGCGAATCGCGCAGGATCTCGATGAGGTGCTGCAGGCTCTTCACCTTGATGCCGTTCACGCTTTCGATGACCCGTGATTGGGCGTTCGAATAGCCCTTGGACAGTTTGTGCGGAAAAAATGGCGACGCCACGACGACCAGCTCCTCGCCGGGGAAAGCGGGTTTGTCGATCCGGCGGAGCGCGAGCGGGCTCGCCGAGGCGGACAACGCACTCATCGCATTGTTCAGCCCGGCGACGAACACGCCGGTGGCGGGTGAGAAGACGAGCGGACCGTAGACAAAATAGGAGGGATAGGTGTTTTCCAAGTTGGGGATCAGCATCGGGCGGGTGGCCGCGACGGGCACCTGCACGGTGAGTTCCTTGCCGGCCCGCACGACGGTCAGTTCCACTTTCCCGTTTTTCGCGATTTTCTGGATCAGGTAACGGAGGCGCACGCGGAGGTTGTCGCCGAGTTTGATCATGCCCTCGTTGTCGACCTTGGCATCACCGATTTTGGTAATCACATCCCATTCCTTCAGCGGATAGGAGGCGTCGAGGCCGTCGGGTTCGTGGACGACGATGCCCTCGACCGTCTTGTCGAGCTTGAGGTAGGCACGGAGGGCCGGGTTTTCGAGCGTCTGGAGGTCGTCAAACATCGTCGGTTTGCCGTCGTATTTTCCATCGGCAACATCCTTGAGGAAGAGCTCCACTTCCTCACAGGGGATGATGTACCCGATGTTGTCGGCACCGCGCAGACCGCTGAAGGCGAGGCCGAGCCTCTTGTCGCCGACGAGGGCGGGACCGCCGCTGTTGCCGGGGTTGAT
>SYGN01000167.1 GCA_005799525.1 Opitutaceae bacterium | reverse complement strand
TCACCCGGTTCGACGAGCGTGCCACCGCCGCTTACGCCCGCTTCGACATCAAGCCCCGCAAAGATCTGCTCATCGTCACCGGCCTGCGTTACGAACGCCTCGAAGCGGACAACGAAAACCGCTTCCTTCGCGAGACCGGCACCTTCCGCCACCGGGACGAATATTTTTCGCTCAACGCGAAATACACGCCGACCGCGCATCACGTTTTCCGCGCCGCCACCGCGCAATCCATCGGCCTGCCGAACTACGGCGACATGCTGCCCGGCTCGCTCACGATCACTGATCCCACGCCCGCCGGCGCCCGCGGTCGGGTGACGCTCACCAATCCCGCGCTCCGGCCGTATGAGATCTCCAACTACGACCTCGGCTACGAATATCACTTCCGCCACGCCGGCATGTTCGGCGCCTCCCTCTTCCGAAAGGATTTTCGCAACTACATCATCCAGGCGACCCGCTCCCTCACGCCCGAATCGGCCGCCGAACTCGGCCTCGACGACAGCAGCTTCGTCGGCGCACCCTCCGACTACGATGTCGTCACCCGCTTCAACGTCCCCGAGCCCGGCCGCTACTCCGGCCTTGAGCTCATGTATTCGCAAACGCTCGGTTTCCTCCCCGGTCGTCTGAAAACTCTCGGCCTCCAGCTCAACGCCACGTTCATCGACGTGTCTCCGATTCGCACGCAACAGATGCTCGTCGCCGGCAACCCCGCCCAAAACGCCTCGCTCGTCGAACAGGTCGGCTACGCCCTCGAGACCAACGCCGTCACCCGCCAATACAATGCCGCCCTCAGCTGGCGTTTCCAGGGCTTCAACGCCATCGCGACCGTTAACCACTCCGGCCGGACCCTCAAGGGAGTCTCCCGCTCCGATGTCCGCTACACCGGCGGCGCACTCAACTACGTGAACAACCTCACCCACATGCAGCCCCGCACCACCGTCGATCTCCGGATGGAATACGCCTGGTCGCGCCGCCTCGTGCCGTTCCTCCAGATCCGCAATCTCTTCAACGCCTCCATCGAAAACACCCAAAACGGCTACCTGCTCAACGTGCAGGACTACCTCGATCCCAAACTCGAGTTCGGCGTCAGGGGGACCTGGTGAGCCGCCGCCTCCTCACCCTCGGCGCCTTACTGGCCGGCGTGCTGATCTTCCCGGTTCACGCCGCCCGTGCGTCCGCCGACGCCGCCACGATCCTCCGCGTCGAACAGGCGCGCGTCGCCGCACTGGTGAACGACGATTTCGCCGCGCTCGACCGGCTCCTCGCGGACGATCTGACCTATGCGCACTCCAGCACGCGCTTGGAAAACAAGGCCGACTATCTCGCCTCGCTGCGCTCCGGCGCGTTGAAATACACCTCCCTCGTGCATGAATCGCAGCAAGTCCGCCTCTACGGCGATACGGCCGTGCTCACCGGGCTCTCCACCGTGCAAGCGCTCTCGCACGGGAAACCCGGCACCGTGAAACTGCGTTTCCTGATCGTCTACGTGCAGCGCCGCGGCCAGTGGGCCATGGTGGCCTGGCAATCCACCCGCCTCCCCTGACGGTCTCCTCCACCGTCATCCGTCTCCTGTCCTCCGATACAACCTCGTTCCCGCCATGCGTTTCCCCCGAATCCTTCTCGCCCTCGGTTCCCTGCTCCTCGGCGCGGTATGCGCCCGCGCCCAGACCTCCGAGTCCGCCCTGACTTCCCTGGACCCTGCCGCCGCGCGCGCCTTTGAACTCGAGGTGCTGCGCAAAGTCGCCGACCTCACGCTCGTCCCGCCGCGGCTCAATACTTCGCCGCTCCCCGAATACGACTACGACCAACTCGACTACGGCATGACCATCGGCATCGCCCGCACGCCGGCCGGCCGACTCTGGGCCGCCTGGGTCGCGGGCGGCGACAGCCCGCTCGCGTTTATGGTCGCCGCCACCAGTGACGACGATGGTGCGACCTGGTCGAAGCCCCGCCTCGTGATCGACAGCCAGGCAAAACACCTGCCCATCCCGCGCTCTGTGATCGTTGGCAATCTCTGGACCGACCCGCTCGGCCGGCTCTGGTTTTTCTTCGATCAAACGATGAACCACTTCGACGGCCGCGGTGGCCTGTGGGCCGCCGTCTGCGAAAACCCCGACGCCGAGAAACCTGTCTGGTCCGCCCCGCGCCGCCTCTGGCACGGCTCGGCGCTGAACAAACCCATCGTGCTCTCCACCGGCGAATGGATGCTCCCGGTGCAGCTGCTCCAGAATAACGGCATCGGCCCGTTCGCGCAGGCGAATCTGTTTCCCGAGCTCGATCCCTATCGCGGTGCCAACGTCTTCGTCTCCTCCAACCAAGGTGCGACCTGGGAACGCCGCGGCCACGTCGTCTTGCCGAATCCGAACTGGCACGAACACATGGTCGTCGAACGCAAAGACGGCTCACTCTGGCTGCTGGCGCGCACCAGCAAAGGCCTCATGCAAAGCACCTCCGCCGACCGCGGCAAAACCTGGTCCGAACCTTCTGCTCCTCCCGGCCTCAACCATCCCGTCGCACGCTTTCACCTCCGCAAACTCGCCTCCGGGCGCGTGCTCCTCGTGAAACACGGCGACACCACCGACACCCACGAGGGCCGCAGCAAACTCAAAGCCTTCCTCTCCGAAGACGACGGGCTCACGTGGAAAGGCGGACTCATGCTCGACGAACGCAAAGGCATTTCCTACCCCGACGGTTTCCAAGCGCCCGACGGCACCCTCTACATTTCCTACGACCGCAACCGCTCGAGTGACGGCGAAATTCTCCTGGCGCGTTTCACCGAGGCCGAGGTCCTGAGCGGGACGCTCACCCATCCGAACTCGAAATTGCAAATTCTCATCAGCCGCCCACTGAAGAAGAAGGAACCGAAACCCGCCAAACGCTAGGCTTACACCCACCGCTTCCTGCCTTCCGCCGCATCCCGCCGCTCCTTCTCCCCATCGATGCTCGCCCGCTTCACCGCGCTCTACCCCGTCTGGATCGTCGCTTCCTCTGTGCTCGGTCTGCTGCACCCGCCCGCGCTCGTGTGGTTCACCGGCCCATGGGTCGTGTGGGCGCTCACCGTCGTGATGCTCAGCATGGGCCTCACGCTCACGCTCGACGATTTCCGCCGCCTGCGGCAATCGCCTGGCGCCATCGGTCTCGGCTTCGCCCTGCAATACACCGTCATGCCGCTCTCCGGCTGGCTCGTCGCCAAACTTTGTGCGCTGCCCCCCGAACTCGCCGTCGGCCTCATCCTCGTCGCGAGCTGCCCCGGCGGCACGGCTTCCAATCTCATCACCTACCTCGCCCGCGCGAATGTCGCCCTCTCCGTCGTGATGACGATGGCCTCGACGCTCCTCGCGTTCGTCATGACGCCCCTTTGGTGCAAGGCCCTTGCCGGCCATTACGTGCCCGTGGATGCGCTCGGCCTCAGCCTCTCCACGCTCCAGATCGTCGTCGTGCCCGTGCTGGTCGGCGTGCTCTGCAACTGGCGCTTCCCCCGCCAGGTCGGCGCCGTGGTGCGCTTCTCGCCGGCCGTCGCCGTCGTCGCGATCATCTTCATCGCCGGCAGCATCGTGGCCCAGAGCGCCTCCTCGGTGCTCGCCCACGCCGGGAAGGTCGCGCTCGCCGTGCTGCTCGTCCACCTGCTCGGCTTCGGCCTCGGCTACTGGTTTGCCCGCCGCCTCGGCTTCTCCGCCATCGCCGCACGCACGATCTCCATCGAAGTCGGGATGCAAAACGGCGGCATGGCCGCGGTCCTCGCCCGGAAACACTTCGCCGCCCAACCGCTCGCCGCCATCCCCGCCGTATTCAGCAGTGTGATTCAAACCCTCGTCGGCAGCCTGCTCGCCGCTTGCTGGAGCCGCACCGCCGAAGCGAAATCCGCCGACCCGCGATGACCGCCACCCGTCATCCCCGCGCCGATATTTACTACTGGAAATGCGACCGCCCGGCCGCGTTCTACGGCCTGCACGGCCGCGCCGCCGAACACGCACCCGCCGAAATTTCCACCCTCCTTTCCGTCGCGCTCGCGCAGCATTTCGGCGCACCCGTCGCCCTCGCCCCCGGCTCCGGCCAGGGCAACCACCTCACGTTCACCGCCCGTATCGGAACTCAGGAAACGTTCATCCGCGTCGAAGACGGCCCCGATGGCGATGACTACATGGCCGTCGAAGCCCACCTGCTGCGGGCGGTCGCGCGCCTCGGCGTGCCCGCCCCCGCCGTGCTCGCCGTCGATGCCTCGCGCCGCGCCGTCCCGTTTGCCTGGCAGGTGCTCGCGCGCCTCCCTCACGCCGATCTCAACGCGCACCTCAAAGCCGGCCGCCTCGATCTCGCGCGCCTCGCCCCGGAAATCGGCGCGCATATCGCCCGCTGGCAGGAGATCGCGCCCTCGGGCTTCGGCCCGTTCTCCACCGCTCTCGTCGGCGCCACCGGCGAACTCCGGGGCTACCACGCCGGCTACGCCGACTACTTCCACACCCGCCTCGACCGCCACCTCGCGTTCCTCGTCGAAAAAAACTTCCTCACCCGCGCCTCCGCCGCCGACCTCCGCCGCGAAATCGACACGCACGCCGCGCTGCTCGCCCTGCCCGCCGCCTGCCTCGTCCACAAGGATCTCGCCCTCTGGAACATCCTCGGCGAACCCGACCGCATCGCCGCCTACATCGACTTCGACGATGCCGTCGGCGGCGACCCGCTCGACGACCTTTCGCTCCTCGGCTGTTTCCACGACGGGCCCACACTCGGTCGCGTCTTCAATGGTTACGCCCGCGTCCGCCCGCTGCCCGCCGACTATCGCCGCCGCTTCTGGCTGCACCTCCTGCGCAATATGATTTTCAAAGCCGTCATCCGTGTCGGCGCCGGTTACTTCGACCGCGCCGGCGGATTTTTCCTCCTCGGCGCCGGCTCCAGCGGCGCCGATCTCCGCGCCTTCACCCTCACTCGTCTCGCTGCCGCCCTCCACGGACTGCGCAGCGACGCCGATCCCGCGTCCCTCTCATGACTCCGTCCCACCTGTCCCGCGCCTCGCGCCCCGCGCCCTTTGTCGGAACCTGGTTGTCGCTCGGCTCGCCCGTCGTCGCCGAAATCGCCGCGCTCTCCGGCTTCGACTGGCTCCTCTTCGATCTCGAACACGGCGCCGGCTCCGAAGCGTCGCTCCTCGCGAATCTCCAGGCCATCCGCGGCACGCCCGCCCTGCCCATCGTGCGCGTCGGCGCGCCGCACCCCGATCTCATCTTGCACGCCCTCGATTGGGGCGCCGCCGGTATCATGGTGCCCCACGTCGAATCCGCGGAGCAGGCGCAGGCCTGTCTCCAGGCCATGCACTACGCACCGCGCGGACGCCGCGGCCTTTCTCGTTCGGCCCGCACCTACGACTATGGCCTTCGTCCGCCGGACGAATCCCCTCCGCCGCTGCTGTTCGCCCAGATCGAATCACTCTGCGGCATCGACCACGCCGACGCCATCGCCTCAGTCCCGGGCGTCGACGTTCTTTTCGTGGGGCCTGCCGATCTCGCACACGAACTCTCGACCTCCCTCATTGGCCACGCCCCGCTCTATGAAGATTGTCTCGCCCGCGTCGTCGCCGCTGCCCGCCACGCCGGCAAACCTGCCGGTATTTTGGTGCGCGACTCCGCCGATCTTCCCTCCCTGTTCGCCCAAGGTTTCACGCACGTCGCGCTCGACTCCGACGTCGCAATTTTGCGTCAATGTTACCGGCACCTCCTCCATCACGCCCGAGGCGCCGATCGGCCTGTTCCCGCGCCCACCCGCTGATCGCCCCCGCCTCACGCCACCTCGATCACCGGCCGGCAAAACGCCCCCGAGCACCCCGGCCAGTTCATCGGTAACGCCCAAAACCTCACCGGCTGCGGCAACTCCCACACCTCCGCCGGAAACGTGAGCTCTTCGACCACCCAAATACCCACGGTGCGCGACCGGAGCGTGCAGACGGCCCTGCGGATGGTGATCGAACCCATTTTCGAGCACCGTTTCGCGGAGCACAGCTACGGTTTTCGACCCGGACGTGGTTGCAAAGACGCGCTGCGCCGCGTGCAGACCCTGCTCGACGGGGATCACACGTGGATCGTGGACGCGGATCTGAAAGGTTACTTCGATACGATTCCGAAAGACCGGCTCATGAGCCGGGTGGAGGAACGCATCGCGGACAGTCGGGTGCTCACGTTGATCCGCAGTTACCTCGACCAAGGGGTGAT
>SYGN01000166.1 GCA_005799525.1 Opitutaceae bacterium | reverse complement strand
GCGGACGGTCCGTCCAGGTGTGCACGGTGTGGACCTCGCCGATCAGGCCGGCCTGCACCCACTCGCGCGCGAGGCGGATGCCCTCGGCCGCGCGGCCTTGGTTGCCCATCTGCGTCACGACGCCCGCGGCCTTGGCGGCGGCGTGCAAGCGGCGCACCTCGGAGAGGCAGCGGCACATCGGCTTCTCGACATAGACATGTTTCTTTCGCGCGATCGCGGCCATCGCGATGGGGAAGTGCATGTGATCCGGCGTCGCGATCGTGACGGCGTCGATCTTGTCATCCATCTGCTCGAACATCACGCGAAAGTCCTTGAACCATTTGGCGTCCTTCACCCGATCCGCTGGAGATCCCGCCTTTTTGTTGCCGGCGATTCGGGCGCGACCGCGTTTTTCGTCCACATCACACAGGGCGACGAACTGTTCGTCGACGAGACCGGCGTGCGCCGCATCGCCGCGACCGCCCACGCCGACTTGGGCGATACGCAGACGCTCGTTGGGCGAACGCGTGCCCTGGCCGCGCAAGCCGCGCGGCAAGATCAGGACGGAGCCGAAGGCGGCGCTGGCCGCGAGAAATTGGCGACGAGTCGGCGTGGCGGACGGAGTGGAGGTGGGCATTGGGCGGAGGATTTTTTGGTGGATTCTATCGCAGCAACAGTCGCCCGACGGGCGACTTTTCGACCGCGCCGGAGGCCGACTGCGTTTCGAACCAGAATTCCAACGGCGCGTCGCCCGCGATGGGGAGGGTGAAATCGAAGGGATACGATGCATCGGACACGGCGCGGAATTCGCCGCCGCCTTGCCGGTAGTGCACCGTGCACTTCGTCACGACACGCTCCTGATCGGGCAGGTAAACGTAGGCGCTCGTCAGCTCGCCCGCGCCGAAGGACAGCACGACGCCGCGCGCGCCGCGCCAGCCGAGGTCGACGACACTTTCCGCCGGGAGGCGGGTGGCGCGGCTGAGAATCTGGTCCTGAAACTCGACGCGCGGCGTGACGCCGCTGACGATCAAGGTGGTAATGCCCTCGGCTGCGACGTCCACGGCGATGCGGGCATCGGCGGGCAACGGCTCCTCGCGCACGCGCCGGTTGTTTTCCCAGACGACCACTTTCGCGTTGGCGCCCGGGGCGAGCGCAATGCGCTCACGTGAAAGCGTCACGTGGGATCTAACCGCGGACTTCGACTGGTTGGTGAGCGCGACGGCGACCTTGGCGTCGCCGCGAGCCATCACAAAATTGAGTTCGGGGTGATCGACGGTCAGCACGCCGCGCGGCATCCACAGATACAGGCCGTTTTCGTCGTAGACCTTGCCGGGGCGATCGCCAAAGACGCGTTGCTGCAGGTAACCGTAGCCCTCGGCGTAGCGCGCCGGAAAATCGATCGCCCCGCGCGACTTCGCAAACACGTCCGCCACGAGGTAGTCGAAGAGCAGCGCGATGTGCGGCCAGATGTGGTTGTAGTGAATCGAGGTCGCTGAGTTGAGTTCGTCTTTTCCGCGCCGGGCAAAGTCGGGTTTCTCGTAGGCGGTCGTGCGCGCGGTGTTGAGATGGTAGCCCGGAAAACTGGTGTAGCGCCCGATGATGGCCGAGCGGGCGATGTCGTGGAGAAACGCATCGTTCGTGAGCGATGCAATGCGCAGCATCCAGGGCGCGTAACAAGCGAGGAGAATGCCGCGCGCACCTTTGCTGGTCGGCGCCGACTCGCTGGTGAGCCCGATTTCGGAGGTGCGCCAAGCGGGGGCGGTTTCGGGCTCGGCCTTGATCCGCGGGAAACGCGGTCCGGACCGGTAGGCGGGCGCCAACCCATCCTCGTTCACTCGCACGTCGCCGGTGGGAATGCGCGGCGCGAGCCAGACGAACTGCGCATAATCCCGCGCGCCGCGATGGGCGGCGTCCAAGAAACGCGGTTGCCGCGTTTCTTCGTAGAGTTCGAACAACTCGATCCACTGGGGCGTGAACGCCGTCCAAAAAAACAACCCGCGGGAATCGGGGTCCGAATAGTCCGCCGCACGCACGCCAACGCGGGTTTTGAGATAGGCGTCGGCATCCTTGATGGCGTGGTCGAGCCAGCGCTTTTCCCCCGTTGCACGGTAGAGGCCAAGGGCATTGGACCAGTTGTCGCCGCGAATATTGCCTTGGAGATTCAAGACGCGATCCCGGCCGAATAAACTCTCGGCCGCGGTGCGGAAGAACGGGGTGCGTTGGCCCGACATCGCGTAGAGATTGGCATATTCGGTGAGCGGCGCGCCCAGCCCGCGGAGATGGGAAGAGGCCGACTGACCCTTCACCTTGGGATCGGTCGTGAAAAGGAATCGCTCGCGCGACACGAAATATTCCATCAGCGGGCGAGCGAGCCGCGTGTAGATTTCGGGGCGGTCGGTGACGAGCGCGAGGCCGAGCGGGTGGAGGGCAGAGACGTTCTTCACCGCACCGGGCACATCGGTGTCGTAGGCGAAGCCGCGCAGGTCGGCGTTGAATTTCGCGTAGTCGCTCAGCCCGAACTCGAGCATGCGCTCAAACGTGGCGTTGAGCGAACCCAGGGCATTGTGCCGCACATCGGCGAAGCCGAAGAGCGACCGGGCCACGCGCTCGTAGGTGGCGGAGAGCGTCGCTTTGGCGACGACGAGCCGCATCACGAACTCGCGCGACTCCCCCGCCTTCATCCGCGAACCGGCGCCCCCGAAGATTGGCGCGAAGAGCATCGGCTGCGCGAGCCCGCGCTGGTTGCGCAGCGCCACGCCGAAGCGCGAGTTCGCGAAATTTGGGAGTGGTTGAAACGGATACTCGGCGGGGTCGGCGAGCACGCCGGTCGTCACGCCGCCGTCAGTGACAAGCGTCGTGGGCAGCGGGCAACGATAGGCGGCCTCGAGAAACGACTCATGCGGAAAGCGGCGTTCGTTGTAGATGAGCGGCTGCCAAAGTTCCTCGGCCGCGGCGGCGGGAATTTCGGGTGCTCCCATATAGCCGAACGAATACCATCCGTCCGCTTTTACGGTTGTCTTGAGTCGCAGGCGCGGCGCCGTGCCGTCGGCCGGCAGATCGAGTTCGAGGCGCACGGTGGCCGTGTCATCGGCGGGGAAGTCCCACGTAATCTTGCTGCCGTCAGAGCGGCTGGTGCTGGCACGCAAGGTTTTTAGTTTGCCCGCGGCGAAGAAATTGGCGGTGCGCCCGCCCCCGTAGCCTCGATCGACCTTCGGGTCGAAGCCGTCCTCGACGTGCTTGACTGCGGTTTTCGTGCCGGTGTCCTTCGCACCCCACGTCAGCACGTTGTAGAGCGAGCCCGTGTCGTTCAGTCGCAATGCGGGGTCGGGAAACTGCCCCCAGCGCATGTCGATATTCGGATCGGCAGTTGCGGCCAACACGGCCACGACCGGGGCAAACCGCGCGACGCCGCCGTCGGCCATCGCGACGTCAACCTCGCCCGAGGGCGTGACGGAGATCCGCGCGGCGGGCCCGACCACGGGCGGCTCGGCCGCGACCGCGCGAAGTGCAATGACAAGACAGAGGATGGGGAACGAACGAGGCATGGCTGGCATGGAAAAGTCGGGGAAGGTGGGACGCGTTGGATACGCTGCAAGGATGGGCAGAGTTCGGTCTGGTTGAGCCGGCGGAGATGGGAATGCTGTTTAGTCGATGCGAGCCGGGAAGCTACCCTTGTTTCTTTGAAACCCTTCAATCCCAGGGATTGCCTTCGGCGCGGCGGGCGAATGCATTGACCGCAGCCAACCTTCCCGCCGCCGTGATTACCCTGCAACAAATTGCCCGCGCTGCCGACTGTAGTCTGGCCACGGTTTCGTACGCGCTGCGGGATGATCCGCGGATCCGGCATGAGACGCGGACGCTGGTGCAAAAGGTCGCCGCGCAGTTGGGCTACCGTCCGAACCCGCGCTTCTCGGCCTTGATGTCCCATATCCGCAAGTCTCGCCCGGTCGCAGCCGGCGAGCGCATCGCGTTCGTCTGGGTGCACACCTCGCGGGCCGAGTCGGCGAAGGATCCGTTTCTGCAACGCGTATTCCTCGGGGCGAAGGCGCGGGCGGAGGCGTTGGGTTATGGGTTGGAGCAGTTTTGGACGGCCGAACGCGGTATGACGGACCGGCGTCTGTCGCATGTGATGAAGTCGCGCGGAATTGTGGGCGTGCTCCTTTCACCGGTCATACATGAAACCGAGGTTACGTTGGATTTGGAGTGGGAATGCTTTGCACCGGCGGTGATTGGCAGCGCGCGGTGGAATCCGGAACTCCACCACGCCGGCCATCACCACTATCTCGCGATGCGCATGACCCTCGAGAAGCTCGCCGCCGCCGGGTGTCGTCGGCCGCTGGCGATCCTAGAGGCCGACGTGAACGAACGGGCGCGGCGGGCGTGGGAAGCGGCGTTTGCGGTGTTTCACCCGAGTCGCGAGGCCGCAGCCGAGTTGTTGTTGATCGGATTGCCGGAAGACCGCCGGGCCGTCGCGCGTCGGATCAAGACATGCCGGCCCGATGCGCTGGTGGTGAGTGCCCACGCGATGCTCGAGCAACTGCGGGCGATGGATGTCGCGGTGGCGCGCGAACTGCCGGTCATCAGTCTGCATTGGTTGCCGACGGCGCCGGAGATCGGCGGCGTCGATCAATCCTACGACATGGTGGCGGCCAACGCCGTCGACCTCGTCGTGAGCCAGCTCAACAGCAACGAGACCGGCGTGCCGCCCTGGCCGCGCATGCTGCTGTTTCCCGGGCGGTGGGTCGAGCCGGTGGTGCGGCGCGCCAAGCTGCGTTAGTCATCGCTCCGGGGATAGTCTTGTTGCGCGGCCTGCGGCCTTCCGTGCTTGAGACCGCAAAGCCAGACACGGTTTTCGCTCGCCGTTGAAATGAGCGGCCGACTCGGCGAGCGGGCCGAACCCTATGCGATATCCGTTGAGGCCGAGAGCCGGATGCGGCGAAGATCAATTTATTCAATCCCGACCATCTGCCCGGGCCTCAATGTGGGCAAGAGAGTGGGCAGTCTGGGCATGAGCGGCGACGTGTCGACGAGTCGATTGGAGCGTGCCCGCAGCGTGACGACGATGAACGGAAGCTTCGCGAAATCACGCTGCTGCACCATCGCGTTATCCATGGTAACAAACACCTCGAACAGACCGCTGGCGCGGGCGAGGAGCGCGCCGTTTTTCGTGCCGGCCCAGCCGATGAGCGGGACCGACTGCACCTCATGACCCGGCAGACTGCGGGAGAGGCGCCAGTCGAGATTCTCGTCGAGGAGAATCTTCATGGCGTCAGACGGGCTGCAGAAAATGGGCGCGCGACTCCTCGAGCACAGCGATCACTTGACCGCGCTGGACGCTGGGAAACCCCGCGAGAAAGTCATCAATGCTATCCCCGCCTTCGAGGTGGTCGAACAGGCTGCGAACGGGCACGCGGGTGCCGGTAAACACACG
The DNA here is from genome assembly GCA_005799525.1 of Opitutaceae bacterium. GTDB lineage: Bacteria > Verrucomicrobiota > Verrucomicrobiia > Opitutales > Opitutaceae > GAS368. Next base: position 26 of record SYGN01000166.1, on the reverse strand, counting down.
CTCTCCTCCAAGGACATCGGCGTCGG
>SYGN01000165.1 GCA_005799525.1 Opitutaceae bacterium | reverse complement strand
TGCACGCCGCAATCGACGATGGGTGAGGTGGTGCGGAGGAGATTCTTGTGCGTCTCCCAGTTGGGGCCGAAGCTTTGTTGGTTGAGGTTCATCCTCATGACGAGCGGTTTGCCGAGGGTCTGGGCGAGCTCGGTGAATTTCTTCCACGACGGGTGTACGTGCAGAATGTAGCCGACGACGAGCGCGCGCTTGAGACGACGCGCGGTGGCGACGACGCGCTCGCACTCGGCGAGAGTGTTGGCCACGGGCTTTTCGAGGAAGACATGCGCGCCAGCCTCCATGGCAGCGATGGCGTAGTCGGCGTGGGTTTCAGCGTAAGTGCTGATGCAGACGGCGTCGGGCTTGGTGCGGGCGAGGGCGCTGGCGAAGTCGGAAAATTCGGCGTAGCGGCTGCCGAACTCGACATTGAGTTTTTCTCGCGAAACCGGGCCGCGGGAGACGAGACCGACGATTTCAAAATCGCCGGTCATTTTGTGATAGGCTCGGGCGTGGGAGACGCCCATGTGGCCGCAGCCGACGATGAGAATGCGAAGTTTTTGAGACATGGTGAAACGAAACTATGGATTAGAAATTGACCACGGATGGACACGGATACTGAAACAATCTACAGTGTCAGGGCTGCGGACATCGTGTTTGTCCGTGTCCATCCGTGGTTAAAATTTCTGTGGTTTGACTCAGTGCGGCGCGGCGCCAGCGGGGATGGCTGCGCCGGGGCCGGAGGACGGCGGGCGGAAGAAGAGGGCGAGGCCGATGGCGGCGATGGAGGCGGTTGCGAACGGTACGAGGAAGAGGCCTCTGAAATCGATCACGCCGACTTTGGTGTAGATATCTTGCATCAGCCAGGGGCAAATGGAGAAGGCGAGGAGTGCACCGAGGCCGAGGATTTGGAGGTTGAAGAGGCCTTGGGCGCTCGAACGGATGTCCTTCGGGAAGTACGCGTCGACGAAGATGTAGACCGTCGCGAAGAAGAAAGCGTAGCAAACGCCGTGGAGGACTTGGATCAAAATGATCGCCGCAGCGTTTTGCGGCATGAACGCGTAGACGGCGAAGCGGGCGGCGTGGCCGAGTATGCCCACGATCATCGTGGTGCGCCAACCGAACTTCTTCAGGGTCGCCCCGAGGGCGAACATCGTCAGGATTTCGGCGACTTGGCCGATGCTCATGATGGGTGCGATCCAGTTGGCGGCGATGCCGACGCCGCCGTCTTTGACCGGCGTGCCGAGGAAGACGCCCGTCCAACTGAAGTAGCAGTTATGCACGAAGGAATCGGCCAACGTGACAAGCCAGAGGACGAGAATGAACGGGTGCTTGAGGAGCTTGAGGGCTTCGAGCCAGGCGAGTTTTTCGAAGGTGCCATCGGTGTCGGCGGGTTTTTTCGCGGTGCGCGGGAGCGTGAGGCTGAAGGCGGCGAGTGCGAGCGAGGCGATGCCCGCGACGATGAACGTCCACTTGGTGGCGGCTTTGGCGGCGTCACCGGTGAGTGGATTCGCGAGGGCTTTGCCAAGCCAGTCGACGAGGCCGGCGGGGTGCGCGGCGTCGACGGCGGCCCAGTTGACGAAGATGAACGTGAAGGGCCACGCGGCGAGAATCCAGCCGACGGTGCCGCCCATGCGCACGATGCCGAATTCCTTTTCCGGGTTCTTCATATTGGCGAACGCGATCGAATTGGTGATCGAGATCGTCGGCACGTAGAGGAGGCAGTGCACGAGCATCAGGAGGAAGAACGGGAGAAACTCTTTGGTGAAACCGCAGCCGAGAATCGCCAGGCCGCCGATGAGGTGGGAGAAGGCGAGGAATTTTTCGGGGTTGAATTTCCGGTCAGCCCACTGGTTGCTGAAGAACATGCCGACGATCGAGGCGAGTGGGAAGGCGTTGAGAATCCAGGATTGCTGAGAGGGGGCGAAGCCGAGGCTGGGGAGGTAGCCGAAGATCAGCGGGAGCCACGCGCCCCAGATGAAAAACTCGAGCACCATCATGAAGAAGAGGCGGCCTTTGGGGGAAGATTCGGATGAGGACATAAAGGTGAGACGAGGAGGGCGGAGGGTGGCGAGAGGGGGTGAAGAGGAACCGAACGAACGAGAACGGGGAGAACGTGGCACGGGCGCGCGGCGCGGGGCGAGCCCGAAGATGCAGGAGTTGCGTTGTCGTCGAGAAGTGGCGTGACCGCAGGACCAGAGCGTGGGTAGGCTGGAGATTGAGATGAGCACGTCCACCACCGATCCGAAAAAAATCCTGCGCGAACTGGTCGCGTTGCCGAGTGTGCATCCGGAGGCGGACGCGATGGGGACGGTGGCGGGGGAAGCGTCGATGGCGGCGTGGATGACGGATCATTTGAGGGCACTCGGGGCGGCGGTGAAAATTTCGCTGATTGCGCCGGGGCGGCCGAGTGTAGTGGGCGTGTTTGAGCCCGCACGGAAGGCGCGGGCGACCGTGGTGTTTGCGCCGCATCTCGACACGGTGGGCGTGCGCGGGATGACGGTGCCCGCGTTTGAGCTCACCGAGAAAAGCGGGCGGCTGCACGGGCGGGGAGCGTGCGATACGAAGGGACCGACGGCGGCGATGCTCGCGGCGGTCGGTGCGTGGCTGAAATCGGCGGAGCGGCGGACGGCGGATATCCGCTGGGTAGTCGCGGCGACGGCGGGGGAAGAGCAAGGGAGCCTGGGCGCGCAGGCGCTGGTGAGGGCAGGTTTTCGCGCGGATTTTGCGGTGGCGCTGGAGCCGACGGATTTGAAGGTGGTCGCTGCTGCGAAAGGCGTGTTGCGCGTGTGGATCGCGGTGCCCGGGCGCGCGGCGCATGGCGCGAAGCCGGAGCGGGGTGACAATGCGGTCTATCGCGCGCTGCCACTCGTGCAGGCGCTGAAGGACGAACTGGCGCCGTGGCTCGCGGCGCAACGGCATCCGGTGTTGGGTGGGTGCAGCCTGAATCTGGGGATTTTGCAGGGTGGGGGTGAACTGAATATGGTGCCGGCGCTGTGTAGGGTCGGACTGGATATCCGGGTTCATCCCGGGTGCTCGGCAGCGGAAGTGCGGCGACGGATCGCGGAGTTGGTCGCGCGGCACGCACCGAAGGCGAAGGTAGATTTGCACCGGGAGGGCCCGGCGTTCGTGACGGATCAGCATGAGCCGTGGGCGCGGCGGTTGCGCGCGGTGGGGCGCGGATGGGCGGCGGCGGACTGGTTTTGCGATGCGAATATTTTCGCAGCCTCCGGGATGCCGGCGGTGGCGTTTGGGCCTGGGAGCATTCGGCAGGCGCATACCAAGAATGAGTTTATCGAGGAGCGGGAGCTCATGGCCGGTGCGGCGGCGTTCGGGGCGTTTATGCGGAGTGGCGGCGGCGGGTAGATTTGCCTGCGGATGTGAGGACACGATTTGCGCTTTCGTCAGGTTTTCTTTCTGCCACGGTCCGGCGTCACATGGTTTCGACTACGCCGGTTTCTCGGAATCCCGACCGCACGCGCCGCCGCGTCTCACGGGCAGCCATCAAGCTGTTTGCGCAGCCGGGGGTTGCACGCGGTGTCAGTCGACGCGGTCGTCGATTTGGCCAAGGTGAACAAGCGGATGGTTTACCATTATTTCGGGAGCAAGGACGCGCTGTTTGAGGCGGCGCTCCTCGAAGTGGATGGGCGCATTGAGTCGATCGAATTTCACGCGGTGGAGCTGGAGCGCAATCCGGCGGAGAAACTGGCCCGGCTGTGGAAAAGCTATTTCGCGTTTCTGGACGATGAGCCGGAGTTCACGCGCCTGCTCCAGTGGGAGTTTCTTGAAAAAGGGGCCACCTGACGAAGGCGAATCACCTGCTGACGAAGAATCCATTTTCGAGCGGTTTCAGGCAATCTTGCAGGAGGGGATCGCCGCGGGTGAATTTCGCGGGGACCGAAATGTGGGCACCTGTTAATCCACTTTATCGGCCTCTGCTTCATCGATCACTCGAACCGCTGCTTGTTGTCCCAGAGTCTCAATCTGGATCTCGGCAACTTGGACGTGAAGCAGCAGGGTTTGCGGCAAGTGCTCGCGCTGGTGTTTGCGGGGATTGCGAAGCGCTCGGGCGCGGCGGCGTCAGAGGGTCTCGAGCAGCGACTTCAGATTGTGGAGACAGGTGCGGCTGGCGACTTCGCCGCCGTGGGAGAAGGCGTGGCCGGCGGGGAGGTGGAGGAGCTTCTCGTCGATTTTTTCGAGGCGCCAATGAGTCTCGAGCGAGAGCAGGCCGCCGTAGCCGGTCGTTTGGAGCGCGCGGAGGTGGGCGGGCCAATTGACTTCACCGAGACCGACGGGCGTGCCGGCGGCGATGTGCGCGGAGCCGGACTTGTGGGTCGTGTGGCGGACGGCGTCCTTGACGTGGAGATGGAAGAGGCGGGGGGCGAGGCGGCCGAGGTCGGCGGGTGTGGCGGGGGCGGCACCGGGGACGTAGAGGACGTTGCACGGATCCCAGATCGCGCCGACGCGATCGGCCGGGAGCGGGGCGAGAATGGCGAGCGTTTCGTCGGCGGTGGCGGCGAGGCAGGAGTGTTCGTTTTCGACACCGAGGCGGATGCCGGAACCGGCGGCGAGTGCGACGAGGCCGTGGAGGTGCTCGATCACGCGCTGCTGTTTCGCGGGCTCGGCGGGATGGGGTGTGCGGAGAAACGTGAAGACGCGGAGGAGGTCGGCGTTGAGCTCGTGGGCGACCTCGAGGCTGCGTTTGAAAATGTCGCGGTGGGCGGCGATCGCGGCGGTGTCGTCGAGATCGCACTTGAAGACGGGCGTGGCGCACCCGACGACGCGCCAGCCTTCAGCGCGGGAGGCGGTGATGACCTCGGCGATATCGGACCGGGTGAGGTCTTTGAAGGCGCGGCCGTTGAGGCTGCGGAGTTCGATGCCGGGGAGGCGGAATTCGCGGAGGCAGGCGGAGATGACGGGAAGGTCTTGGGAGACTTCGTCGGAGATAATTGCGATGTTCTGGGGAAATTTCATGGAAGGAGAGCGGAGGCGGAAGACGGAGGTTTTACCGCAAATGGTTTGCGCCAATGGGGCGAAACCTTGTCCACCCCTCCGGCTGATCGCTTGGGGAGCCGGTGGTGGGGTTCGCTGATCGCGAACGGGGACATGACGTGGGGAATTACTTCCCGCCGGCTTTTTTGAGAACTTCGGCGAGGGTGACGAGGGCGCCGCCGCGGCGTTTGCTTTCGTCGGCGGCTTCCATGAAGGCGATGAGCTCGAGGGTGGTCTCGGGGGCAACCGGCGAGATGCCGGTCTGGAGGAACTTCATGATTTCGACGGTGAGGCCGTGGTAGTTTTGTTTCTCGCCGGCGGTGGCGACGCCCTTGGTGCCGACGGCGGTCACGCCGAAGCCTTTGAAGGTTTTGCGGTTGCCCTGCGCGATGCCAACGCGTCCGTCCGACCAGACGCCGGTGATGATGTCGGTGTTTTCCGCGCGGGTGCGTTGGACTGACACGCAGCCGGGCCCGAGGACGGTGTAGAGGGCTTCGACGCAGTGGATACCATACCAGAAAAAGTCGGGGTGGTGCGGCTCGAACTCGGCCGGTCCGATGGAGTAAACAGAGGTGATATCACCGATCTTGGCGAACTTGGAGGCGAAGGTCTCCGGTGGATAACGGAGCGACGAGGAACTGAAGATCGGGATTTTGTGTTCGCGGGCGAGACGGACGATCTCGACGGCGTCCTTGAGGGAGCCGGCGAGGGGCTTGTCGATGAAGACGGGTTTTTTCGCGGCGAGGGTCTGGCGGAATTGTTCGAGGTGGGGGCGGCCGTCGACGCTTTCGATCAGAATGGCGTCAACGTTGGCAGAGAGTTCCGCGATCGTGGCGTAGATTTTGACCCCATATTTTTCGACGAGGTCCTTGGTGTAGCCATCGACGCGTGAGGCGCTCGATTCGATATCGGGGCTGCCGCCTTTGAAGGCTGCGACGACTTTCCCGCCGGGAACGTGGTTGGGGGCGGCGGGGTCGTTGAAGGTTTTGGTAAATGCGATGACGTGCGAGGTATCGAGGCCGATGATACCGAGGCGGAGCGGGGCCGGATCGGCGGCGCGCAGGGGGAGGAGCGCGAGGAGGACGGGGGTGAGGAGGAAGCGCATGGGATTGAGGGTCTAGGATCTGGGGGTGGGGCTAGGCGAGGAAAGAGGCGGCGGCACTGTCGATGTAGAGGGTGGCGTCAGGATGGAGGCGGAGGATCGAGGCGGGGCATGCGGTCGTGATCGGGCCCTGCACGGTGGCGCGCACGGCGTCGGCTTTACGAGGACCGGGGACGTGAACGCTGAGGCGTTTCGCTTGGCGGAAAATGGAGATGGTGAGGGTGAACGCGTGGAGCGGAACGTCGGCGAGGGTGGGGAAGCAGCCGTCGTTGACCTGTTGTTGGCGGCAGCTGAGGTCGAGCTCGACGACTTTTACGAGGTGGGGGTCGTCGAAGTCGGCCACGGGCGGATCGTTGAAAGCGATGTGGCCATTTTCGCCGATGCCCAGGCAGATGAGATCGATGGGTTTTTCTTGGAGGAGGGCGGTGTACTGGGCGGCGACGGTGGTGGCGTCGGGCTGTTCGGCGGGGAGGGGGTGGAAGCGAGCGATGGGGACGTGGCGCAAGAGGTGGTGCTGAAGGTAGTGACGAAAACTTTGTGGGTGGGCGGCGGTCAGGCCGACGTAGTCGTCCATGTGAAATGCGGTGATGCGCGACCAGTCGAGAGCGAGACCGCATTGGGCGGGGTCGATGAGGGCTGCGAGGAATTGGTCCTGCGACGGAGCGCAGGCGAAGATGACGCGGGCTTCGCCTTGGCGGGCGATGACGCCGTGGAGGTGGGCGGCGACGGCGCGCGCAGCGGCGCGCCCGAGGGTGGGACGGTCGGCGTGGACTTCGACTGCGAGGCGGCCGGAGGTGAGATAGTGCGGAGCGGTGACGGGCATGGCGGATGAAAGGGAGTGACCAATGACCAATGACTAATGTCTAATGACTAATGTCGAGACTAGGGAGAGTCAGGCCGAAGGCGGCGGCGGGGGCGGTGGACCAGAGGGCTTGGGCGGCGGCAGGGGCGAGTCCTAGCCATACGGATACATGGCGGACGCCCTCGTCGGGGGTGAGCGTCGAGCCGGCGAAGCCTTGGCCGCCGGGTTGTCGGGCGATGCGGTCGGGGCCGACGTCGATTGCGTGAGGTCCGATAGTGTAGCGGCCGGGACCGGCGCCCGCGCCGGCCATGGCGTCGGTGGTGAAAAGAATGCGGCCGGCGGGTTTGGCGCGGAAAAAATTGCGGAGGGCGAACGGGGGCAGGTGAACTCCGTCGGGAATGAAGCAGGCGGTGAGTTCGTCGCGGGCGAGGAGGCGTTGGACGATGTTGTCGTGGCGGTGGAGTTGGAGTGGGCAACCGTTGCCGACGTGGGTGGCGAAGCGGGCGCCGGCGCGGATGGCTTCGTCGATCTGGTCTTCAGTGGCGTTAGTGTGTCCCAGCGAAATATGGACGCCCGCGTGCGTCAGGGTGGCGATGAACTCGGTGCTGCCGGGCCAGTCGGGGGCGACGGTGACGAGGCGGATGCGGCCGTTGGCGGCGGCTTGGAGGCGCGCGAATTCGGTGAGCGACGGAGCGTGCATCGGCGCGGAGGGGTGGGCGCCGCGGTAGCCGGGCTCGGGACTTAGCCACGGACCTTCGAGGTGGTAGCCCAAAATCGCGGTGGCGGAGGCGGGCGAAGCGGCGCAGAGTTTTTCAAAGGCGGCGAAACGGCGAGCGAGGGCGTCGCTTTCGTCAGTGATGAACGTCGCGAAGATGCCGACGGTGTGATGGTGGCGCAGCGTCGCGACGGCGTGGTCGAATTGCGTTACGGTGAGGTCGTCGCGCTGAAAATCGACGCCGCCGAAGCCGTTGACTTGAAAATCGAAGAGACTGACGGGAGGCATGCGGGAATGGGGGAAGACGGGGAGGACGCGAGAGGGAGAGAGTGCGCGGGAGTGCTGGGCCGTGTCGATGAAGTTGAGAGCTAAGAGTAGGGAACTGAGAGATTGAACTTTAGAGCTGAAATGCGCGCGACTTCGCCCGGATACCCGATTCACCATTTGGTTTTGCTCTCAGCATTCTGCGCTTGGCTCTCGACTGAATTTCTAGGGCTTAGTCGAGCCAGCGAGCGAGATTGGCGGCGACAAAGCCATCGTCAACGAGCCACGGATAGGTGTGGGCGACGCGGGTGATCTCGGCGGACTGACCGGGGGAGATTCGTTCGTGCGGGTCGAGGCACGCGGTGGTGGCGAGGAGGCCTTGGCGGCGGAGCGCTTCGTGGATGCCGGGGAGACAGCCGGCAAAATGATGGGCGGCATCGAAGAGCGCGGCGTTGGCGTCGGTCAGGGCGGCGTTGCGGTCGAGCCAAGTGGCGTCGAGGCAAGGACGGAGGCGGGCGCGTTTGAGGTCGGCAAAGAGGCGGACGGCAGCGTGGGTCCAGACGCCCCATTGGCCGAGGAGGCCGCCGTCGATGTGGCGCGTGCGTCCGGCGAAGGTGAATGGGGTGAGGAGGTCGGCGATGATGTTGTCGTCGTTGCCGGTGTAGAGGGCAACGTCGTCGCGGCCGGCAGTGAGGACGGCGCGGATGACGTCGAGTGTACGGTAGCGGTTGAACGGGGCAATTTTGATGGCGACAAGTTCCGGGATGTCGGCGAAGGCGCGCCAGAACGTGTAACTGAAAGCGCGGCCGCCGACGGCGGGTTGCAGATAGAAACCGATGAGTGGAATCTCCCGGGCTACGGCGCGACAGTGGGCGAGGATTTTTTTCTCGGTGTCGGCGGGGGCGGTCCAGGCGCCGAGGCTGAGGAGGCCTGCGTGATAGCCGAGGGCACGGGCGGTGTGCGCTTCCGCGAGGGCTTGCGGAGTGCGGCCGCAGAGGCCGGCGATGAGCGCGAACGGACGCGGCTGCGGCTGGGCGCGAGTGGGCGGCGGAGCCGAGAGCCACGCGGCGGTGGTTTCGGCCGCGAGGCGGAGGACGGGTTTGTAGAGTGCGATGTGGGGATCGCGGATGGCGAACTGGGTGGAGTGAACGCCGACGGCAAGTCCGCCGGCACCGGCGTCGAGATAGTAGCGGACGAGGGCGCGTTGGTGGGTTTCGTCCCAGCGGCGGCTGGTGGTGAGCGCGAGCGGAAGGGCGGGGATGAGTTGGCCGGCGCGGAGGTGGGAGCGGAGGGCGGGGGGGAGCACGGCGGCGACGGAGGGCAGGAGACGGGAAACGGGAGACGCGGGCGGAAATCAGTAGCGACCGTCGCGGCGTTCGAAGCCGGTGGGTTTGCCCCACGTTTCGCCGCCGGCGCGGAGCCACGCGACGATCCAGTGCATCATGGTGTCGATGGCGGTGATGGGTGCACCGAAGAGTTGGTGGGAACGGGTGGCGTTGTTGAGCCAAGCGGTGGCGGCTTCAAAGCCGGTCACGCTCCCGGCCACGCCGGCGATGGCGCCGAAGCGGTGGACGAGATCGCGCACGGAAAGAATCTCGGCGCCAGTGACATTAATGGGCACGGCGGGCGAATCGGCGAGTTCGAGCGCTTGGATGCTGTGGGCGACGGCGTCGGTCTGCCAGATGACGTTGACGTAGCCCATCGTGACGTCGACGGGTTGGTGGGCGAGGACGCGTTGAGCAATGTCGACCAGCAGGCCGTAGCGGAATTCGACGGCGTAGTTGAGGCGAATCAGCGCGACCGGGTTGCCTTGCTTTGCCGCCGCGGCCGCAAAGACTTCCTCGCGGGCTAGACAGGAGGCCGCGTAGTCCCCAATGGGCGCGGGGGGCGTCTGCTCCGTGGCACCGCCTGATGCAGAGGTCACAAAAGGGTAAACGCAACCGGAGGAAAACGCGACGATGCGGGAGCGAGGGAAGCGGGCGGCAACGCGACGGGGCAGCTCGATGTTGACGGCGTGCAGCAGATCGAGGGACGAAGCGGTGCCAAATTTTACTCCGGCGAGGAAAAATACGATGGGAGCGTCAGGCAACGCCGCAAGGCCAGCGGGATCGGTGAGATCACACGCCAAGGATTCGATACCGCGCGAACTGAAAGCGGCGCGGTCACGCAGACTGTTGAAGCGGGAAACGGCAATGATGCGATCGTTGCGACCGAGTTCATTCAGCGTGCGCCGGAGCATGATCGCGAGATGGAGGCCAATCTTGCCGCCAGCGCCGAGCACGAGAAATGGACCGGTAGTGCGATCCAGCACTGCCCTGACGAGAGGCGTGGGACGGGCGAGAAAGTCGTCCACCGACTCCGCAGTGCACGGCAGGCGCGGGGGGGCCGACTGAAGCGAAGGGGAAACGGTCATCCAGTCATCAAGCAGTTATCAATAAGCCCGTGCGCACAAGGGGATTTTTTGAGCGGTCGTGAGATGGAATGCTCATGCGCATCCACCTGAAAACATGGTGCCCGGGACCGGACTCGAACCGGCACTTCCTTTCGGAAATCTGATTTTAAGTCAGAAGCGTCTGCCATTTCGCCACCCGGGCAACACCGCGATGACCTTGAGAGCTACGTTCGAGAATTGCGAGCCAAACCAAAGTGAGTCAATGTTGAGCCTTGCCCGGGGCCGATCGGGTGACCACGTTGCGCGCCAGTGAAAATTGGATTTCTCGGCGGGAGTTTCGATCCTGTCCATTTTGGCCACCTGATGGCAGCACAAGACGCCTACGAGCAGCACAAGCTGGACCGGCTCATTCTCGTGCCCGCTGCCCAAGCGCCGCTCAAGCCGCATGACGTGCAGTCGTCCATCGAGGCTAGGCTGGCGATGCTGCGCGCGGCGGTCGAGTGGGACCGCAGATTTGAGATTTCCGATGTCGAACTTCGACGTGGCGGGGTAAGCTACACGATCGACTCGGCTCGCTACTTTCGGGCGCTGTATCCGCATGATGAACTTTATTGGATCATTGGCGGTGACCAGTTGCCGAAATTGCATCTCTGGAAAGACATCAATGAGCTCGTTGGCCTGATGGAGTTTATTTTTCTGGAGCGTCCAAGCTTCCAGGTGCGCGCCCATCCGGAGATCCCGGGCCTGCGCTTACACCGTTGCGATGGGCACCTCTTGGCGATCAACTCCACTGAGTTGAGAGAGCGAACGCGCCGAGGGTTGGCCTTGGATTATTTTGTGCCGCACAAGGCCATTGTTTACATTAAGGAAAAGGGATTGTATCGCGTCTCTTCATGAAATCAAAACCGAAAAAACAAGCGACGCTTGAGCTGGTAAAACTTTGCTGTCGCGCACTCGACGATAAAAAAGCGGGGGATTTACGAGTGCTGGATGTTAGTGATCAATCGTCAATTACGGATTACTTGATCATTGCCACCGCCACGTCTGATCCGCACCTGCGGGCCTTGCGTGTTGAGCTGGAGAAAGTAATCGATGCCACGCGGACGCGAATTGTCGGCATCGAAACGTCGCTGGAAAGCGGCTGGACGGTGGTCGATGTGTTCGACCTCATGGTGCACCTTTTCTCGGCTGACCGGCGTGCTTATTTCGGGCTCGAGAATCTTTGGAAGGATGCGGTCGACGTCTCGGTCGCCAAAATTTTGGCGGTGGAGAAGCCAAAAATTGTGAAAAAGCGTGCGGTAACGCCGCGCAAGACTCGAGTTGCTAGGGGGTAGCGGACAAATATGGGCCCGTGGTCTTGCTGCGCTAAGTGATGCTACGCGTAGGATTACAGCACGGTGCAAAGGGTTTTTACCTTGAACATAGAAACGTGCGTGTTCATTCTTCGTGGTGTTCGTGTGTGTGCGTCTATCATTCATCCCTAGATAATAATCAGTTAATCCCATGAAAAAGAACATATCATCCCAGGGTTTTACCCTCGTCGAAATCATGATAGTCGTTGTCATCATCGGCCTCTTGGCCGCGATGGCGATTCCTGCGTTCCAAAAGGTCCGCACGTCCTCGCAGGACAAAGCGGTCCTCAATAATGCACGCCAAATGGCCGCCGCAGCGGACCAATATTTCCTCGAGAATGGTGTTTCGACCGTATCTCAGGGCAATCTGGTCGGTGCTTCCAATTATGTGAAGGCCCTGAATCTCGTAGCCAACGAGACCTATCCTGCTAGCTTCACGCAAGGGGTCACGATCACGGTCGCAGGCATTGCCGGAGCCCGCACGGTCACCTACGCGCCGTAATCGATTGCTCGTTTTGTAATCGTAAGCCGTCCGCCCAAAAGGCGGACGGCTTTTTATTTCGGATACTTATCGCCAACGGGCTTTTCATTTTCGACCGCACCCGCATACTTTCCCTGCGCATGAATCGAGACTCCTTGGCCCCTTTCGTTCAAGACCGGCGCGTTTGGTTGTTTTTACTTTCGTCCGTTCTGGCCCTGGTGCTCGGGTTCGTGGCGATACCGGATCAGCAGGCGATCGTCTTCGTTTCCAAGGCCGGGTTTTGGTTCGTGCTGCTCGCTTTCGCGATTTTCTTGCACGCCCTTTGGCAGACTTGGGCCGATGAAATCCGGGAGCTGTGCTGGCGAACCGTCGACTGGACCTCGGTCGCATTCGTCGGCGTCGGCGGCGTCATTTTGCTCGTTCACGAGACGTTCGGTTTCAAAATCGTGATGGATGAAATTATGCTGCTCGGAACGTCAATGAGCATGCATCTCGACAAGACCGTCCTCACGCCGATGCGCGGCAGCGATATCCAAGGGACCTTTGTCATCCTCGACGGTATGCTGGACAAGCGTCCGCTTTTTTTCCCGTTCCTGGTTTCGCTGTTGCACGATCTGACAGGGTATCGACCCGCCAACGTATTTATCCTGAATAGCGCGCTCACTTTCATCTTCCTCGGTCTCGTCAACGCCACGGGACGACTCTTGGCGGGGAGGGTCGCCGGCTGGCTCGGGGTCGCGCTCTTTGCCGGCCTCCCGTTGCTCGCGCACAATGCGACGGGCGGAGGGTTTGAATTGCTCAATCTCGTGATGATTGTCACCACGATGTTGCTCGGTGCACGGTATGTCGAAAAAATGGATACTGCCTCGCTAACGGCGTTTTGTTTTTCTGCGCTCCTGCTGGCTCAGGTCCGCTACGAATCCGTGATCTGGTTGCTCCCGGTTGCTTTGCTCGTGCTGTGGGTTTGGTTTCGCGAAGGTCGCGCGATGCTGGGTTGGCCGGTGATCTTCGCGCCGCTGCTGATGATCCACTATCCGCTTCAGCACCGGATTTTTGACCTGCGGGTATCCGCGTGGGAACTCGGTAGCAAGCCGGGCTCCACGACGCCTTTCGCGCTGAGTTACGTCCCGGATAATATTTCGCACGCGCTCAATTATTTGTTTGGCAAGGCTGCCGAGCAGCCCAATTCCCTCGTGTTGTCTCTGTGCGGTTGCCTCGCAGTGCCATTTTTCGCGCTGCTGGTGGTGAAACGCCTCCGCTCACTTGCGACCGAATCCCCGACGGGCGTTGCCACGACTTTTTTCGCGATTGGTTTCGCGGTGCAGTTCGCGCTCCTGATGAGCTATTTTTTCGGCCAGTTCGACAATATCGTCATCCGCCGGCTGAGCTTACCGACCCAACTTGGAATGGTCGTCGCAGTGCTCGCGGTCGTGCCCCAATTTTCCAGGCCGGCGGTTGTGCGGGGGCTCTTGGTGGTCGCGGTCTGCGGCTTGCTCGCGCGCAGTGTTCCTTCGATGGCGGCGCACGCTTATTCGCAGGAATACCTGCCGGGAAAGGAAACGGCGTGGCGTCGCGAATTCATGGCCGGGCAGCCGCGGCGCGACTATCTCGTGATCGATAACGACTCCATTCTCTGGATCGCGCATAAGATTTCTGCGACGCCGGTGTTGCAAGCGAAAGGCCCGCGCCGGGCCGCCCTCATCTTCCTGATGCGCAATCGCGCGTTCACCGACATCTTCGTTTTTCAACGTTTCAACATCGACCCGGACACCGGGAGCAAGACCTTGCGCGATGGCGATGATTTGGGCCCTGATTTCGTGCTGGAGACCTTCCGTGAGGAGCGCCTCCAGACCCTCACACTGACGTGTCTCAGTCGGCTCAAGGAAATCAAAGACGGGGCGGTTTCGCTCACGGAGCCGGACGCAGCGGTCCACGTCGTCGCGAAAGACCGGGCGGAAATTGAGAAAGCCCGTCAAGCCTACTTGGAGAATTTTGTGAAAATGCTCCCGTGAGGAGCTCTCGTGTCGATCCCGCCGACCGTTCTCACCGTGATCCGCAAGCTGTGCATCCTGCTCCGCGACACCGCTGATCGACGTCGCCCGTTGCTGTTCGTGCTGTCGACGGCACTGGCGTTGGTCCTCGGGATCGTCGCGGTCACGCCGTCCGAGGCGGAAAAATTGATCGGGGCCGGAGGTTATTACTACATGTTGGGGCTGTTTTCGCTGTTCGTTGTGTATGGGGCGCGCGTGTGGGCGGAGTGCCCGTTGGTGTGGAGGGAGTGGGTGCGCGCGCCGGGCATGGTTGGTATCGTAGTATTGGGTACGACTGCCGTGGTCATCTGGTCCGACCCGTTCAAGCACAAGATCCTCTTCGATGAATATGTCCTGCAGGGCACGGCCTTCCACATGCATGCGACCAAGGAAATCGGCACGATCATCCGCGCCTATGATGTTTGGGGCACGTGGTTGCCGATCGATACGTTTTTCGACAAGCGCCCCTATTTTTTCACGTTTCTGCTGTCCTTGTTGCACGACGTGTCGGGCTACCGCGTGGGCAATGCTTTTGTGCTCAATGCGGCCTTGGCACCGGTCTGCCTTGCGCTCGTCTGCTGGCTGGGCCACGCGCTCGCCGGCCGTGGTCCGGCGCTTTTTGCAGTCGCCTTGCTCGGCACGATGCCGCTGCTGGGCCAGCAGGCCTCCGGCGCCGGGATGGAGCTGCATAACCTAACGATGCTCGCTGTGGTGATGGTGATCGCGATCCTCTATTTGCGGGCCCCCTCGCCCGACCGCCTCTCCCTGCTCGTGCTTGGCACCGTGCTGCTGGCCCAGAGCCGCTATGAATCGGCGATTTTTGTCGTGCCGGTGGCCACAGTGATTGTGGCCGGTTGGCTGCGCGCCCAGCGCGTGTTTTTCACGTGGCCGACGATCTGCGTGCCGCTCCTCCTTGTTCCCTGCTTGTGGCACAACCGGGTGCTCTCGGCCTCGCCGTTGCTCTGGCAGTTGCAAAAAGGGCAGACCTCGCGCTTCAGCGTGGATTACCTTCCGGGCAATCTCGAAGGTGCGTGGAATTTCTTTTTCAACTTCAGCCCGCATCTTCCGAATTCGTGGTATCTCTCGATCCTCGGGGCGCTCGCCGTCGGGTGGGCACTGATCGCGGGGTTGCGCTGGGTCCGGTCTCCTCGTCGCGGTCTGCTGACGCCGGAGATGTTCGTGCTCGTCGCGTTCGGTGCGGGGATCGCGGCAAATCTCGCGCTGTTGATGTTTTATTATTGGAGCCGGCTTGATGATACCATGGCCTCGCGTTTTGCCCTGCCCACCTGCTTGTTGCTCGCGCTGCTGGTGGCGCTCGCCTTGCATCGGCTTTGCGCTTGGTGTGCAAACGCGACTCGGTGGGCGGCGGCAGGGCTGGCGCTCTGGGCGATCACCTGGTGCATTCCGGCCATCGCGCGGCACACCTACACGAGCCAGAACTTGGTGATGCAGGAGATTGAGTGGGAGTATGAAGAACTCCGGCGCCGGTCGGGCCCGCTGCTCTTC
Source organism: Opitutaceae bacterium (assembly GCA_005799525.1). Classification (GTDB taxonomy): domain Bacteria; phylum Verrucomicrobiota; class Verrucomicrobiia; order Opitutales; family Opitutaceae; genus GAS368. The sequence continues at coordinate 10,045 of SYGN01000165.1, read as the reverse complement.
ATTTCTAACAAGTCGTCGATTCCGTTTGTGCTCTGGCGCGTTCCCACAGTCATCAACGGTGTGGGGCGCCAACGCGCCGCCCAGATCAGCTACCACCTGCGGGAAGGCACGTTTCGGGAGGTCATTGTCGCGCAGGCGCTCCGACCCACTTCACCGCTCGGTGAAATGGGAGTCGATCCTCTCGACGTCATGCCCGCGAGTTACCGACTGGAGTCAATCGCCGAAAAACGTTTTGGCGGACGCTATGCGCGTCTCAGCCGCCTGATCGGCATCGACGAACCGCCGGCCTCGCCGCCCCAAGGGCCAAAGACTGTCTCCGCGTTACCATGACGGCGTCCCTTTGGTCGCGCCGCCGCTGGTGCACGTTCGTGGTGATCCCCGCCGTTTACTTTGCGAGCTTTGCTTTTTCCCCGGGGCTTTTTCAGATCGTCGGGGTCAATCACTACGGCGTGTGGTTTCTCGATTCCTTCGCCATTTTGGCGTCGAACGACGCCCTCGCGCGAGGGCTCGATCCTTACGGGCCCAACGCGCTCGATTACTTTAATCGCCCGCACGTCTATTCGCACTGGTGGTTGGGATTAGGGAAACTCGGTCTCACGCGCGCCGATAATTTTTGGCTCGGCCTGTCGCTGGTCGTGGCGTTTCTCGCTACGGTGGCCGTACGGTTGCGCCCCCGCGAGCCCCGCGAGGTGCTGTGGTATTGGGTGGTCTTGTGTTCGTCCCCCGTCTTGCTCGCGGTCGAACGCGCTAACAACGATCTCGTGGTATTTGTCCTGCTCGCTCCGGTCGTGCCCTGCCTGCTTCACGCCAATCGTTGGGTGCGATTATTGCCTGTTGCCCTGATCGCAGTTGCGGCCGGGCTAAAATTTTATCCCGGGATTGCCGGTCTTGTCTTGCTGGCAGGGAGTGACGTGCGCGAGGTCCGTGGTCGCCTCGGTATCGCGGTGGTGGCGTTGGCCGTGGTGGGGATCAATTTGATCTCCGATCTGGCCCAATTTAGTGGACTTGTTCCGCGGGCGAACGGGTTGATGACTTTTGGCAGCGTCCATCTTTTCGAAGCGGTGGGTGCCTTCGGTTGGCGGGCAACGGCCCTTGGTTTGAGCACCGCGATGGCGATTGTAGGGGTGTTCGTGCGTTACCGAGTGTTTGCCGGTTGGGAAGTAGCCGAGGCTGACCGGGCTGACTGGCTCGCTTTCACGTTGGGTGCGGCGCTGCTGGCCGGTTGTTTTTTTACTGGGACCAACTTCGGCTATCGTTGGGTGTTTGCGCTGTGGCTGGCGCCGCTGTTGTGGCGTTTGCCCCGCGACGTCCGGGCTCCCAAGTACGTGCGGCGGCTCGCGACACTCACGGGCGCGCTCCTCGTCTGGGTGCTGTGGGCCGATGGGATCGCGAGCGCGATGCTCGCCCGTTTTTCCGACACGGTGCCCGCAGGCATTCTCATGAAGTGGGCCGATATTTTCTTTATGCTCGAGCAACCGTTGCACTGGGGGTTCTTCGCGACCCTGCTCGGTTGGCTGACTCATTTTGCCTGCAGTGGACTGAGGACTCTGACGACTGGCGCGGGTAAAAAAACGCGATGATCGCCGGCGCGCTGGGGTTTTCACTCCTGCCTTTGCTCGCGCTGTTGAGCTGGCTTCGAACACCGCGGCGTGACGCGCGCGAACCGGCGGTGCTGGCCGCACTGGCATGGGGCGTAGAGATTCTGGTTTTGATCGAAGTTCTCAGTGGGCTCGCCGCTGCGCTTCACCTTTCGCCGCGCCGCCGATGCGATGAGCGTGCGGCTCGAAGTGGCGAACCACGGCGCGACGGTTTGCGAATGACGCCTGCTGCTCGACGGCCGGCGCGTAGCGACGCTGCGGTTCGCACTCGCGCGGGCAACGCCGCTGGCCAGGTGCCCCTCGCGCCTTTGGCCGAGCAGTGCGAGCCATCACTGCTCGCCTTACCGGAAGGAACCGCGTCGGTCCCTTTGATATTTTTCACTGTGCAAATCGACGCCCGTTAGGCTGGCGCTCAGGGTGGCGGCGCCGCGGTCCTTTCGATCAGAGCGCTCCAGTCTTTGAGTGAACCGCCGGTGGCGGCCGCCACTTCCTCGTCGCTGAGCCGAAATACGAGAATGGAGTAGCCGATGTTCGCGATCGGGAGTTTGACCCGCAAGAAATGGCTGAGCCGAGCAAAACGAAGGAGCTCGTAGCGTTTCCAAGCGGTTTTCCATTTCACTTCCGGTGCATCGTGCAGGAGTTCAGCGCGGCGGATCGGGTCGTTTTGGTAGGCCAGCAGGAGCGCCTCCAGCAGGAGGAGTGCTTGATACTCGGCTTCGAGATCGAGAGTCCAGTTTCCCCGCACTAAACTATAGACGTGCTGCAGCATCGTCGCGCTCAGGCAGTAGACGCCGGCTGATAACGGATGCCACGGACGTTCGGGCCCGACTTCGGGTAGCGATGGCAAACGGGTCGCGCGAATGCCCTCGTGGGCCGGATCACCGGTGCCGAAGTAGGCGAGAAAGGCCTGCTCGTTCTTCGCGTGGCGGTGCAGCCATTGGGCTAGGCCCGGGAGATCTTGCCCCCAATCAAGGGAGCTATCGACGAGGTGTTTCCAGCCATTGGCTGGGCCTCCCGCGATCGCGTTGAAATACGCCAGATAGTGAGGGCGGATCAACCATGACTCTCCCATCTGCCAAATCGTGATCACGCAGACGAAGAGCGCCGCGAGCGGTCGGCGAAAATCGAACCATGCGCCAAAGGCACCGGCGGCGATGAACAACACGGGATACGTTGGTAGAATATGGCGGTGCCCGATGTTGAGGTGGCTGGTGAGCGAGGTCGTCCAATATACCGCGAACAGGACGATGAGGGGTGTAAACGGCCTGATTTGTACGAGCGCGGCTCGCACCCGCGTGGCGCCGAATCGGCGGCACGTTGCGCACGCACCGACCAGGAGCAGCAGCAGAAAAGGCAGCGTGGTCTTAACCAGAAAGGTATACGGAAAAAACGAGACCCACCCCGTGAGACTGTAATCGCCGTTCAGAAATGCGCCCCGCTGTTGCGAGAATTGTAACACGAAGGCGGAGCCGTAGAGAAATGCGTCGGGGAGGGCGCGCCATTCGCGCAGGAAGATAAAGACCTTTCGCGGCCAGCCCATATCCTGGAGCATCCAGCCCCAGCCATGGTTAAAGCTCGCTCCCTCGGCGAGCGTGGGGGCGAAGGCGGCGAACCGAAAACTGTAGAACATCCAGATGATGGCCCAGACTGCGACGACGTGCACGGCGGTCGTGCGGACGAGCCGGAGGAGCGGTGGGCACCAACCGGCGGTGCGCACGCGACCGGCGAACCACACGACCGCGATCAACGCGAATACCGGACCGAGGATCACGGCGGAAAATTTCGCCACACAGGAGAGTCCGAGCACGGTCGCACTCAGGGCGGCTCCGCCGAAGCCGGGTTGCTCGAGGTGTCTCCACCATGCGGTGACAGCCGCGACGAAGAAAAAGGTCATTACCACGTCCGACGTCGCCAAGGCGCCGTGCGCCAGAAACGCCGGACAGAAGGCGAAAAGAGCGAGTGAAAGAAACGCTCCGCGCCAGCCGAAGTGCATGCGCGAATAGAAAAATACCAGCAACCCGGTGGCGGCGCTGAAGAGGGCGATCATGGCCCGTCCGGCGAAGACAAACATATCCGTTGGGATCGCCTCATCGTAAAAAAACCGATGACCATAACGCCACACGTCGGCGGTTTTCCAAACGGGAAGGGAGGTCGGTGGCAACGGGGCGGCGAGAGTCAGAGGGAGCGCGGCCCAGCGCTGGGGCAGATTGCCGTTCTCCGGCTGGAGTCGATAGTCATCGAGAGTGTTGTAGGAGTGACCGGCGATCAAGTGGGCGATTTCGTCGGACGTCATCGATTTCTCCGTCGTGGCGGTGACGGCGAGAATCGCATGAGCGAGGGCCAGCAGCACGGCGAGCGTGGCCAGAAAACCGGAGGAGAAAGTGACTGCGGAGCGCGGCACGGTTTTGAACTTGGAGAACTCCGCGCAGCGAAACAACGTCTTCCCGCACTCGCATGGACGCCGCCGAATACACCCACATCGCTGCTCTCGAACGTGAGCACTGGTACTATTCCGGCAAGCGCCGGTTCGTGCGCGAGTGGATTCGCCGGGCCCGTCCGCCGCACCGGGATGACACTCTGCTCGATTGCGGTGCCGGCACGGGGCTCTTCGCCGAAGAAATGGCGGCAGACTGTCGCGTGTTGGTGCTCGACGACCACGAAGAGGCGTTGCGCATTTTGCGGACGCGGTTCAAGCCGGAGCAGATCCTTAGTCAGGCGGGGGACCGCGTGCCGCTGCCCGACCGTTCGCTCGAATATGTGACGGCGCTCGATGTGCTGGAGCATGTGCCCGATGACGCCGCAGTCGTGAACGGATTTTGCCGTTTGCTCAAGCCGGGCGGGCTTGCGGTCGTCACCGTGCCCGCGAGCATGGCGTTGTGGAGCGACTGGGATGTAGCGCTCCACCACTTCCGGCGTTATGATCGGGCGCAGTTGCGCGCGTTGTTTGCGGGCGAGCAATGGGAGTTGGTTTACGTCAATTACACGAACGTTCTGGTGTATCCCCTCGTCTGGGCGGTGCGCCGTTGGCGTGCTTTCGGTAAACGACTCGGCTGGTCCGCACCTGCGTCGCGCACGGAAGACCGCCCGCCGCCGGCGGCGATCAACGCGCTGCTGCGGGCGCAATTCACTGGGCTAGCTAACTGGCGCGTGCCGTTTCCCTTTGGCGTGAGCCTCGTGTTGGTGGCGCGGCGGCGGGGCTAGTTGAGAAAGCGCGCCTCGGCGGTGCGGTTGCCTTTGGCGTCGAGCAGGTAGACAGCGCCTTGCTGGTAGGGGAAGCCCGTTGGGAAACGATCGATGAACACATCAAGGCGCACGATGCCGGAGGCGCGGAAGGGGAGGGTTATGCGCTGAGGGGCACCCATGGTGGCGCCGGTGGTGTTGAGTGGCGTGACGAAGAGCCGCACGTCGGAGTTTGTCCACGTCTGCTCAGTTTTACTGCCGCTGAAACCGAGTCGGTGCAGCTCGAGGGAGGTGGTCGTGGCGAGGGCGGAGGCGGCGAGTGTGAGGGAGATCTTGTAGCGTGGTTCTCCGCTGTTCGGTGTGGTTTCGAACATCGTCGCCGTATCGAGCGCGGCGATCGAGCGCCCCTTGCGCACCCATAGTTCGTAGCCCTCTAGCGTGAAGGCCGGTTGGTAGTTTTCGTGGAGCCAGGTGTTGAGCGGGCTCGCGGTGGAGACTCCGGTTCGTTGGAGGAAGTCACACAGGCCCCGTTGCACGACAACGATGGCTCGAGGAGCTTCGTCGAGACGTTGGCGGATGGCTTCCTGCTGGGCGGGTGAGAGCAAGGAGAACCAGTGGGTCACATTGGCCGTGGTCGGGGGCGGCACATCGGTCCAAAGATGGAAACTGAGCATGCCGGGCAGGCTGAAAAGCATATCGCCATGGGCGACGATGTTGCGGGAAAGGATGCGCAGCGCGGTCGCCCTGCCCTCTGGTAACCGCAGCTCGCTTGCGCCGGGGAGAGAAAGAGGATCGGACTGTCGCACGCGCGAGAGGCCGAGCCACGCATACTCGGCGCAGCCCACCGTGACGCCGAGTATGAGCAAGCTGCCGGCCGCCGTGACGACGCGAACGCCCGCCGGTCGCCAGGAGGCGGTGAAAATGCGCACCACATCATGGACGCCCAACGCGACCAGCGGCACCCAGAGAAAAGTGCCCCAACTGACCTGGCTGCCGGCGACGGGGAAAGCGTGGAGTGCCTGCGGGACGAGGAGGAGCGCAAGCCACGCCCGCGCGGGCTGGGTGCGCTCGTCTCCGCTGAGCGGCAGAACGAATAGCCAAGTCAAGCCGAGACCGAAGCACAGTGCAAACTTGGGGGCGCTCAACGGCCCACCCAGGCCCCAGTAGGCAAAATAGATGGCCGCTGCGACCACTCGGCCCGTGGCCACGAGCCGGGTGGTCAGCGTGCCGGGCCACGCGATCGCGCAACCGGCGGCGACGGCGAGTCCAACGGCCACGGGCACGGTGCTTTCGGGCCATGCGATGTAGTGGGAGTAAACGGTGGGATGGCGCAGCGGTCCGAAGAGCACGCCTTCCAGTAAACTGTGCAAGGAGGTGCCTTGCACGATCACGGCAAGGCCGGTCAGCGCGGTTACGGCCAAACCTGCGACTGCACCCACTGCGAGATCACGCCACCGGGAGAGCGGCCGCGCGCCGCGTGCGGCGGCGAGCGCGACACTCGCGCCGGCCGCTGCGGCAATCAGGGCGAAGATCACTGCGCCGCGATTTGAAAACTGGCTGCGCATCAGCGCGACCGGCAGTAACGCCATCGCCACGACCACCAGCCCTGCGCGGGTGCGCGGTCCGAACTGCGGCGCCTCGAGGTGCAGAAGCCACCATCCGCCGGCCCCGGCGACGAGGAAGACCCCGACGTTGATTTTGGTCAACACGAGTGCCCCTCCGATGAGGCCGGTGGCGAGTGCCAGGCGGCGCGGCGCGGTCGTCCACCGCGTGCCACACCACGCTGCAGCGGCGGTGGCGAGTGTGATCAGGCCGCCGGGGTGCGACGGTTCATCCGTCATCTGCAAGAGGTGCAGGAACACGCCGCCGAAGACGAAATTCGTCGCGGCCATTGATCGGGTGAGTCGCCAGACGGCTGCTCCGCAGAACCCGGCGGCACCCAGCCAGCAGACGAGCGTCAGGAGCCGTCCGTCAGTGTTTGTAAACTGGAGCCCCGCGAGCTGCAGGCCTTGGTTGAGGAGGAAAAAAAATGGACCGTATTGACTGTAGACGCGTTCGTAGAGCCCGCCGCCCTCGGCGAAGGTCTTCAACGAGAAGAGCACGTAGCCCTCATCGTCATAGACCATAAACGTCGAGAACAGCTGCGTGGCACCTGCGACCACGAGTATGGCGCCCAGCAGAGCTAGCGGCGCCCAGCGGAGGCGGCTCATCGCGGACCGCCCGGGCGGCGCTTCACGACATAGAGTGGGCGCTGTTTCACCTCGTCGTAAACCCGCCCCAAGTATTCCCCGATCACCCCGATGCCGATGAGCTGCACCCCACCGAGAAACAGCACGATCGTGACCAGCGTGGTGTAACCCGTGGGGGCTGTCTCGATATTTAGAATACGACGCACGGCGTAGAACACGGCGGCGGCGAAACCCATGAACGCCACGAAGACCCCCGTGTAGGTCAGCATGCGCAGTGGCAGCTGTGAAAAACTAAAAAGCCCGTCGAGCGCGTAGCGCACCAGCCGCCGCAAGGTTTGTTGCGGCTGGCCCGCAGCCCGCTCCTCGCGGTCGTAGAGCACGTCGGTGGTCGGGAAGCCGATCCAAGCGCGCAGGCCGGGGAAAAAACGGTGGCGCTCCGGCAATTGGTGAAACGCCTCGATGGCATCATGGCCGATCAAGCCAAACGTGCCACTGTTGGGCTCCATCGGAAAGTCGGAGAGCCGGCCGAAGACACCGTGAAACAAATCGAAGCCCACGCGGCGCAGGCCGGTTTCGGCCCGCGTGCGACGGGTCGCGCGGACGATTTCGGCACCGGCGCGCCACGCGGCGACGAGTTGGGGGATGACCTCGGGTGGATCTTGGAGGTCGGCATCCATCGTCACGATCGCGTCCGCCTGGCGTGCATACGCGAGGCCTGCGGCCAGTGCGGCCTGAAAACCAAAGTTGCGTGAAAGCTCGACGAGCTCGAAGCGCGGGTCGGCCGCCGCCTGATCGCGGATCAGAACGGCCGAGCGGTCGCGACTGCCATCGTCGACGAGGACCGCGCGCCAAGCGCAGAGGGCGGGTTGCGCGCCAAAGATCGTGCTGAGGCGGGCAAAGAGCGCGGGCAGGACGGCCTCCTCGTTGAATACAGGGATGACGATGGCAATGACTGGGAGGGGCGGCATGGACACGGGTCGGGGCGAAGAGGAAAGTTAAATTGGGGCTGATAATTACTGGCTTGGCGGCGAGCACAAGCGTGCGCTCAGAACGCTCGGATCGCGGCAACAGCCAGCGTTTCGCTTGCCCATACGTAGAACTTGAGCTCGGTCGAGTCCAGCGAGAGCGAGGTGGTTCGGCGGCGCCAGGATGGCGGAAAAGCAGCTGCGCTCTCTACGTGAAACTGCAACCGAGCGATCTCACCGTGACACTAGAGCGATTTCGTCTGCAGCCGGCGGGCGTTGAGCTGGAGAGCCGGATCCAAAAATGACGAAACATTTTCCGCAGATTGGTGCGAACCGGGAGCAAGGCACAGTTGCAAGAAAAACCTCCGGTTCAGGCGTTCGGTCACGTGATCGTGCGATTGCTCGCAACGACGGAGCGCGAGCACTTCGGTCAACGGCTCGTCGAAAAAATGACCTGCGCAGCGCGCGTCTCGGCGGGCGCAGCCTGCGCTACGGCGCGGAACTCAACGGTGAGTGGGTCGCGTTGATTTGCCTGAGCGGCACCCCGCCCCCGCACGTGCAGGCGCGCGAGCAGTGGAGAGGCTGGAGCGTGCGCCAGCGCGCCGGGCGACTCGGTTTGGTGGTCAATCGCGCCGACCCGCTGGCCTTCGACGTCATTATGGGCCAATGGATCATCGACCGGGCGCTCGCGATCCTAGAACGGCTCGCCGTCGACGGCAAAACCCGGCGAGGCAGCGCGCCGCCTCGACGGCTGGGCCCTGCTGTGGTTCCCAGCGGTCAGGCAACGGCTGCGCCTGAGCGTGGCGCAGATTCCCCCGAGGAGAAAAGCAACGATATCCCCGCTAACCAGCCGCTGCAGGAAACCTACCCGTGCTCAAGGGCTGCCTCACCACCGCCGATGCGATGCCACGCTAGGAAGTGGCGGCGCGCGACACCACTCAAGAATGTAGCGCCGACTACCTCTTCGGGATCAAAGGCAAACAGAAAGTCGTCCTCGAGCGAGCCACCCTGAAACTTTCCCGGGAATTGTTTATCTGAATACGACTCCGGCTGGAACAGGGCAGACGCGCGGGTGGAGCGTTGCCACGTACAGCGCAAAGCCGTCACCCCCGAAGAGGCCAGCCTGTGCGGCGGCCGACAGTTTGTCGCCGTGTGGCGCGAGCGCCGCTCTCTCAAAATCGGCAAGGTCATAAGAACAGAGGACGACTACGCCTACGACGTCACCAGCGCCGAGCGCACCGCCTTCGGCGCCAAGGAATGGGTTGAGCCCATCCGCGGCCTTCGCGGCGCGGTCGAAAAACGCCCGCACCACCGGCGCGACGTCACCTTGGGCGAAGATACTTTGCGCACCGCCAAGGCCGTCGGGCGCCGCGGGGCGCACGTTTTAGCCGCGCGGAGCAGCTGGTGCTCCGCATGTTCGATGGACAAAGGCATCGTGGCGACGAGCAGCGCTCCGTGCCACGCTCGCTGCGCAATATGGACCACAAACAAGCCCTGATCCTTCCTAAGCGAGCGGCGTGGGGCGTTGGCTCGGAGAACTTTTCCCCCCATTAGGGTAGGAAAACTATATCGCACACAAATCAGTTCAGCCCGCAACGGGTCGCTGTGCAGACAGCAGTTCCCACTGGCGGCTGGAACGGAATGCCCGGCGCCTCAGCACCCCGCCGGCCCGGCGCGGCGGACTATTTTGGGAACGTTTCGTTCAAACGCCCCCCAAAAATCCCGATTCGCACCCACCGCACCCCAGCAGACGAAATAACCCACCCGTCCGCGCATCGGTAATTCTTTTGCATTTCAGTCTTGCAGATTCAAATAGATGTCTTTTTGATGGGCTACTTTTTTGAGAAACAGGAAATTTAAGTAACCCTCTAAACCTCACGTCAGCTTTGCCTAATCATCTTTTTGAGTTGATCGCGTCAACTTTTCGCCTACAACCCCTCGAAGAAACGCATACGAAAATGAAGAAAATCGCTTTAACTCTCCTTGCGGCCGCAACCACCGGCTCGCTCCTAAATGCCGCCCCATTTCTCGCGATCGGGGATGGCGCTGAGTTGTTCGTCACGGGCACTTTGGGCATCCGTGCAGACGATAACATCTACACCGTCGAGAAAGC
>SYGN01000164.1 GCA_005799525.1 Opitutaceae bacterium | reverse complement strand
GATCCGCCACGTAGGCCATGATGCCGAAGACAAGCGTGACCGTGATGGTGCAGCCGACGGCCAGACCATCGAGGCCGTCGGTCAGGTTGATCGCGTTGCTGAAGCCCACGAGCCAGAGGTAAATGAAAATAAAAAGCGCCGGCAGACCCAGCAGACCGGAGAAAGTGAGCACCGGATATTTCACGAACGGCACCCATAGCTCGCGAATCTTGTCCGTGCTCGCCGGATGCCACAGGAGCGCCGCGAGCGCGAGAATCGTGACCAGCGTCTGCCAGAAAATTTTCTCCCGCGAGGAAATGCCGTGGCGATTCTTCCGGACCACCTTGAGCCAATCGTCACGGAAACCCACGGCAGTCAGCGCCGTGTAGACAAAGAGCGCGATGACGACCCAGATATTTGGGGCGGCCCACAGGAACGAACTGAAAAATAACGCTGCAAAAATGAGGAGACCACCCATCGTCGGCGTGTTTTTTTTGTCAAAACGTGCAGCCAAGTCCCCCGTCCGATCATCATCGTAATGCTGCCCAAATTTCAGTTTCCCCAGTTTCGCGATTAACCAAGGCCCGATGAGAAAGCCGATCATCGCTGCCGTCGCGGCCGCGCCCACCGTGCGAAAAGTCTGCGAGCGAAACACGCGCAACGGGCCGAAAAAATTCTCGTAGTCTGCGAGATAGCTCAGCATGGCAGGGCGAAGACAGATTGGTGTACGAGGACTTGCTCGAGCTCATAACGACGACTGCCCTTGATGAAGACCGACCCACGCCACTCGGCGAGACACGCGGCGACCGGCTCCAACGACGAAACGATACGGATTTGGCGCTTGAAATCGTCTTGTTCCAGCACACCCGCACAGACCTCGTGGGCTTGGGCACCAATGACGAACAGCCGGTCACATTCGCGCAGCGGCAGCGAACGGCCGAGGTGGCGGTGGTGGGCGGGCGCTTCCGCACCGAGTTCTTCCATACACCCGATCACGTAGAGCCGTGGTTCTTCGGCTGGAGCGATCGCCGTGAACGTCGTGAGCGCGTCGGCCATCGAGGCAGGATTGGCGTTGTAACAATCGAGGTAGAGGAGGCGGTCGCCTTCACGCCGGATTTCGCCGCGGAGTTTCGCGGGCAACCAGCCGGCCAGTCGGACCTGGATCGCTGCCCGCGGGACGCCGAGCCACAACGCGGCGCAGATCGCGAGCGCAGCATTTTGCGCCATGCCGTCGGTGACGCGCTGAAACGTAAACACGAACGGCGGCGGTGGGCCTGAGGCGAGCGCAATCGCGGTCGAGTCCCCACGCTGCGTGACCGCAAAATACACATGGTCCTGCGGCGGCTCAACGGGCCCGATAACATCGGTGGGTGCGACTATCATCGTCCGCACGCCCAAGTCTCGAAACGCCGCAAACCCCGCCACCTGCTGCGGGAAAATCGCCACGCCCGCAGGTCGGATCGCTCCGGTCAGTACGGCTTTCTCCTGCGCTACGCCCTCAATGCCGCCGAGCTGCTGCGTGTGCGCGGGAGCGACGAGCGTGATGAGCGCGACGTCGGGCTCGATCATGTCGGCGAGCACGCGCATCTCCCCGGGCCCGCTGATGCCGGCCTCGATCACGGCAAAGGCGTGCTCGGCCGGATTGAGCCGCGTGAGTGTCAGTGGGACGCCCAAGTGATTGTTCAAATTTCCCCCGGTTGCGAGCACCCCGCCAGCTTCGCCACCGAGCAGGAGCGCGAGCAGATTTTTGGTGGACGTTTTGCCCGCGCTGCCAGAAATACCGATGACGGGGCCGCGAAAATTGCGCCGATGTGCTCGGGCGATCGCCTGAAACGCGCCCAACGGGTCCGCGACCACGAGCTGGGGCAGCGCGACGGCCGGGTTAGGTTGCGCCACGAGCGCCGCACTCGCACCGGCGGCTTCCGCGGAGGCCACAAATTCGTGGCCATCACGCAGGTCCGTCTTGAGGGCGACGAAGATCTGGCCGGGGCGCACTTCCCGCGTGTCGATGGCAAAGCCCGTGAGCGGGCTCGACGGTGGGGCCGTCCAGCGGCCACCGGTCCATTGCGCAAGGGTGTCTGGTGAGAACACGGGCATTTACGTCGTCGTTAGCTTACTGCGGAGGAGTTCACGCGCGACCTGCCGGTCGTCGAAAGGAAACACCGTGTCGGCGTATTCTTGAACAATCTTATGGCCCGTGCCGGCGATGAGCAGGGAATCCCCGGGCTGGCACGCCTCGATGGCGTCGCCGATCGCGCGACGACGATCAGCGATCCAGGAAATCTGGTCCGGGGCGGTGACCCCGGTTTTCATGTCATCGAAAATTTGCGCGATCGCTTCGGTGCGAGGATTGTCGGCCGTCGCGTAGGCGTGATCGGCCGAGGCTTGCACCGCGCGGACCATAAGCGGTCGCTGGGTGCGGTCGCGGTTGCCGCCACACCCGAACACGACGTGCACCTTGCCTGGTGTAATGGCGCGCAGCATACCGAGGACATTCCGCAAAGCATCCTCGGTGTGCGCGTGATCGACGAGCAAGTTGAAGCGTTGGCCTTCGTCGATTCGCTCCAAGCGGCCCGGCACATCCTTGAGCGCACGAAGTTTGGCGAGAAACACGACCGGATCGCGTCCGAGGCCCCACGCGGTGGCGATGGCGGCGAGCAGATTGCTCACGTGGTAACGACCGACCAGCGGCGAATCGATCAGCATCTCCCCTTGCGGCCAGATGAGCTTGAACCTAGCGCAGGCGGCCGTGAGCTGCACGTTTTCGGCGCGGACGAGGGCGCGGGAATCTTCACCAAACGTCACGACGCGGGCGCCGGGGACTTCGGTGGAAATCTTCGCCACGAGTGTGGCGCCGTGCGGATCGTCGAGATTGACGACCGCGACCTTGGGCGGCGCCCCAGTGCTGCCGTTGAACAGTCGTGCCTTCACCTCGAAATAAGCGGTCAGTGTCTGGTGGTAATCGAGATGGTCGCTCGACAGATTCGTAAAGACCGCGGCCGCGAAGTGAACGCCCTGCACGCGCTGTTGATCAATCCCGTGCGAGCTCACCTCCACCACCGCGTGTTTGCACCCGGCTTCGCGCATCTGCGCCATCAGACCGTAAACGTCGAGTGCCCCGGGCGTCGTCTGATACGAGGGCACGATCCGGTTGCCCAGTTCGTAGCTGATCGTGCCGAGCAGCCCGACTCGCTGATCTCCGTTGAGAAAATGTTTCAGGATGTGCGCGACCGTCGTCTTGCCGCTGGTGCCAGTCACGCCGATCACCGTCATATCCCGATCAGGAAACTTGTAGTAACGCTGGGCGACCAGCGCGAGGGCTTGGCGCGCATCACCGACGCGGATGAACGTCACTTTCGCCGGCGGAAACGGGGGTATTTTTTGCGCGACAATCGCCACGGCGCCGCGGCTGATGGCTTCATCTACGCAGGAAACACCATCGGCCCGCCGGCCGGGGAGCGCAAAGAACACGTTGCCTGGCACCACCCGACGGCTGTCGATGGCGAGACCCGAGATCGGACGCTCCAGCTCACCCTTGACGGCGACGATTTCATCTTCGCGAAAATAGTCGGAAAGTTTCGGCGCCAGCTTGAAGACGCGATTGAGGGCGAGCGTTTCACCACGGGTCCGGCGCACCGGGCTGGGCTGGAACGTGTGAATGAGCGAATAATTATAAGTGAGATAGCCGATCACGGGCGGATTCCTTGGAGGGCGACGCGGTTGACGGTCGACGCCGGCGACGTGCGGCTGCCGGCACTACGGTCGAGCAGGGGGATGAGTTGTTCACCGATGCGGCGAAAGGAAGGCGCGGCGACCTTGCCGCCATAGGCGATCCCGCCTGGGCACGCGGCATCGGCATCGTCCACAATGACGGAGATCACGATCTGCGGGCGGCTCGCCGGAAAGAATCCGACGAAGGACGCGACGTGGTGTTTGCGCGAGGGCATGAGCTTGATTTTTCCACTGGGCATTAGCTCGGGTAGATATTTCTGAGTCGTGCCGGTCTTGCCCGCGACTTCATAGCCGGGGATCGCCGCTTCGGGCGCGGTTCCGCCCACCATCGCACAATGCGTGAGCAACTCTGCCATCGTGCGCGCGGTGCGCTCGGAAATGACGCGGCGGATTTCCTTTCGCTCGAAGCCGTAGAGCGGCACACCCGCCGAATCGCGGACATCACGAAGGATCTGGGGCTCGAGCAGCACACCGCCGCTCGCGATGACCCCCATCGCTTGGTGCATTTGCAAGACCGTCACGGCGATACTTTGGCCCATGGGCATGCGCGTGATCGTCAGATCATCCCAACGTTTCGGCGGGCTCAGAATGCCGGGCGCCTCGTGGCCGCCGGGAAATCCGGTCTTTTGGCCAAAGCCGAACGCGCGCACGTAGTCGTAAAAGCGTTGTTCACCGAGCTTCATCCCGAGTTGGGCGGCTCCGCGATTGCTGGAACGTGAAATAATTTCAGCGACCGACAATGGGTGGTCGAAGGCGTGGTCCTCACGGGGCAGACCGCGCAGCTTGTTCCGATATTCGATCTTCGCCATCGAGCAGTCGAAGAGGCTGTTCGGCGTCACCAGCCCCTGGTCGAGCGCCGCCGCCGCCGCGACAATCTTAAAGACGGAACCCGGTTCATAGACGTCAGCCACGGCGATGTTCTTCAAGCGCGCCAGCTGGTCGGGCGGAACCTTGTTGTATTCGTTGGGATTGAACGTCGGGTAATTGCCGAGTCCCAAAATGAAACCGTCGTCCGCACGACTCACGACAATGGTCGCCTTCAGCGGGCGATACTTTTCGGCAATGTAGGCGAGTTCGCGCTCGATGATGTTTTGGACGTTGGTGTCAAGGGAGAGCCTGACACCGTAACCATCGACGCGCTCGACGGCACGGCTGCTGAATTGCGGAAGTTCTTTCGCGCGCCCATCACGCTCGCCTTCGCGCCAGCCATCTTGGCCGCGCAGATAGAAATCGGCGAAACGTTCCACCCCAGCCATCGGTCGCTGCGTCTGGTCGACAAAACCCACTAAATGGGAGCCGAGTTGGTTGTGCGGGTAGGCCCGGCGGAAACTGCCAGTGGCGTACACGCCCTTGATCCCAAGTTTCTTAACCTCGTCGTAGGTGGACTCCGAAATTTCATCCGCGATTTTCGCCCATTGAATCTTCCGACGGCCGTCCGCGTCCACGTCCGCTTCATACTCCGTATCGTCGGTGGCACTGGCAGGCACGGAAATGGCAAACGACGGGCTGGTAACCGCATCAGCGGGATCAGCAGTGAGGTCGGTCGCCTCCGCCGTGGACTCAGCGACCGCCGGCAGCGCCGGTCCGAAGGTGCCGGCGGTTGCCCCTTTGAAATTGAACACCAAGCCCGTCACGGCTGCGGTCGGCGCGGTGCCGAACGAAGGCGCAGCGCCCGGCATCGCGGACGATGCCGTCCGGAACTTGGTGGTAAAGATTCGGCGCAACTCGGTTTCGGATTTCCCGATCAACGCGGCGAGTTGCGGCCATTTTTTCTCGTCTTCCTTGCGCAGCGAATGCGGATCGACGCCGAGTTGGAGCACCGAACGGCTGGTCGCGAGCCGGGCCCCACGCGCGTCAAAGATGTCACCGCGCCGCGAGGGGTCGACGATCAGCTGCTGGCGAGTTTTGACGATACTGCCGAGGAGTTCGTCGCGATGGATGACGTGCAGCCACACCAGCCGCGCGCCCACGAATCCAAAGCACAGCAGGAGCGCGCCCGCGAGCAGGACGATCCGATAGTTGGAAGCGAAGCCCTTCGACATCGTCTAGTTGCCCCGGGCGACTCGAAACGTGACGGGCATAAACCCGTCGTTGAAAAGGTTGCGGTCACGGCGACGCGCGAGCCGCATCACCGGATCTTCGGTCACCCGCAGGACTTGCGTGTCAGTTGCCGGCGCGAGCCCCAGGCGCCATGCGGCGTTGCGGCGCGTCAACGCGTCATAGCTTTGTTCGGACTCGACGATCGCCGCGGTGGCATCCAAACGGCGCTTCACTTCGGCGATACTGGTCTGGAGCGCGCGGTTGGATTTTGCGGTCACAGAAATCTGGTGACGCACCCACACGGCACCGAGACCGAGGGCGCCTCCGCAGCCAAAGGTGACGAGAAGGCAAACGAGCACTTGATTAACAAACGCATGGTTATCGTTTTTGCGCATGGGGTGGAGCGGGCTGAACGTTGGGAGCGGAGGAAAAGGTGCGGCGGCTCAAAGCTTGCGCAGCGCGCGAAGCTTGGCCGAACGGCTGCGGGAATTATGGGCGATCTCAGCCTCACTCGGCGTCGTGGGCTTGCGGGTGAGCGGCTCAGCCAGCTTGACGCGCAGATCCTGCGGAAGGCTGTCGGTCGCGGTCTCTGGCTGACCGCACATGCGACGGAAAAATTGCTTCACCGGCCGGTCTTCCAGCGAGTGGAAGCTGATCACACACAGGACGCCACCCGGGGCGAGCTTCTCAAAGGCCGCGGGCAACGCGCGCTCGATCGCTCCGAGCTCGTCGTTCACGGCGATCCGCATACCCTGAAATGTGCGCGTCGCCGGATGGATCTTCGAAGCGTGGCGATCACGCGGCGGAATCGCCTCGGCGATGACCGCCGCAAGGGATGACGTGCGGGCGAGCGCACCGGTGCCGCGAGCCGCCATCAACCCGCGCACCACGCTCCGCCAATACTGCTCTTCCCCGCAATCCCGCACCGCCCAGACGAGCATCGCTTCCGTCGCAGTCTCCAGCCAGCGGCTCGCGGGCACGCCACTGCGCGGGTCCATGCGCATGTCCGCCGGCGCATCGTGCCGGAAGGAGAAGCCGCGCTCCGTCTCGTCGAGCTGAAACGACGAAACGCCAAAGTCGAAGAGGATGCCGTCGAAGCCCTCAGGCGGCCAAGCCGCGAGCAGGCCAAAGTCGCGATCGACCAGTTCAAATCGTCCGGCGAACTCAGCACTCAAAGCGGCGGCCCGCGGCGCGGCGGCCGGATCACGATCGAGCGCGATCACGTGAGAGTCCGGCGCGGCTGCGAGGATCGCCCGCGTGTGACCACCGCCCCCAAAGGTGCAGTCCAAGTAGCGCCCCGTCGTGCGCGGAGCCAGCAGCTCGAGCACTTCGCGCAGTAACACAGGTTGATGACCAAAGGTCATGGTCGCAGGAAAAATCTCACCGAGCGCCATGGGACGTTTTTCTCACTGTGGCCTTTCCCTTCACGCCCACGGCGCGAAGCACGAGCCCGTCGCGCACCCGGGAGGTCACCGTCGCGGCGGGAAATGCCACCGTGCGCCCGGCGGCGGCGATCCACGCCGGCAACCCACGCCGGGACGCAAGGGCGAGCGCGGACGGAACGACGACCATCTTGCGCACAGGTAGGCTCGCGACGGCAACTTTGATTTCGGTAGAGCGAAGCATGGGTTAAATTCCGAGTCGGCGCATCGTCTCGCCCTTTTCCTTGACCGCACTCGCCTGGACTTCCGTCCAGCACGCGGGATTGTAGACATTGAACTTCGTGAAACCGCCGACGAGGACCGCCTCACCACTTTTGTCGCCGCCCTTGATTCCGGCGTGGGCGAGCAGTTCAGCATTAATCGAGATGCGCCCCGCTTTGTCGAACCACAGCTGCTGGGTCTGTGCAAAATAGGTCGCGATGAAGTCCTGGCCGGCATGGTCGCTCAGCGCGACGAGTTCGATTTTCGCACGCAATTTCGCCGCCTCGGCTGGCGGCAACACCGCGATGTAATTTCCGTTTCGTCCATTTTGCGGAACCGCCAGCAACACATCGTCGGCATCGTGCGCGAACCTCCAAGCCGACGGAATCGTGAGGCGATTCCGATCGTCCAACGAGTGCGTGAAGTGACTCGTATAACTCGGTTGTTGGGCCTGCGGCATGGGTGCTCGGGATTCTTGGAATCCCATTTCACAACATTTTCCCCCATTTTATCCCATCGTCAAGGAATTTACCTTTGAAAATACGTTTTTTTGCTCACGAGTTCTTCGCGCTCGAAAATTTCCCCTTCAAAATGCCCATAAAAAAGGTCCGGTCCGCCCCTCGGCCACCGCGGATCACGTTCGCACGGAGCACGCAGCGAGCCGCGGATCTCGAGCCGACATCCGACCGTTCGAAACGAGGTCATTAATCCCGCGAATGATCGGCACGTGGGAGATGATTTCGGCCAGCTTGACGCTCATTCGCCCATCGTCGCGAGCAAGCCCGCACGCTCACGCTCACAACCAGCCGCGGCACGCTTCGGGGTGTTGACCGTTGGGCATAAATAACGCTCCCGCCCGAAACGCGCGCCGCATTGTTTTCGTCTTTTCGAAACTCAGGCTCGACGTCACCCGCGATAAATCCATACGAATTGACTTCCACGTCGTTCACCCTCCCTTCCCGTTCAGCTTGATCCCTCCCCAAACACGACCATCAGAATTGCCGGCCACCCTCCCCACCCCTCCCAACCGCAAGCATTCTCCCCTTCTCTTGTTTCTATCCCTCCCAACCAAAAAATCATGAGCGAATCCTCCCCCAACCACACGCGTTGCGAATATACCTACGCGTTTTTCCTCATCCGCCTCTGGCTCGGCCTCCGCGCGGTGTTCGCGGGCCTCGAAAAATTTGAAAAAGGGGGTACCTACTCGTTCACCGCCTATTACGAAAACATGGGACGCATGGCCTCCGGTATCACCGGCGCGTCATTTCTCCCGCTTTGGATCACGAGGCCCTTCGCCCACAGCATCGGCTACCTGCTGATCCTCGTCGGCGTGACCCTCCTCCTTGGAATCAAAACGCGTCTCACGCTCCTCGCCCACGGTCTCCTCTACGTCGCACTTTCTTTCGGCCTCATGGTGGTCCAAGAAGGCGAAGGCGTCGCGTGGCTCGGCATGCACGTCATCCTGGCAATCGGCGGCCTCTTGCTCGTTCAATACAACCGTTTCGCCCTCGCCCGAGACTAACCTAGTTCAAACCAAAAGCCCACGACCCGCCATGTCCGACCTCTCATCCACTCCCCTCACCCGCCGTGATTTCCTCAGCACGAGCGCCAAGCTCGGAGCCTTCATCGCCGCTGCCCCCTACGTGGCCCGCGGTGCCGACGGCACGGGATCCGATCAAGTCAACGTGGCCGTCATCGGCTGCGGTGAACAGGGCCGCATTCTGATCAATGCTGCGCTGAAAATCCCCGGCGTCCGCTTCAAAGCCGTCTGCGATATCTGGCCCGTCAACCGCAACTACGCGGAGAACATCCTGAAGAAGTTCGGCCACGATCCGAAGCCGTTCGAGGACTACCGCGAGTTGCTCGCCACCGTGAAGGATATCGACGCCGTGATTATCGCGACGCCCGACTTCAAGCACGCCGAACACACCGTCGCCGCACACAAGGCCGGCAAGCACGTTTACTGCGAGAAACTCATGTCCAACACCGTGGAAGGCGCCCGCTCCATGGTGGTCGCCTCGCGCGAATCCAAGAAGCTACTACAACTGGGGCACCAGCGCCGCAGCAATCCTCGCTATCAACACGCGAAGGAAAAGATCGTCACTGGCAATCGCCTCCTCGGCCGGATCACGAACATCACCGGCGAATGGCACCGCGCCGTCTCCGCCGACCTCGGCTTCCCCGTCGGCAAAGGTCTCACGGACGCCAAACTCGCCGAATACGGCTACGCCAGCATGCACGAGTTTCGCAATTGGCGTTGGTTTAAGAAATATGCCGGCGGCCCCATGTCCGACCTCGGAGCCCACCAAGTCGATGTTTACAATTGGATGCTCGGCGTCAATCCCAGCTCCTGCATGGCCAGCGGCGGCGTTGATTACTACAAAACTCACGAATGGTACGACAACGCGATCGCCATCTTCGAGTATCCCACCAAGGAAGGCATCGTCCGCGCCACCTATAACGTGCTCACCACCACCAGTGCCGGCGGAGGCTATCATGAATATTTCATGGGCGACGAAGGTGCGCTGAAAATTTCGGAGAGCCCGAAAGCGACCAAACTCTACCGCGAAGCCCGCGCTCCCGAGTGGGACGAGTGGACCACCAAGGGCGTCGTGGCCGCTCCTCTGTCTGGCGAAGGCGCTCCTCCGGCCGTCAAACCATGGGAAAAAGTGGGCGTTAAGAAACTCGGCGGCCCGTCCAAGTCCACCGTCGACGTCCGAGAGACCGCCGCACTCTCCGCGTGGGATATTCCGGTCACCCTCGACAAGGCGATTCACCAGCCCCACCTCGAAAACTTTTTCGACGCGATCCGCAAGGGCACTCCACTCAACTGCTCCGGGGAATCCGCATTTGCCACCGCCGTCACCATTCTCAAGATCAACGAAGCCGTCGCCGCGCAAAAGACCCTCACCTTTGCGCCCGGCGATTTCATCGCCTGATCTAAACTCTTCCTCCCGATCCTTACCATGAAACGTTCCCGTCTGTCTCTCCTCCTCGCCCTCATCGCGCTCACGAGCGCGGCCCAAGCTGCGGACCAAGTCCCGCTCAAACTGGAGCTGCCCAAGCCACTCTTCGCCGGCACTCCCCGCCCCATCCAACTTCCAAACCTCGAGAAACCCCGCTCCGGCAAACGTCCCGACCTCATGGTCCCCGCCGGCACCGTCAATCTCTCCAAGGGCAAAACCGTCACCAGCAGTGACCCTCTCCCCGTCATCGGCGAACTCACCTTCCTCACCGACGGTGACAAATCCGGCACGGACGGCACCTACGTGGAGCTCGGGCCGACCCCTCAATGGGTGCAGGTCGACCTCGGTGCCTCCGCCAAAGTCGCCGCCATCGCCATCTGGCACTTCCATTCCCAGGCGCGCGTGTACCACGACGTCGTGGTGCAGGTGTCGAACGACAAGGATTTCAAGACCGGCGTCACGACCGTCTATAACAACGACGACGACAACTCCTCGAAACTCGGCAAGGGCAAGGATCTCGCTTACATCGAGAATTTCGAAGGCCGCCTCTTCGAAGCGAAGGGTGCCGTAGGTCGCTACGTCCGTCTCTATAGCAACGGCAACACGTCCGACGAACTGAATCACTACTGCGAAGTCGAAGTTCACGGCTC
This sequence comes from Opitutaceae bacterium, assembly GCA_005799525.1. Classification (GTDB taxonomy): domain Bacteria; phylum Verrucomicrobiota; class Verrucomicrobiia; order Opitutales; family Opitutaceae; genus GAS368. The sequence continues at coordinate 7,440 of SYGN01000164.1, read as the reverse complement.
AGTCGCGAAGTAAAGCGTTCTCCGATCCGTAGCGGAACGCGTCAGAGTTTCGTCCAAAAAAAGAAGGGCGGATGAAAATCCGCCTTTTCTTGTGCCCGGTGATCTCGCCTACAGATAATCCACCGCCCCCACGAAGCAGCACCTCAAATATCACCTACCGGCGAATCAGGCCGATTCTTCGCTTCGCACCGGAAATGTTTTCGTGTTGTCTGCATCCACCTTGGCTGCCGCACCCACGCATCTGCTTCGTTTCCTGCCCCTCGCGCTGGTCGCGTTGGTCGCGCTCTGGCTCCGGACCCATGACCTCGCGCGGCGCCCGATGCATGCCGACGAGGCCAATCAGGCCATCAAAGTCGGTGACCTGCTCGAACACGGTCGCTACGCCTTCGACCCCCGCGACCATCACGGCCCCACTCTTTACTACGCCGCACTACCGATCGCTTGGGCACGTGGCCAAACGACCATCGCCTCGCTCGACGAAACCACCGTCCGCCTCGTGCCCGCACTCGCCGGGACACTCAGCGTCTTGCTGCTCTTCGCCCTCGCCTCGCCCCTCGGTCACTGGCCCGCCCTCGCCGCCGCCGCACTCATGGCAGTCGCTCCCGCTTCGGTCTACTACAGCCGCTACTTCGTCCAAGAAACCCTCCTCGTCACCTTTTTCCTCGCCGCGCTCATCTGCGCCCAACGTTGGTGGCACACGGGAAGCCCGACATGGATCATCGCCGCTGGCGCGTGCGCGGGCCTCATGCAAGCGACCAAGGCGAGCACGCCGCTCTTCGCGTTTTCCGCCCTCCTCGCCCTGCTCGCCGTGACCCGCGCGCGCCCGGCCTCGGCCCGCCTCACTCGCGACCTCGTCCTCGCTCTGTCCTCCGCTCTGCTCGTCGCCGCACTCTTCTACTGCTCGTTTGGCGCTCACCTTACCGGCCTCCGCGACGCCATCGCCACCTACACCCACGCCTCCGGTCGCGCAGCCACTGGCACCAGCGGACACGAAAAGCCGTGGTGGTATTATTTGAGTCTCTTCGGCTGGCACCGCGAAGGCGGACTGCTCTGGCAACAGCTCGCCTTCGCCCTCCTCGCCGCCGTCGGCTTTATCGTCGCGTTTGCCAAGCACCAAAAGATTCTCCGCTGGGCCGCCCTTTACACGTTGCTCGTCGTCGTCGCCCTCTCGCTCACGCCCTACAAAACTCCGTGGCACGCCGTTCACCTCGTGCCCGGCTTCGCCATCCTCGCCGTCGGTGCACTCGCCACCCTCCCATTCCGCCCACTCGCCGTGGGCGTCGCCGGCGGGGCCCTCTTCCTGCAAATCAACCAAACCAACCTCGCCGTCTTCCTCCGCCCCGCCGACGCTCGCAATCCCTACGCTTACGTCCACAGCTCCCCCGACGTCCGTAAAATCCGCCCGCTCGCCGACTCCGCCCTTGCCCGCACTCCCGCCGGCACCATCCGCGTGATCAGCGAGGAGTATTGGCCGCTCCCGTGGTATCTGCGCGCCGTCCCGGCGGCCGCCGTTGGCTACTGGTCTTCGCCACCGGCCGACTGCGATGGCGCCCTCGTCATCGCTTCGGCCACCCACGCCGTCGCCGTTCGCGCCCGCCTCCACGGCGACTACCACGAATCCTACCTTGGACTTCGCCCCGGGTTCCTCTGCGTGGTGTTCACGCCTGTCACCACAGTCCCATGACGCCGCCCCCACGCTACTCCCTCGTCGTCCCTTTCTACAATGAAGCGGGCAACATTTCCCCTCTCATCGCCGCCGCCGTCGAAGTCCTCGACACTCTCTTGCGCGGCTATGAGATCATTCTGGTCAACGACGGCAGCACCGACGCCACCGCCGCCGAAATCTCCGCCTGCATCACCCGGTGGCCACAATGCCGCGCACTCCACCAACCGCGCAACCTCGGGCAAGCCACCGCGCTCCTTGACGGACTCCGTTCCGCCCGCGGCGAAATTCTCCTCGCCATGGACGGCGACGGCCAGAACGACCCGCGCGATTTCCCTCTCCTGCTCGCCCCTGTCGAGGCCGGCACGCTCGATGTCGCCTGCGGCTGGCGCCACGACCGCCACGACTCGTGGCTCCGCCGCCGCATGTCGCGCCTCGCTAATCTCGTCCGCGGCCGCGTCCTCGGCGACCACCTCCACGACAGCGGCTGCCAACTTCGCGTGATGCGCCGCGAAGTCGTTGCCTGCCTCTTCCCCTTCGAACTGCTGCAATCGTTTCTCCCCGCTATTGTCGTTGCCGCCGGTTTTCGCCTCGGTGAATTCCGCGTGCGCCACCACCCGCGCACCCGTGGCGAAGCCAAATACGGCCTCCGCCGACTCTGGCTGCGCCCCACGCTAGCGATGTTTCGCCTACGCCGCATCCTCCGCGCCCGGCCATGAACTGGCCCGAATTTCACCACGAAGCGATGGCCACCACCTTCGCCATCGTCATCGCCGACCACCCCCGCGACTATGCGCGCCAGGCCGCCGCCGCCGCTTTCCGTGAGCTCGACCGTCTGGAAAGCGAACTCAGCCGCTACGTCGAATCCAGCGATATCGCCCGCGCTAACCGGCTCGCCGCCGGCGAAACGATCTCCATCGGTGAAGATGCGCTCGACGTCCTGCTCATCGCCGCCGACGCCTCCCTCGCGACCGATCGCGCCTTCGATGCCGCCTACGCCTCGGAGCGCTTCCCTGATCAACCCGCGGACGCACCCCTCTTCACCCTCGACCCAGCCGCCCACACGCTCACGTCGCACACCGCTCGACTGCACCTCGACCTCGGTGCCGTCGGCAAAGGCTACGCCCTCGACTGCATGGCCGCACAACTTCGCGAGTGGGCCATCACCAACGCCTGCCTGCAAAGTGGCGGCAGCACCGCCCTCACTCTGGCAGCTCCCGCCGGACACACCGGCTGGCCCATCGGTATCGGAGAAGACGTGACGCACCGGTTGCTCGCGCTCACGGACATCGCGCTCAGTGGTTCTGGCATCGCCGTGCTAGGCACCCACCTCATCGATCCCCGCACCGGTGCACCCTCGCCGCGCGCCACCCGCACCTGGGCCCTCGCTCCGACCGCCGCACTGTCGGACGCGCTTTCCACGGCGTTTTTTGTTTTTTCTGAGGAGGAAATCGCTGCGTTCTGCGCCGCCCATCCGGATATCGGCGCGGCCAGCGCGGTCTCCTCCACCCAACTGAACGCCCACGGCGCGCTCGCCCGTTATCCGGCCATCGCCTCCACCTGATCGGGCTCAGGTTGTGCCGGGATTCCTCGTCGTCCGCTCGGCCGTCGGGAACCAGACCCCGGAAAATTTGCTGTCCTTCTGCATCGAATAAATTCTACCTGACCGCCCCGCACCATGCACGCGCCCACCAACCTCCAGCTCATCGGCACCGAAGTCGCCATCGTCTGGGACGATGGGGCGGAAAGCTACCTAACCTTCGAGAAACTCCGCGCCGCCTCGCCCAGCGCCGCCAACATCGGGGAGACCGACATCCTCGGGAACAAATACGGCGGCGACGGCCCGAAGAAATTTCCCGGCGTGCGAGTCGTCGGCTGGGCCATCGTCGGCAACTACGCGATCCGTTTCGATTTTAGCGACGGCCACAACACCGGCCTCTACAGTTACGACTATTTGCGGCGACTCGCGGCCACGTGAGTCGATGAATGCGGGCCTACACGAGTCCGAGGTAGGAGCCCGCTTGCGGGCGATTCGCCGACCTTTCATTTTCCCATCGCCTACCTGCACGCTCTTCCATCACGCATTTCTCCATTCATGAGCACCTACGTCTTCCCCGCCCGCACCACGACCACCGACATCGAACTCGGCTCGACGTTGCAGCCGAAATTCGACCCCGACGGCTTGATCCCCTGCATCACCCAAGACGTGCACACGGGCGAAGTGCTGATGTTCGCGTTCATGAATGCCGAGTCGCTCGCGCACACGCTCCGCACCAAAAAAGCCACCTACTGGAGCCGCTCGCGCAACAAGCTTTGGGTCAAAGGCGAAGAGTCCGGCAACGTGCAACACCTCCGCGAAGTCCGCACCGACTGCGATCAGGACGTGCTCCTCATCAAGGTCGAGCAGTCCGGCACCGCCAACGCGAGCTGCCACAACGGCTACAAATCCTGTTTCTACCGGAAACTCGCCGACGCCGTGAACCCCGCCGACCCCGCGTCCTTCAAACTCCAGTTCACGAGCAAACCTCTCTTCGATCCGGCGGCGGTCTACAAGAAAAAGTAGGGCCGGCGCTCGCCGCCGAGCCGCCACCGCGTCACCGCCCTCCTCATCACCCCGGACGTCGTGCCGAGCAAATCAACGCCCGCATGGCCGCCCCCCCTCACTCGATATCCGCTCCGCCGTTCGCCTCTACCCACAATATTTTCCGCGCAACATTTTCCGCGCCGCGCTTGCCCTCCCCCGCGTGCGCCCCTACTTCCTTTCCCGTTCACCGAAAACTCACTCTCATTCCGACCACCTGACCTAACCAAGCTCTGGATTCATTTCGCGTAGCTTCGGCTGCTGTCCGCAACGAAACCGCTAATTTCGATCACAGGACTCGCTCGATGCACGCCCCCGATTGGGGGCGTGTTGATAGCGCTCCTATGTGGGCTCTTAGCGGTGACTGTTGCGGGGCGTGTGTAGACACGCTCCCTCTTTGTTTTCAGGCACCGATAAGAGCCCACACAGGGCCAGCCGTCCGACAGAGTGTCGAACACCACGTGGATGTTCATGCCCTGTGGCCTTACACCCCGATTTTTGTTCCGGCGTCGCCCTACGAGCCGCTCGTGCCCGCTCAGCGTTGGTTTCCTGCCGCTGAAGAGCAGCGCAGCACCGCTTACGAAAAACTCCTGCCTCCGCTCGTCGCGAAGGTGCGCGAGGAGGTCTGCGCATGGCGCACCCAAGGCTATCCCGGCGCGTCCGCTACCTCACTCGCGCTGCTGCGCCACTGGTTCGACACCGAGCATCTGATCGAGAACGCCGATCACACGCTCTCCCCCTTCCGCTACTACTTCGCTCAGCGCGAAGCCGTTGAGACCGTTATCTGGCTGCACGAGGTCCGCCGCGCCCGCGACAAATACGATCTGTTCCGTTTCGACGCCTCCGGGGCCGTGTCCAGCGGCATGTTCGACGAGGACTGGCCGCGCTACGTCCTCAAACTCGCGACCGGCGCTGGCAAGACCAAGGTCCTTTCGCTCCTCATCGCGTGGAGTTTCTTCCACCGCCTCTACGAGTCCGATTCGTCCGCGAGATTGAGGAACTCGCCGTCTTCAACGACGAGGCGCACCACATCCACGACCCACGCATGGCATGGTTCAAATCTATCGATGAGATCCACCACAAGATGCTCCAGAAGGACCGCCGCCTCGCGCTACAGATCGACGTCACCGCCACCCCGCGTCACGACAACGGCGCCATCTTCGTCCAGACCGTTTCCGATTACCCGCTCGTCGAGGCCATCCACCAGGACGTCGTCAAGCACCCCGTTCTCCCCGACGCCGCCAGCCGCGCGAAACTCGCCGACCGCAAGAGCTCGATCTTCACCGAGAAATACGACGACTACCTCCGCCTCGGCGTCGAGGAGTGGCGCAAGAGCCAGGCCGAGCACCACGCCCTCGGCAAAAAGGCCGTGCTCTTCGTCATGGTGGACGACACGCGTAACTGCGACGAGGTCGGCGAATACCTCCAGAAAATCTGCCCCGAGTTGCAGGGCGCCGTGCTCGTCATTCACACCAAGAACAACGGCGAGATTTCCGAAGCCGCCTTCGGCAAGAACACAGAGGAGCTCGAAAAGCTCCGCTAAGAGGCCAACCCCATCGACACCCTCAAGTCGCCCTACAAGGCCATCGTTTCCGTCCTCATGCTCAAGGAGGGCTGGGATGTCCGTAACGTCACCGTCATCTGCGGCCTCCGCGCCTACGCATCGAAGAGCGACATTCTCCCCGAGCAGACGCTTGGCCGCGGCCTGCGCCGGATGTATTTCGGCAACGACACCGTGCGCGAGACCGTGTCCGTCATGGGCACGCCTGCCTTCATGGATTTCGTCGAGTCCATCCAGAGCGAGTGCGTCAGCTTCGAGCGCGTGCCGATGGGTCAGGGCACCGAGCGCCACGAATCGATCATCGTCGAGGTGGACGCCGAGGACGAATCCAAGGACGTCGATGCCCTCGACATTCCGCTCCCGCGCCTCACGCGCCGCTATCAGCGTGAATTCAAGAATCTCGCCACACTTGATCCCGCGACGTTCGGCAATCGCACGCTCCCGCTGAAACCGTTCACGCCGGACGAGACACGCGAGATTGTCTTCAAGACGATGCTCGATGCCGAGGTGCATCACACCATCACGCTCGATGGCGCGGGCGTCGCCGACTACCGCTCCGTCGTCCCCTTTTTCGCGCGGCAGTTGCTGAAAGACCTCCGTCTCGTCGGCGGCTACGAGGCGCTCTACCCGAAAGTCCGCGACTTCATGCGCGACCGGCTCTTCGCGCCGTCGCCCGGGGATCTCGGGGACCCGGTCGTGCTACGCAATCTCTCCGAGCCCGATGCCGGCAAGATTCTCTACGACACGTTCAAGGCCGCCATCAACGCCCTCACCATCGAGGAGACCGGCACCACGCGCAGCGAGGACCGCATCCGCCTGAAAGACACTCGGCCCTTCCGCACCGACTACCGCCAGCACGTCATCCCGCAGAAAAGCCTCTTCAATAAAATCGTCGGCGAGCCGCGCGAGGGAAATTTCGAGCTGCGCTTCGCCTACTTCCTCGAAGCCGCGCCCGACGTGTCGGCCTTCGCCAAGAACTACCTGGCTGTCGGCTTCAAGCTCGACTATGTCCGCCCAACGGCGACCTCGCCAACTACCACACCGATTTCATTGTCCGCACCGCCGACGGTGTAGTCTGGCTCGTCGAGACCAAGGGACGGGAGGAGCTCGACCTCCCGCAGAAGATGGCACGCCTGAAACAATGGTGCGCCGACGCCACCGCCGCCGAGTCCGCCGAGGGCGGCACGCCCGCCCAGCGCTACGCCTTCGTTTACGTGGATCAGGCCGGCTTCGAGCAGCACCGGCCCACGACCTTCGCGGCCCTCACCGCCAGCTTCACCGACAACAAATCCTGACCATGGCGCGCCCCAACGACACCGACCGCTACGAATTTTCCGACGCGGAGAAACGCGACCTCATCAAGCTCATCGAGCAGGGCAAGCCGCTCCCGGAGAAATACCGCTTCCTCCTCTTCGCCGACAAACGCGAGGTGGAACTTGTTTGGAACGGCAAGACCCGCGAAGTCTGCACCACCATCCTCCCGTTTCGGACGCTCGAACACATCGACGAGCCACGGAGAGAAAAGTCCGCCGACGAAGAACTCGCTCTCGACGGCGGCGGCCGGCAGGTGAGGGGCTGGACCAACAAACTCATCTGGGGCGACAACAAGCTCATTCTCTCGTCGCTCAAGGCCGG
>SYGN01000163.1 GCA_005799525.1 Opitutaceae bacterium | reverse complement strand
TTGCTCGCGCCAGTCTTTCGGCAGCAAGTCGGTAATAAATTCCCATTCCTCCTCGAGCAAGTTCGTCACGGCTTTCATGCCGGCTTGATACTGCTCTCATGACTGTGACGGCAATCATTAAGTTAGCGCCTATGGGGCGCCGCCCTGGGCTTGGAACACATAAGTCGCCTTGATGTGGCCGCGTGGGTTGGTGACCGCGGTATCGCTGGTCCGAGCGATGATTCAGCGCACGAGGATCTCGCGGTCGGAGGCATCCATCGCGGCTTCCCACGCGGCGAGTTTCTTTTTCAGGCGCACGGTGATCTCGGGGTGGAGGTAGTTGAGGTTGGTGCGCTCACCGATGTCGGCGGTGAGATTGAACAACAGGTCCATCGTGTTGCCGTCGTTGAGGTATTTCCATTCGCCTTCGCGGATCGCGCGCTGCTTGCGATTCGAACGATCCATGCGCCAATAGAATGTGCGCTCGCGTGGTGCGGTGCCGGCGGGTGCGGTGAGCAAGGGGAGGAGGTCGAGTCCGTCGAGGGGTTTGGTGGTCGGCGCGGCGACACCGGCGGCCGCGAGAAAGGTTGCATGGAGGTCCATCGTGATGGCCGGCTGGGCGGACGTCTTTCCGCGCGGGAGTTTCGCGGGCCACCGCATGAGACAGGGTACACGAATGCCGCCTTCCCAAAGGGTGGCCTTGTGATGGAAGAGCGGGGCGTTGCTCGACCAACGCTCACCGCCGTTGTCACTGGAGAAAACGACGAGGGTGTTTTCGGCGATGCCCTGACGTTCGAGCTCAGCCAAGATCTCGCCGACGCCGCGGTCGACGCGTTCGAGCATCGCGCGGTAAATCGCGCGGCTTCCGTGGAGCATCGTGTCCTTGGTCACAAACGGAGTCTGCGGCGCGTCAGGCGGCTGGAACGGGGCATGCACGGCAAGGTGGGGCACGTAGAGGAAAAACGGATGCTTCGCGTGGTCGCGGACAAATTTTACCGCTCGCTCGTTGACGAGGTCGGTGAAGTAGCCTTCGCGTTTCACTGGCTGCAGGCCCTCGCGGAGGGCCGGTGTACCGTCGAAATAGTTGTGTTGGTAGAAGTCGGCGTGGCCGAGGAGTTCGCCAAAATATTCGTCGAACCCGCGCTTGGTCGGATTGTAGATGTCGCGGTAGCCGAGGTGCCATTTGCCGAAGGCGCCCGTGGCGTAGCCGGCGGTCTTGAGGCGATCGGCGATCGTGACTTCACCGAGCGGGAGGCCGAGGGCGTGCATGTCGGGTTCGGGGACCCACGCGCCGTTCACGCGGCGCGACTGCTCGACCTGGTAGCCGAAGGCGAACTCGAGTCCGATGCGTTGCTGCCAACGGCCGGTCATGAACCCGGCGCGCGTGGGCGTGCAGACGGGGGCGTTGGCATAAAAATCGGAAAACTTCACGCCTTCGGCCGCGAGCCGGTCGATATGGGGAGTCTTGATGTCGGCCGCACCCATGCACCCGAGGTCGCCGTAGCCGAGGTCGTCGACGAGGATAAATATAATGTTGGGCTTCGGCGCGTTTGCGGCCCGCAGCGGGGGAGAAAGGGTAGCTATGAGCAGGGCGAGACTGGCCAAGGTAAACGTGAGGACCGAAGGTTTCATGGAAGGCGGGGGTAATCAGAGCTGCGCCGGTGGAGGCGGGGTAAGAGCGGGGTAAAACGGTGCGGGCACCAGAGTGGTGCGATGGATAAGCGCGCGCGCGTGGGCGTCAAACGCTGACAGGCGCGGTACGTGGAATGGAGAGGTTGGGTGATGCGTTCTTCGGGATTTGGGTCAGAAGATATTCTTGCGCGGATGATGGTCGGAGCAGACCCCGCGGCGGAACGGTGCGTGGCCAACTTCGCGAATATTTCTGACCGATTTTTCCGCCCCAGGGATTTCGATTGGGAAAAGCGGAGGAATCTACGCCAATTTGTCAGTAAAATGAGGTCACAGAAATGGGGAAAGCCAGCCGGTCCGTCGGTAGATTTGCCGGAGCAGTCTGTGCGGGTGTCGGCGGGGAAGCGCGTTGGCGATCAGGTTGCGCGCGGCCCAAAAAATTACTGCGCGGAGAACCTTGAAAAACGCGTTAATATCGTACTCCGTGCTGGATCATGAAAGACCGACGACGATGGCTGGTCTGATTATGGCACTGGTCTGCACCCCGCTTATGGCGGCGAGTGCGGGTGAGAAAACCGCCTCGGCGGTTCCGGCGCCGGCGAATGCGATCGCCGGCAAAGTCGTCGGGACAGTGAATGCCGCGAGCTACACCTATGTGGAGCTCGATAACGGCAAGTCCGAGGTGTGGGCGGCTGCGCCACAGTTTGCCGTCAAGGTTGGCGACTCGGTGGTCGTGGTGACGCGATGCCCATGGCAAAGTATCACAGCAAGACGCTGAATCGGACCTTCGACGTCGTCTACTTTAGCGGGAATATTATCGTTATCGGGGGAGCCCCGATGTCGGCGGTGCCGGCAGCTCCGGCCCTGAGTGCAGGTGCGAGCACGAAGAGTGGTGAATTGCCCAAGGGGCATCCGGCGATTCCGGCGGCGGCGGCTCCGGTCGGACCCGATTTGACGAATATCAAGCGCGCGGACGGTGGCCAAACCGTGACGGAGATTGTCACGGGCAAGGCGAAATTTGCCGGCAAGTCCATCGCAGTGCGGGGGCGCGTCGTAAAATACAATGGCGGGATCTTGGGGAAGAACTGGCTGCACGTGCGCGACGGTTCAGGGCCGAGGGCACCAACGATCTGACCGTTACGACCGACGCCGTGGTGAAAGTGGGCGACCTTGTGCTCGTGACGGGCACGCTCGCGAGCGACCGCGATTTCGGCAGCGGCTGCAAATATTCGCTGATCGTCGAAAACGCGAAGGTCGTGGTGCAGTAAGGCGGCGCCGGCGGCTATTTCGAGGCGGCGGCGGGATTCGCGCGGACGAGTTGGGCGAGGTATTTCATCGGGATGGAGCCGTGCGAAAGAACGGCTTCGTGGTAGCGACCGAGGCTGAATTTATCGCCGAGGGTGCGCTGCATTTCCTCGCGCAGGCGCACGTGGGCCATGCGGCCGACGAAGTAGGTGCTGAGTTGGGTCGAGGTCTGTTTGGCGCGGATGAGTTTGGCGCGGGCTTCCTCCTCGGACTGAAACGCGCCGTCGACCATGAGGTGGATAGCATCGGCGTCGGTCATGTTCTGCGCGTGCAGCTTGTGATCGAGGATCGCGTTGGCGACGGCGCGGAGGTAAAATTTCAGCTGGTTCAGACGGAGGGCGAGGTCGCCGCCGCCGTAGCCTTGGTCGAGCATCATCTGCTCGGTGTAGACGGCCCAGCCTTCGATCATGACGCCGGATTGGAGGACGCGGCGGAGAATGGACGGGGCGCGGCTGGAGTATTCGAGCTGCACGTAGTGTCCAGGGTAGGCCTCGTGGATGGTGAGGATCTGCAGCATGTGGCGGTTGTATTCTTCGAGGAGGCTTTGCGTGCGTTTTGGGTCCCAGTCTTTCGCGGGCGGGCTGATGGCGTAGAAACTGGGCGCGTCCGGATCGAGGGGCGGGGCGCCGTTCAGGTAGGCGAGGGAATTGCCGCGTTGGAACTCCGGCATTTCGATCACCTGGCAGCGGTCAGGATCGGGGAGGCGGATGATGTCCGTCTCGCGGATGAACGTCTTGATGCGGTCGACGGTGGCGCGGGCGTCGGCGACGAGCTCTTCGGGTTTGCCGTGCTCCTTCGAGACGACGGCGATCACGCGGGCGATCGTGGTGCGACGGCCGGCCTCGTCGGCGACCGGAAGGGCGGCGGTCGTAAAATAGCGCGACCACAGCTGGCGGGAGATGACGTAGAGCTCTTGGTGAACGCGGGCGAATTCGGACTCGGCGGCGCGTAGAACATCGTCGGCGCTCAGGCCGGCATTGAGGGTGTAGTGGAGTTTCTGCGCGAATTTGTTCGCGCCAAGACGCCACTCGTCAGTCGCACGTGGTAACAGAGTTTTCTCCAGCCATTGCTGATAATCTTTGAGCACGGGCACGACGCGGGCGGCTTCGGCTTTGAGGGCGGCGAGCTGTTGGGTGGCACCGGCGAGTTCGAAGAGATCGCGTTCGTAGAAACCGATGGAGCCCTGATTTTGGCGGACGGCGGTTTCGAGCACGACGCGCGGTGGGTGCGTGAGATTTTGTTTCGCGGCGGCGACGATCGCCGGTATCTGCCGCATGCGGGCGAGGGCGTGCGTGAGGTTGGTTTCTTTCGGGAGACGCGACTGCGAGAGAAGTAAAAAGACACTGTCGCCGATGTAGTCTGTGTAGATGCGGGGATTGGTCGCGTAGGGTCGGGTGTTTTCTTGGAGCCAGATCGCGGCGTCGAGTTCGTGGTGGAAGAGGTCGAAGTTGATGCGCTCGTCGGGGGAGAGATTGGTGCGGTCGATGGCCTGCGGTAGCCTCGCGCGAGCGGCTTTCAGGTGCGCGAGCGAGCGGGCAAGGGTGGCGGGCGAAAGATCGTCGAGTTTGTCGTCGAAGCGATGGTCGCCGAGCTGCGTGGCTTCCAGCGGGTGGAGCGCAAAACGCTCGTCGAGGTGGCGGCGGAAAAACGTTTCGAGCGGCGAGTCGGCGGCGGCGAGGCAGGACGCGACGAAGGCGGCGGCGATGACGAACAGCGGGCGGAGAGGGAAGGCAGGCATGGGGTCAGGAAGGATCAGAGCGTGAGGAGGAGTGTGGCGAACGTAGCGAAACCGCCGCCGAGCGCAAACCAACCCCAGCGACGGGCTGAGCCGAGTTTCTACCAGAGGTAGAGGCCGGTGGCGACCCACGCGAGGGTCGCGACGGAGAACAGGTCGACGAAGAAGGCCCAGAGGTTGTTGAGCGGGCCGCCCTGGCCGTAGCCGGTGCGTTCGTGGAGGCGGATGAGGACGTCGAGCGGGGTGGAGCGGCGCTCCTCGGCGCGGAGTTTTTTGGTCGTGAAATCGTAGGTGACGCGGCGCGGGTGCCAGAAGTTCTGGACGTTGATAGTCAGGCGCGGGCCCTGGCGGCGGGGGAAGAACGCGCCCGTGAGGCCGTGCTCGGCGAGGAGGCGTTGGGCGGCGGCCGGCGGTGTCGGCCGGGGCGTCGAACGCGTAGTCTTTCTCCCAGAGCGGGAGCCATAGCGGCTCGTCGGCGCGATAGGGACGGAAGTGTTCGCCGTGATTGAAGACGAAGGTGGAGAGCGCGTACGCGAGCATCCACGGGATGAGGAGCAGGCCGAGGTAGAGATGCGTGCGGCGGAAGAGGAGATTCCAATTTTGCATGGGGTGATTCCTCAAATGGAGGCGAGGAGGAGGCCGAAGATGCCGCAGCCGAGCAGGGCGAAGATAGCGCCGGCCGCCCGGGCCGGTTTGATTTCCCACCACATCCAAAGACCGGACAGCACCCAGAACGGCATCCCGACCACGGCGAGATCGACGACCATGGCCCAGATCTTCGACGCGAGGAACGGCTACTCATAGCCGTGGCGGAAGTGTACGCGGTTCACGAATACGGGCGCGGAGAAGGCCTGCTTTTCGACGAGCAGCCGGTTTTCGGTACGGAAGTAGGTAATGCGATGCGCGGCGAACGCAGCGTTGCGCGTGATGACCAGTCGCGGTTGGTTAGGTGCGCCTTGGAGGTTGAACGTGCCCGTCAGCCCGAGGTGCTCGAGGATTTGCGCGCCGATCATGCGGTTGTCGGCGCCCTCGGAAAACGTAGCGGTGTAGGGCCGTTCCTCGACCTTCTCGAACTGGCCCCACGCCGTACCGTAGAGCGCGCGCACGGCCGGGCCGTGATTCAGCACCAATCCGCTCAGTGCGTAGACGAGCATCCACGGCGTGAGGAACAGCGCGAGATTCATGTGGGTGCGACGGATAATTTTGGAGGGTGCGGAGGGCATGGCGGCTGGTGAACGCTTTGGTTTTTTGGCCGGCTTGACCGGTGATGCGGAGGTTGCGCGAGACGGTGGCACCTCGCGCACGACGGCGGCAAGTTCTTTGGCCTTGGGGAGTTTGCCGCGGAATGCGGCGGGGAGTTTTGATGGTAACGGATATCCGGCGACGCCGATGCGGGGGATCTTCTGCTCGGACTTCGCGCGCTCGAAGGCTTGGGCCTTGATCGAGTTGAGGAGGAAATGAGGTGAGTCGCTGTTGCGCTTTTGGATGAGGAAGAAATGACCAGCGTAGCGTGGGGCTGGCCCGCGGTGGTCGCATCGCTGCCCCCGTGAAGGCGCGCCCGAGACGGGTTCGAATTCGTGGCCAAAATACGGGCCGCCACGGCCAGAGGGTAGCCCGACTCGGGCGTGAGCGGTTACGGCGAGTGGCGGCGGCCGACAGGGCGACGACGCGCCCCTCAGTGCGCGAAAAGCCCAGTCGAACGATCGAGCGGCGAACAAACGGTCGCCATGAGGCGCAACCTCAGTGGTGCGTGGCTGCCGGTTGATCCATCCGCCCGGGGCCGACGAGGGTCTTGAGCTGGGGGATGTCGCAGGCTGCGAGGAGGCCGAAGCAGAAGAGCTCGGGGTATTTATCGACGGACCAGTTTTGGCGGATGACGTCCTGGAGCGAGGTGAGCGTTTCGGTTTGGTGAAGGGTTTTGATCGCGGTTTGCTCCAAGGCCGTGGCGATGAGGGCAGCGAGGCCGAGGCGTGGACCGTGCGATTCTAGAGCGACGGGAGCGGACGTGAACTCGGTGCGGGCCCAGCGGGCGACTGCGGCGAGCTGGCTCGCTTGGATGCCGAGAGGGCGATCGCCGGTGGCGGCGACGAGCAGGGCGTAGAGGAAATCCCGTTGGGTGATTTTCGATTCCCCGAAAAAGAACGGATCGATGGCGAGTACGCGTTGGCCGGCGGCGAGGAGAGTCTCGGTGCGGGCGGCGAGGGATTTTCGACCGGCGTCGGCGACGAGGAGGGTCGTCCCGCGCGGCGTGCCGCGAGTGAGCGCGACGACGGGGACGGTCCACGTGGCGCCGACGTGGAGTTTCCAATACGTAGCGGTGGTGGTGTCGCGGGAGATCACCGCGGTGGAGGTGGCGGTAACGGCGGGCGTTTGGTAGTGGACGGCGGCGGCGAGCGTTGCACGCGTGACGGCACCGGCGCGAGGGAGCGTACGGCTGGCCGCGAGGGCGAGTTGGTGGAAGTCGAGGTTGCCGGACGGAAGGGGGACTTCGAGCTCGGCGGCGGTTTTCAGCTCGGGCTGCGAGGGGATTTCTTGGGCATTGAACGCGGCGTCGCCGGGGAAAAACGTGACGCCGACCATCCGGTAGAAGGCTTGCCGGTTATCGACTTCAAAGTTGTGGGTGCCGGGATCGGAGTTGCTATGCGAGCGCAGGCGCTCCAGCTGGCCGTAGAGTTTAAAAATGGGCTCGGCGGCGGCGAGGAGCGGGGGCAGCGCGTGGTCGGTGGCGAAGCAGCAGTTGTCTTTGGCGTTGTAGGTGAGGAGGGCGTTGCGGCCGGCGAGCAGGGCGGTGAGGTGGGTGTAGTCGGCGACGGTGGCGAGGTCGTTGGGGGTTTGCTCGGAGTCGCCAAGATCGGAGGGAAATTCGGCGCGCGTACGGTAACTGGAGTATCCGGCAACCGGATTCGCCAGCGTGACGCGGGTATCGAGGGCACTAATGACGATGGTTTGCCAACCGCCGCCGGAGAGTCCGCTCACGGCGACGCGCGCGGGGTCGGCGGAGGGGAGGGCGAGAAGCGCGTCGAGGCCCCGCGACATCGCGAGGTAGAACGGCGCGAGGCCGCTCAGGCCGCAGAGGTCGAGTTGGTTCATGCGATAGTGGGAGAAGCCGTCGGCGCGAAGCTGGCCTTGGGCGAACCACTCGACGTTGAGGGAGGCGATACCCCGTTTGGCGAGATTGATGCAGCGGAGCTGTTTGTAGGCGGCGGCCTTGCCGTCCTTGTCGTGACCGTTGACAGCGAGGTGTACGGGGATTTTCCCGGGGACGTTATCCGGTAGATAAAGCAGGGCGGGAATCCACAAGCCTGGCAGTGCCTCGTAGCGGAGTTTCTTGATCGAATAACCGGGGCCGCCGGGAAGGGTGTCGAGCCACACGACCGTGGTCTTGGCGTCGCGCCACGAGCGTGCGGTGTCGCCGCGGAAAACGATTTTCTCGAGGACATCGCGGCGCGTGCGGTCGGCGAAGGACTTCCAGTCGGCGAGGTTGGTCACGGCGGGCATCGCGGGGACGCGGCTTGCGGCGTAGGCGCGGACCTCGGCGAGCGGGAGCGTGGGTGCGATGATGGGGTGGGCGAGCAGTGCGGCGACGCCGGTGGGTGCGGGGCTTTGCGCGGCGGCGGGGCGCGCGGAGGAGAGCATGAGAGCGCAGGCCAGGGAGCAGGCCCAAGATCCCCTGACCATAGACCGGGGAAGGAGGCGGGACGGGTGAGGCGAGGACGACATGGGGGATTGGATACGGGAATGGGGGCGAGTGGGAAAAGGATGACCGCAATCAGAATGATGGGGGCGGAGACTGAACAATTACTTGGCCGGCCAGGCCTTGAGGGTGGCGATGAGATAGTCCTGCGCGGTGGCGTGTTTCGCAGACGGGGCGCCCGGATACATGAGCTCGCAGGCGACGCCATTGGTTAGGCAGCGCTCCTGGAGTTTGACGCCGAAGTTGGCGGTGTGCGTCGGGTCTTTCTGGTCCTGACCGAGGGCGGGCGGGGCGCTGTAAACGAGGTAGATGGCCGGGTCGTCTTTGGTGACGAGATGGTAGGGCGAGTATTCGGCGATGAGCGGTTGGAGCCGGTCGCGGGCGGCGAGGAACTGCTCGAACGAGCCGAGGCCAAAGGCGTGGCCGCCGTATTTGCTATTGGGAGTCCACGACTTCATCTGCACCGGATCGAGCGTGGTCTGCGCACCGTTGACCGCGGCGCAGAAGAGGCGGGTGGACTCGCGGGCGACGGGATCGGCGCTTTTCGGATCGGCGAGGTCGTCGTGAAACGCGAGCCAGAGGCTCGAGCAGGCACCCGCTGATCCACCGGCGGCGCCGATGCGGGATTTGTCGAGGTTCCACTCCTTGGCCATGCCGCGGACAAACTGCAAGGCGCGCGCGGCATCGTGGAGCGGGGCTTTCACCGGCGGGGTGACAGCGTCGGCCTCGGCGTGTTTGATGAGGCGGTAGTTGATCGCGACGACGGAGATGCCCTGAGCGAGGAGGCCCTCGACATTGACGAATTTGTTCACGCGTTCCTTTTCACCGCCCTGCCAACCGCCGCCGTGAATGACGAAGACGAGGGGCGCGGGCGTGGCGGAAGCAGCGCGCCAGAAGTCGAGGACGTGGCGCTCGTGCGTGCCGTAGCGGACGTTGGCGAGGGTGGGTTTGACGACGGGCGGATTTGCGGCGGCGGCCTTGGTGGCTGATTTCGCGGCTTTCGCTTTGGACTGGGCTTGCGCGAGGGCGATGGGAACGGGGCCGAAGATTAAAAGGGCGAGGAGGAGGCGTGGGATGATCATGGAAGATTACGCGATGAGACGGTGGACAACGTGGCCGTGGACGTCGGTCAGGCGGAAGTCGCGGCCGCTGTGGCGGTAGGTGAGGCGCTCGTGGTCGAGGCCGAGGAGGTGGAGCACGGTGGCTTGCAGGTCGTGGACGTGAACGCGGTCCTGGACGGCTTTGAAACCGAACTCGTCGGTCGCGCCGTGGACGTAGCCGCCTTTCGTGCCGCCGCCGGCGAGCCACATCGTGAAGCCGTGGTGGTTGTGGTCGCGGCCGGCGGTGGGGCTGACTTTCTCGCCCTGCGAAAGTTCGACCGTCGGTGTGCGGCCGAATTCGCCGCCCCAGACGATGAGGGTGTCGTCGAAGAGACCGCGTTGTTTGAGATCGGTGAGGAGGGCGGTGAGGCCTTGGCAGCATTCGTTGGCGAGGCGGCGGTGGCTTTTCTCAATGTTGTCGTGGCTGTCCCAAGGTTGGAGCGTGCCGTGCCAGACTTGGACGAAGCGCACGCCGCGCTCTACGAGGCGTCGGGCAATGAGCATCTGTTTCGCCTGCGCGGTGTCGCCATAGAGCGCGCGGATGGAAGCGGGTTCGCGGTCGATGTCGAAGGCGTCGGTCGCAGCGGTCTGCATCCGAAACGCTGTCTCGAAACTCTGGATGCGCGCCTCGAGGGCGGGGGCGGAGCGGGTGGCCTGGTGTTGGCGGTTGAGGGCGGTGGTGAAGTCGAGCTGCGCGCGCTGAGCGGCGGGGTCGAGGTCGGCGTTGGTGAGATGGTCGATGAGGTCGGCGGCTTTGCGGTCCTGCGTTTCGATGTAAGTGCCCTGGTAGGCGCCGGGGAGGAAGGATGATTGCCAGTTGTCGGCACCGGCGACGGGCATGCCCTTGGGGACGAGGACGACGAAGCCGGGGAGGCATTGGTTATCGGTGCCGAGGCCGTAGGTGATCCACGAGCCGATGCTGGGGCGGGCCATAATGCTGGCGCCGCAATTCATGAGGCGGAGACAGTTTTCGTGGATCGGCGAATCGGAATACATCGAGCGGATCACGCAGAGATCGTCAGCGTGTTGGGCGGCGAGGGGTCCGAAGAGTTCGCTGACCTCAAGGCCGGACTGGCCGTAGCGCGCGAAACTAAACGGCGAGCCGAGGGCGGTGCTGGTGGGGCGCTCGGTGGCGAGATGGATGGGGAGGCGCTGGCCGTGGAGTTTCGAGAGGACGGGCTTGGGGTCGAAGGTGTCCATCTGCGCCGGGCCGCCGTTGGCGAGAATTTGGATGACGCATTTGGCGCGGGGGCGGAAATGTGGCGGGCGCGGCGCGAGCGGGCCGGCGGATGAGGTCGCGTTGCTGGCGTCGTCGGCGGCGAACAGCGAACGATCGCCGAGGAGCGTGGCGAGTCCGAGTGTGCCGAAGCCGGCACCGCAGCGGCGGAGCATGTCGCGGCGGGAGAGGTGGGTGTTGAGTGGAAGGACGTGCGAGGACATGGCGGTGGGGTGGGCGGGAGGGTCAGTCGCAGTAGAAAAATTCGTTGGAGAGCAGCAGGGCTTGGGCGAACTGCGCCCACTGGGCTTCGGTCGGCGTGGCGCCGAGGTAGGTTTGAGATAGGGAGAATTCGGTGGCGTCGGGGAGGCGGGCGAAGATGCGGCGGTAGAGCGCGGCGATGCGGGCGGCGGGGTCGAGGAGTTCGGCGATCTCGGGTTGGCGGTTCACGCCCTCGGCCTGCGCGCGAAGAAACGGTGAGTTGAGAAAAAAGAGGGCCTGTAACGGATGGGTGGTTTCGCCGCGGCGCGCGATGGACTGGTCAGGATTGGCGACGTCGAAATTGCGTTGGAGGGAAGGCAGGCGAAAGCGGTCGGTGTAGCCGTAGACGGCGCGGCGGACGTTGTCGTCGGTGAGCGGAGCGCTGCGACCACCGAGGCGGGTGTCGAGGCGACCGGCGACGCGGAGGAGGCTGTCGCGGAGGGCTTCGAATTCGAGGCGTCGCGGAGCCTGGTGGGAGATCCAGCGGTTGGCGGCGTCGCGTTCGCGGGCGGCGGGCGACGCGGCGCTGCTTTGCTGCCAGGTGGCGGAGGACATGATGTAACGGTGGAGGGATTTCAACGACCAGCCGTGGGCGATGAACCACGAGGCGAGGTGGTCAAGTAACTCCGGGTGCGAAGGGCGCTCACCGGTGGCGCCGAAGTTGTCAGGCGTGGCGACGAGGCCGGAGCCGAAGTGCTGTTGCCAGATGCGATTGACGATGACGCGGGCAGTGAGGGGATTGTTTTCGCTGGCAAGGGCCTGGGCGAGGGCGAGGCGGCCGTCGTCGGGGAAGGTGCGGGCGTCGAGGGCGGCGAGCAGTTGCGGGAGACGGCGCGGGACGGCGTCGCCGGGTTTAAAGCGATCACCGCGGACGAAAATGTGGGGATCGACGGGCGGGCCGGAGACGGTGATGGCCTGGGCGCGGTCGATGGGCGCGGCGGCTTCGAGGATGGTGAGTTGCTCGCGGACCTTGGCGGCGGCCTCGTTGTCTTTGCGGGCGACGATTTGGGCCTCGGTGATGAAACGTAGCAGATCTGCGGAGACGGCCTCGCGGGGAAATTCGAGGGGCGACGCGGGAGCGTTGATAACGGTGGCGAGGGCGGGGAACTCGACGGTTTCCAGGGCGTCGGTGAGGGCACGACCGAAGGCATCGGCGACGTCGAGCATCGAGGTGAGCGGTTGCTCGGCAAGCGTGGTGAGGATGTAGGGATCGTGGTGCGCGGCGTCGCGTTGGGCGGAGGCGAGGAGCGCGGCGGCGGCGGCGGCGAAGTCGGCGCGCGGCAGGCGGAGGAATTCCGGCCAGAGTCGGAAAAACGTTTCGCCGCGGGCGTTGCTCTCAGCCATGAGGCGTGCCCACGCGGGGGCGCCGCCCAGCACGAGCAGGCCGCGCGGCGTATCGAGCGGGATGAAGCCCTCGACGGTGCGATGGTTCGATGATTCCTCGACGAGGTAGCGGAGGTATTCGGGGGCGAGTTCGCGCGCGAGGCGGCGGGCGCGGAGGGTGCTGGCGTCGATTTGTTTTTCGTAGGCCACGAAGAGCGCGGCGCGATCGGTGCGGTATTTCGCAATCGCCGCGGTGGCGGTGGGATTGGTGGACGGAGTGCCGACCTCGGGGAGATCGAGCGGATCGCTGCTGCTCGCGAAAATGCCGTAGAGCGAGTAGTAGTCGGCGGTGGGGATGGCGTCGAATTTGTGGTCGTGGCAGCGCGCGCAGGCGAGGGTGAGGCCGAGCACGCCGCGTCCGATGGTGTCGATGCGGTCGTCGAGGATGAGTTCCGGTGCCTCGAGGTTGCCCTCGAAACGGCGGCCGACGGTCAGGAATCCGAGCGCGCGCAGATCGGGTTTCTCCTCGGCGGGCAGGCGATCGGCGGCGATCTGTTCGAGGACGAAACGGTTGAAAGGGCGGTCGCTGTTGAAGGACTCGATGACGTAGTCGCGGTAGGTGTGGGCGAACGGAATGCGGCGCTCGCCGTCTGTGGATTTTTCCGTGGTATCGGAGTAGCGCGCGACGTCGAGCCAGTGGCGACCCCAGCGTTGGCCGTATTCGGGGCGGGCGAGGAGTTGGTCGACGAGTGCGGCAAAGGCGTCGGGGCTCGGGGCGGCAGCGAAGGACTCGACGCGATCGTAGGACGGCGGCAGGCCGAGCAGCGTGACGTAGGCGCGCCGCACGAGCGTACGCGGATCGGCGGGAGGATGGGGTGTGAGCTTTTCGGCGGGGAGGCGGGCGCGGATGAAGCGGTCGATGGGGTGTTGGTTGGGAGGAGAAGGAGGGAGGGCGGGGGCGGTGATGGGTTGGAAAGACCAGTGCGTGCGGGCTTGCGCGAGCGTCATGGGGACGATCTTCGGAGCGGACGGGGCCGGGGCGGTGGTGCGGGGATCGGGCGCGCCGCGTTGGACCCACTCGGTGAAAATGGCGACTTCAGCGGCGCTGAGCGCCTCCTTCGGCGGCATCTGGAAGTCTTCGTTTTTGCGACCGATCGCTTCGACGAGCAGGCTTTTTGCGGGATCGCCGGGCACGATGACGGTGCCGGTGTCACCGCCGGCTTGCCAGCCGGGTTGGGAATCTAGGCGGAGGCCGCCCTTTTGTTTTTTTTCACTGTGGCACTCGTAGCAGCGCTCGATGAGGAGCGGGCGGACCTTGCTTTCAAAAAAAGCGAGGTCGGCAGCGTTCGGTGGAACTGCGACTGCAGGCGTCGCGGGCGAGAGGCGAAAGACGAAGGCGAACAGGGTGGAGACGATGAAGGGGCGAGTCATCGGAAGGGCGCACGGAGACAACACGGTGCGCGCGACGAGGGAAAGGAAAAATTCTGCGTGGCGTCGGCGGCGCGATGGGTAAATCGGACGCGGTCTCGGATCTGCCCGGTCCGGAATCTGTCGGTAGCTTGCGGGTGTTTTTGTCAGCGGCGTTGAGCAAGTCACGGACCTGATTTTCCCGCAGATTCAGGGCTCCGCAGATTGAGGAAACGGTTTTCGTCGGCTCGCTGGCGCTCGCTGCTACGGACGGAGTGAAACGGGGTCGGCTCGCCCCCTATTATTGAACGTTCCATCGATGGCTCTTGCTCGGATTATAAAGCCGAGGAGCCGAATTGAAGTGCACTTGCCGCGTGACGGTCACCACGCTCGGCTGGTCACGGGGCTCGAGGGGATGGCGGGGAGCGGATTTGTTGGGCACGGCTTTAGGAGGATGAGGAACGGACGGGAGGTGGGAATGGCGCGGGTGGTCGCTGGAGGACATCCGCGCAAGGAATGAGCGGAATGCGGCGAACTTCGATGGAGTGCGGATGCTGCGACCTACTGGGTTTTTCTGATCGGTGGCGCTCGGCGCGTTTCGCAAAAAATTGTGCAGCAGTCGGGTATTGGCTCCGAGATGATCAGGCTCACGCAATCGGCTAGGGTCCGCCAAGCCGCGCATACTTCGGCCATCGGCCCGCGCTCGGGGCGAGCCCGAACCGGTTCGCCGGCTAAGTCGCCAGATTAAGCGTTGGCTGCTTGCGGCCACTGACGATGCGGCGTAGCTTGTTTCCGGCTTGGCTGAGCGGCCGAGCGCTTTTACCAAAACGCCATGCACTATATTCTCATTGTTTTTCAGCTGACCGTAGCCCTCGGAATCCTGAACGTTTGGTTGCTTCGCGCCAGCGAGGCGACCCCGTTTCGTGGCGGTGACGCGAAGACCCTGCGTGATGAATTCGCCGCCTACGGGCTGCCCTTCTGGTTCATGTGCGTGGTCGGCGTGCTGAAGGTTGGACTGGCGCTTGCCCTTCTGGCCGCCCTGTGGTTCAATCGCGTAGCATCGCCGGCGTCTATTGCTCTCGGACTGCTGATGCTGGGAGCATTCGTCATGCACCTCAAAGTGAAAGACCCGGTCAGGAAAGCGCTTCCTTCCATCGGTGTGTTCGCGATGTGCGGAGTTATCGCGCTGCTGTCGGCAGCGACTGACTAGAACGCGAATAAACACAAGTAGGTATTCAGCGCTAAATAGAAAATTGCCGGCGTCGTCCGAGGCAGCGGGTCGTTGATTTTAATGCGGACAGCGACCGCGACCAGCATCATGAGCGCAAGCCCTCCCGATGCAGCGAGCCCGATCCACGGCTGATCCAAGCCGACGACCAAACCGAGCGCCGCGCCTAATTGCAGTGACCCAACCAGCGGGCGCTGCCCGGCAAGGCCGTAGCGTTCGAACTCGGTTTTGAAGGAGGTGAGGAGAAAGCAGGCTGAGCCATAGCCGAGAAACGAAATGACTGAGAACAGGATCAGGGCGAGCTTCACAGCAGTGGAATTCGAGTATCGCGACGTCGGAGGATATATAATTTAAACGGCAACAATCTGGATACCGAAATTTTTTTTCGCTGGTCGCGGTCCACTCCAGACTGACCCGCTTTGGGCGGGAGCCGCGACCAAATCGTAGCCGTCAACAAGGGATCACCGGCGAACGAGATCGCGTTTAGGCGGACTGCGTTCGGCTGAACCTGAAACTCACTCGTCCAGATTTTTCATCACCTGGAGCGCTGCATAGAAAGCGACCCCGAAAAGGACCATAATGAGAGCCGCGAAATAAGGAACTAATTCATTCATGTTTGGTGCCCCCGATCAGCTTCAGATAGATGCCAAAACCCAAAATCGATGGAACCCAAAGTCCGACGAAAATGGCGTCCACTTTATGCCCCTGAAAATAGGTGATCTCGGAAAAGAGTAGTGAAAGGAATGCGGCAACAAACAGTAATTTGTCAGTCAGCGAGAACTTTGTGAACATGGTAGGCTTGTTTCCAACGGGGGCTGGAAGATTTAGATGGTTTCTGGGATATTCTTGGCTTCGGCGCAGCTTAGGAGAGCGGGGTAGAACAGGAGCCGAATTCTGCCCCTGTCAAACGAGATGCGAGCATCGGTTAAATGCATCCGCTCGGCGCACCTGCTCGTTACTTCCCCAAACTGGATTCGTCTCGGATCCTGTTTCTCTCAAAACAAAAATCAACTATCGTTCCCATGAAGCTTCGTTCATTGTTTGCCACCCTCGCCCTCTGCATCGGTCTGGTCTCTGCGGTATCCGCTAAGACTGTCGTAGAAATTGCCATTGGCTCGCCCGATCATACCACGCTCGTCGCCGCCGTGAAGGCCGCGGGGCTCGTTGAAACGTTAAGCGGTAAGGGCCCTTTTACCATTTTTGCGCCGACTAACGCCGCATTCGCCAAGCTACCCGCCGGCACCGTGGAATCGCTCTTGCTGCCCGAGAATAAAGCCAAGCTCGTTGCGATTCTCACCTACCACGTCGTTCCAGCCAAGGTCATGGCTGCAGATGTGAAGACCGGAGACGCTCCGACCGTTAACGGCAAATCGTTGAAGCTGAAGGTCAGCGCGTCCGGCGTGATGGTCAACAACGCCAAGGTTGTCGCCACGGATCTGGTTGGTTCCAATGGAGTCGTCCACGTCGTCGACACCGTGATTCTTCCGTAATCGAAAGTTGCGCTGGTTCAGTCGCTCCTTTCCAGCAATTAACCCGGGATGGTGTCGTGATTCTTTGGTGCAGCCAAATGACCACTCCGCCGTCCCGGCTCTATTTTGCGAAGAGCGTCTGTGCTGTGACCCCATTCCAAGAGCGCCTCGAGCCCGCAGTCAAAAACCCAGCTGACGACGCGTCCCTCGGGCTCCTTGCCCGCAAGTCTCACGATGCTTATTGAGTGGTCCGCTCCGTCTGATTCACAGATTGTGCTGACCCCGACCGAGGCACAGCGAGCTGACCTCAGAGCGCGCCCGGACGGATCGTTTTTAGGCCGCCAGCAATGGAGTCAGTTGCTTTTTGCGCACTGGAAAATCGATCCGGCGATTGTGCAGGCCACCCTGCCGCGCGGGCTTTACGTCGATACATTTGCTAGAGCGGCTTACCTTGGGATCGTGCCCTTTGCCATGGAGCGCGTTCGCCCCGCGTGGCTTCCAGCCCTCCCGTGGCTCTCGTGGTTTCTCGAACTCAATGTTCGCACTTACGTCCATGATGCAAGGGGAAGGCCGGGGGTTTGGTTTTACTCGTTGGATTGCAACCGGGTTCTCGCGGTCGCGATCGCGCGCCGCTTTTTCCATTTGCCCTACTTCCGAGCGCGGATGGCGGCATCCCTTTTCGAAGGGGAAATTCATTACGAATCTCAGCGCCGCGACGAAAACGCCACGGCCAGTCGCTACGCTTGGACCCCCGGGGTAACGTCCGCACCGGTCGCTCCGGGCTCGCTCGAGTTCTTTCTCGTGGAACGGTATTTGTTGTTTGCGGCGGACCCGGCGGGCCGAATCTATTCCGGACGCGTGCACCATGCACCGTATCGCGTATCGCAGCCGAGCCTTTCAGAGTTTTCGGTCGAGCCGGCGCGGCAGGCGGGATTCCATTTGGAGGGTGGGCCGACGTCCGTGCTGGCCGCGCTGCCCGTCGATGTATCCATTTTTCCACTTGTGCCCGCTTTTTGATATTTCTCATGAACACACCTCTCAACGATTTACCGGTCTGGCTTATTACCGGCTGTTCGAGCGGGCTCGGTCGCGCACTGGCGGCGCGCGTGCTGGCCCGGGGCCATCGCCTCATCGCGACCGCGCGTCAGCCGGAAACGCTCGATGAACTGGTCGCCGTCGATCCGAGCCGGTGTCGGGCGCTCGCGCTCGACGTCGCGAACGCGTCGCAAGTCGCGGCCGTGGTTGCGCAGGCGGCGGCAATTTTTGGCCGGTTGGACGTGGTGGTGAATAACGCCGGCTACGGCTTGGTCGGCGCTGTCGAGGAATACGACGAAGCCCAGATCACGCGCAATTTTGAGACGAATTTTTTCGGCGCGCTGCGGGTGATTCGCGCCGCCCTGCCGATCTTGCGCGCCCAGCGTCGCGGGCATTTTGTGAACATCAGTGCTGCGGCCGCCATCGCCAACTATGCCGGCTTTTCGATCTACGGAGCAACCAAGTGGGCACTCGAAGGTCTCTCGGAGTCGCTCGCCGCGGAAGTCCGCCCCTTGGGGTTGAAGGTGACGATTGTGCAACCCGGCCCCTTCCGCACAGAGTTTATTTCACGGTCACTTGAACGCGCGAGTGCGGCGATCCCCGACTACGAGGCGTCGAGCGGAAAGTTCCAGCGCTTCCTCGAAACGATGAACGGCCGGCAACCCGGTGATCCCGCGAAGGCCGCCGACGCGATCATTGCCGCCGTGGAATCGGATAATCCACCGCCGCGCCTCGTGCTCGGAAAATATGCGGTCGACAAAACCCGCCGGAAACTCGGGTCGGCGGCGCGAGAACTTGACGCGGCGAGCGCTGCGGGCGCGGCCACAGATTTCACCATGGAAGGCCAAGCGGAGGCGGCGCGATGATCGCGGCGAAGTCGGTGCGCTCGCTCGTGCTCGTGCTCGGGGATCAGCTCGACGCGGAGTCATCAGCGCTCGATGGGTTTGATCCGCACCGAGACGCGATCTGGATGGCGGAGGTGGCCGAGGAGTCGGAGCACGTCTGGACGAGCAAGCCGCGGATCGCGGTTTTTTTGGCGGCGATGCGGCACTTCCGCGATGCGCAGAAAAAACTGCAGCGGCGGGTAAACTACGCTGAAATTGATGCGCCTGGAAATACTCAGACCCTCGCGGGTGAATTGGCGCGGGCCGTGGCGGAGCTGTCGCCGGAGCGATTGATCATGACGGAAGCCGGCGAGTGGCGGGTTCAGGCGGCGATAGCGGCGGCGGCGAAGAGGGAGAAGTTGCCGCTGGAGGTGAGGGACGACCGTCATTTTTTCCAGACCCGGGCAGATTTCGCGGCGCATGCCGAAGGACGGAAAATGCTGCGCATGGAATTTTTCTATCGCGAGGTGCGGCGGAAGCACGGCGTGTTGCTCGACAAAAAAGGCGAGCCGGAGGGAGGACAGTGGAATTTTGATCACGACAATCGCGGAAGTTTTTCCAAGGGCGGACCCAAGGCGGAAAAGCTGCGCGCGCCGATCATGACCCCGCCTGATGCGATCACGCGGGCGGTGTTGGCGCTTGTGGAAAAGCGCTTCGCGAGCCATCCGGGCGAGCTCAAGGCGTTCGCGTGGCCGGTGACGCCGCAGGAGGCGAGGGGAGCGTTGCGCGATTTTATCGAGCATCGGTTGTCGAGCTTCGGGAAATTTGAGGATGCGATGTGGATGGATGAGCCGTGGCTGTTTCACTCGCGGATTTCGGCGGCGATGAATCTGAAGTTGCTCAATCCGCGCGAAGTGGTGGCGGCGGCGGAGCAGGCTTATCGGGCAGGGAAGGTGCCCCTCGCCAGCGCGGAGGGTTTTATCCGCCAGATTCTTGGGTGGCGGGAATATGTCCGGGGGATTTATTGGCACCACATGCCGCGCTACCTCGGACTCAACGCGCTGGGAGCAAAGGAGAAACTCCCCGAGTTTTATTGGACGGGAAAATGTGAAATGAACTGTCTGCGCCAGAGCATTGGGCAAACGCTGGCGCACGGCTACGCCCATCATATTCAGCGGCTGATGGTGACCGGTCTCTATGGGCTCCTCCTCGGAGTGGAGCCGCAGAACGTTCACGCATGGTATCTCGCGGTCTACGTCGATGCGGTCGAGTGGGTCGAGCTGCCGACCACGCTCGGGATGTCGCAGTATGGCGACGGCGGGATCATGGCTTCGAAACCGTATGCAGCGACGGGAAAATATATCGACCGGATGAGTAATTACTGTGCGGGGTGTCGGTTTGATCCAACGAAGTCGGTCGGCGAAGAGGCCTGCCCGTTTACGACGCTCTACTGGGATTTCCTGATCCGTCATGAAGCGCTGCTCGCCAAGAATCAGCGGATGGCGTTGCAGGTAAAAAATATTGCGCGGCTCAAGCCGACGGATCGCACGGCGATTCAAGCGCGCGCCCAGGAAATCAGGGGCAATGGCGGAGCCCCCGCGGCGGCGGGTGGACTTCTGGCGCCTGAGCGGTGAGGAATTTAACAATGCCGAAGATGCGCAAAAAATCTGAACTACCTACGAAGCCCTGCGTGGTGTGCGGGCGGCCATTTACGTGGCGGAAAAAATGGGAGAAAGTGTGGGACGAGGTGAAGTTTTGCTCGGATGCGTGCCGGATGCGGAAACAGGGAGGGGCCCGTGGGTGAAAATTGCGCAGGCGCGAGGGATTGGACCGGTCGCGACGCGGACAATGCGCGGTCGGCTGCTGGGTCCACCGAGGGCGCGGGATGCCGACGTGCTCGGATCTGCGCCCCACGAAAGGCTGATGCGTTATGAATGGAACGATCGCAGTCGTCGGCGCAGGTATATCCGGGCTTTTGGTTGCGCGTGCGCTGAAGGCGCGAGTTGGCAAGGTGATGGTGCTTGAAAAGAGCCGTGGACTCGGTGGGCGCTTG
>SYGN01000162.1 GCA_005799525.1 Opitutaceae bacterium | reverse complement strand
GAGAAGGAGGCGAGGACGCGCGGATCGTTGTCGGCGGCGGTGAACCAGGCGGCGGCGACGCGGCCGCCATCGCTGGCGAGGCGCGGGCCGTTGACGGGGCAGGCGGCGATGCGCCAGTCGTCGTTATTGACGGGACGGGGGGCGTCCCAAGCGGTGGTGCGGAAGCGGGCGGAGCGGATGTCGCGGACCTCAGTGTCGGTGCGCGCCCGATACGCGAGGAGGGCACCGCCGTCGGGAAAGGCGGTGAGGGTGGTCGGGCAGCAATCGCAGACGGACGGATCGACGAGGGTGTCGGCGGTGGGCGAAGTGTCGCCGAGGATACGGGCGTAAAGTTGTTGGGGCTGCTTGGGATCGCCGGATTTTTTCGCACGGCCGTCGAGCCAAGCGGCGAGGACACGACCGTCGGCGAGGCGGGTGAAGGTGAATTTTTCAACCTCGGGCGAGACGAGCGACCAAGGCGCGGGCGGGCTCCACGTCGCGCCGCTGTCGGCGGAGGAGGAGGCGAGCGCACCGCCGTGGCCGTCGGCCCAGACGGCGGTGGCGGTGCCGCGGCCGTCGAGGACGAGTTGGGGAAAATCGGCGGAGCTCAGCGGGATGTCGGCGCGGGCGGCGATGGTGCGAGCGGGGGACCAAGTGTGGGTCGAGGGAGCGAAGGTGGCGAAACGGAGGGTGTTGGGCGGCGTGGCGGGGGCACCGGCGGAGGATGCGGGAGCGGGGGCGTGGTGATGCGCGCCGGATTTTTTCTTGGCGGCAGCGGCGGCGAGATTTTCGGTGGCGGCTTCCACCCACGTGAGCCAGATCGTGCCGTCGGCGGCGGTGGTGAGCGAGGCCCCGAGGGCGCGGGGTCCGGCCGGCGAGGGGACGTCGACGAACGTGGTGGCCGGCGAGGGTTTTTCCTCGGCGGCGGTCGCCGTGGCGGTGCGGAAGAGGGGAATCAGGAGGGACAGGGAGACGGAGATAAGGAGAGCGGGGCGCATGGCGGGAGGGCGCGGATGGGAGCGAAGGAGGAACGGTCGGGTGGAGCGCGTGGGGTCCACTCGTTTACGCTCGCACCCATGGGGTGGGGCGTGGAGCGGGACTTCAGATTTTTAAGTGCGAGAGCAGGGCGCGCTCTTCGTCGGCAGGGAGCGGGTCGCCGTCGACTTCGAGGATGCGGCGGGCGAAGGGCTCGAGTTGTTCGGGCGGGACTTCGACGACGCCGACACCGTCGCGCCATTGGATTACAGGGAGGCCCCAAGCTTTGTTTTCGAGGACGACCTCGGCGAAGGCCTTGCGCATGGCGCGCAGGGAGCGGCGGGTGACTTCGTCGGGCGTTAACGCGACCGTTTCCTCGACGCTGAAGGCGGTTGAATCGGGCATGAAGCGGACGCTGGCGGATTGTCCGATGATGGCAAGCCGGGTGGCGTCAACGATGTCGAGCGCGCCGCTTTTTTCCTGGGCGACCAGATGAGGATGGTCGCCGGTGTTATCGAAGAGACGCCAGTGGTCGAGGAGCGGGCGGTAGAGTTCGGCGAGGTTGCGGAAGACGAGATGGAAACGGCGCAGTTGCACGTCGTCGGGGATGTTGTGGCCGCCTTTGGTGACGCGCTGGCGGACGCGATGGCGGGTGATGTCGGGATGTGGAATCCAGAGGAAATCGAGCTGGATAAAACAGCCGGCGGAACGCATCTCGCGGAGGAGCGGGGCGTAGGCGCGGCCGGATAGCGTGGTCTAAACGAAAAACTTTCGTTGCGAGTCGAGAGGTCGCGGAGACGACGGAGCATGATGCGGCCGGCCTCAAAGGCAGCTTTGTCAGCCGTGAAGGGCGAGAGGCCGGCGGCGATGAGGTCTGCGTTTACGAACTCACGGCAGCGCATTTCCTGCGGGAGAAAACGCCGGACGTAGGTGGTTTTGCCGGCACCGTTGGGGCGGCGATAACGAAGAGGGTGGGCATGGGGGTGCGGGATCGGGAAGGGACTGCAGCAACGGAAGGGATGAACGAGACGAGTGCGGTCGGGGCGTGCGGTCGGAACACTCGCTGGCGCTTGCTGCTACGCGGAGCGCGGGGCGAGGGCGGACTATTTTTTCCCGGCCGCGGTGGCGGGCTTCACTTCTTCGAGGACCCAGTTGTTGCCCTGGCGGGACATCTGGCCGGTGAGGGCGTCGCCGACTTTGAAGGCCTTGAAGGTGGCTGCGTCGACTTTGAACATCATGGTCATCGCCCGCATCACGCCAGGGATTTCTTCGTGTTTCACCATGAAGGCGGATTTTTCGGTGACGACGGAAGTGATGACGCCGCGGAGCGGGTGGCGCTTGGGGGCGGTGGGAGCTTCGGCTGGCGAGGGGGATTTTTCGACGGCGAGGAGCGCCGCGGGGGCGAGGACTGGGGTTGCGAAGCAGAGGGCGGCGAAGAGGCGGGGTTTCATGGCGAGAATCATGGATGAAGTGAGGTGAGCGGGGCGATACAGAATTCGAGGGGGGCGGAGCGGCGAGGGGAGGAGTCGGGCAGAGTATCAGAAATTTCGGATTTGAGATCTGAGACCGGGTGAGCGGCGGGTGGAAAGGCTGAGAGCGCGGTGGGGCGGGTGAGGGCGGTGGGGTCGAGCTCGAGGAGGCGGACGTGGGTGGTCTCGCCAGGTTGGGTGAAGGAGATCACGACGCGGCCGTTGGAGCGGAGGGCGGCGCGGGGGAAGCCGCTGGAGCGGGCTTGCGCGCTGTCGGCGATGAGTTGCGGGGCGGAGAGTCGGCCGTCGGGCCAGAGGCGGCGGGCGTAAATGCCGGCGGTGTTTTCGGCGGTGCCGGTTTCCATCCAGAGAATGAGGGCGGTTTGGTCGGCGAGCATCACGGTCTCGAGGCGGCCCATCGGGCGTCCCACGTCGATGGTGACAGGATCGGTGAAGGTGCGGGCGGAGTTGGCGGAGTAGCGAGCGTGGACGCGAGGAGTGCCGTGGGCGGCGGTGAACCAGACGACGGCGAGGGCGGCGCCGCGGGTATCGGCGGCGGGGCCATTGACGGGGCACGCAGCGATTTTCCAGCCGTCGTCGCGGAGGGTGGCGGGTTTGGACCAGGCGCGGGTGGCGAGGTCGAAGGTGGAGAATTTATTGTCGCGAATTTCGTCGGCGGTGTGGCCGCGGTAGGCGGCGAAGACGCGGTCGCCGGGGAGGACGGCGACGGTGTTTTGGCAACACGTGCAGACGTCGGGATCGACGGTCCACTCGCCGAGGGAGGAGCCGTCGGCGGCGAGGAGGCGCGCGAGGAGTTTCATGGAGGGGGCGTACGGGGCGCTGGGATCACGCGGGGGGCGGGGGGCGTTGGGATCGCGCTTGACGTTGGGATCGCGTTCGGGGCGCGGGGCGGTGTGGGGGGCGCGGACGCGGGCGCTTTCGAGCCAGACGGCGAGGGTGCGGCCTTGGCTGAGCGGGGCGAGGGCGACGAATTCGTAGCCGAGCCGGGTGGGCGTGCGCCACGTGCGACCGGCGTCATCGGAACGCGAATACCAACCGTCGTAGCCGTGGGTGTCGTCGGCGGACGATAGTTTTTGAAACCATTGGGCGGTGAGCGCGCCGTCGGTGCCGACGGCGAGGGATGCGAAGTCGGCCCAGTTTTCCATGAGGAGTGGGGTCGTGATGATGGCACGCGGGGCGGAGAAGGCGGTGGCGCCGGGGGCGAGAGACGCGAGCCAGAGCGCGCGCGTCGGAGTGGGGAGAGCGGAGTTCGGAGAGGGGGCGTAATAGGTGAGGTGGAGCGTGCCGTCGGGGGCGGCGGTGAGGTTGGCGCAGTGGGAGTTGGCGGGGGCGGGGGAGGGAAGGACGGAGGAGCTGAGAGTTGATAGCTGAGACTTGAGAGCAGGAGAAGCGGAGGAGCCGAGGGCGAGGGCGGCGAGGGCGAACGAGGCGAGCAGGAGACGGAGGGGAAATTTCATAGGATTTTTTGATCAAAGATTATTCGGGTGGCGCGGATGGGGACGGCTTTTTGAACCACAGAGGCACAGCGCGCCGCCGCCGCAACCGAAGAACCGCAATCCTTTTTCACCACAGATTTCACGGATCAACCCGGGTAAAGGCAGTGATTGTATCCGTGCCCATCCTTGTGATTCGTGGTCAAATTCAGCGAGGAGATACGATGAAATCCTCGCAGCGAAACAAGCACTACGAACGGAGTGAGAAGGAGGCACGGAGAAGACGAGCTATGAAGGGATGCTCGGTGTCTTGGTGGTGAAGGTCCCGCCTCTCACGAGGCGGGCTACGGGCGAGGAGGGAGAGAACGAGAACGATTGCGAGGAACGAGAACGATTTTTTCGAAGGAGGTGCGGATGCCGGTGAGGGGATCGGTTGCACTCGTGAGGAGGTCTTTTTTGAGGAGATTGAAGATGGCGAGGGTGGCGTCGAGTTTGCCTCGGAAGAAAGTACCTTTGAGTCCGGCCTCGTATTGCTGGCCTTTTTGCAGCGAGAAATCGGCGTTGGTGGCGGTGAGCGAGATGAGTTGGGTGACGGGTTCGGCGGCGACGGCGAAGCGGTCGAGGGTGATGGGATCGTCTGTGGCGGCGGTGCGGGGCGCGCCGGTGGTGGATGGGGTCGTCTGCGCGGAGAGCGTTGGGACGAAGGCGGCAAGGCAGAGGGCTGCGGAGACGCGGAGCGGGAGAGAAGGAGAGCAGGAGAGAGGGAGAAACATGGGAGTGGGACGTGTGGGAGGGATGGCACGAGCGCGGCGGGCACGCGGACGCGCGGTCGTGATTCGCGGAAAACGCGAACGGGTGGTCGGGAAACCGTAGATGCAGCGCGCGCGAAAATTTAGCGCGGCGCGGACACGGCGGTGCGGAGGCGCGCTAGACGCGCGGGGGCGGGAGCGGGACGGGCTCGGTGCGCGACGGCGTGACGCTCGCAAGCGTCACGGGCCAGTCGGCGGAGGGGGGAGCGAAAAAGGGAAGTGCGGGGGAGTGGAGCGCGAGGAGGAATTTCTCGGCGGCGGGGCGCTCGACGGACGAAGGGAGCTCGCGGGCGGCAGTGTCTTTCGCGGCGGCGACGCCGAGGCAGAGAGCACACGGCTGGGCGGGATCGAAGGTGGTGCAGAGCGCTTCGCCGAGGGGTAGCGTGCGGGCGTTTTCGGCGAACATCTTGCCCCAGGCGAAGACCTGCACGGCGTCCAGCAGCGCGCCGTTGGCGCAGAGCCAGGCGAAGAGCAAAGAGGTGAGGGCGAGATTTTTTCGCACGGTGGGAGAGCGGGGGTGCGGAAGGTCGAAGGGGCGGCGAGACGAGGCAAGGGTGATTTGGGTCGGCTACGGGGAAAACGTCCAAATTTTTTGGCAGGAAGATTTTTTGAGTTAGGAAATTTGAGGAGGACGGGCAGGGATGATTTTGGTGGCGTGGGGAATCAGGGTCCGCGACGGACCGCGGGGGAGTGGGCGCGACAAAAGGCGCGGGAAAAGCACCTTGGGCATCCGCAGCCAGCTCTGAGTCGGGGCGAAATGAGGGATTAGATTTCAGCGCTGGCCCGAGGGTTGGCGCTTTTTTCTGCGATCCCGGCGCGGCATGACCCAGCGCGGGCTTGCGACTGGCAGCGATTTATTTCGGATTGCGCGGAATCTTGCGCTGTAACCGTCAGCCTCCCGCCGAACCCGATTCATCCTAACCATGAACTTGCTCCTCCCCTCATTGCTCCGTCGCAGCATCGCCTTTGGCGCGGTTGTGTGGACCTTAATTTTAGCGGCCACGCTGTCTGCCCAGCCCGCCCCTACCGGCTCGATCCAGGGCCGGATCTACAATCCCGTCTCCAAGGAATATGTCCGCAACGCCGAGGTCCGTCTCGATGGTACCAACCAAGTGACCTACTCCGAGAATGATGGCTCGTTTCAGTTCGCGGGCGTCGCCGCCGGAGCCTCTGCGATCACGGTTACCTACACGGGTTATATCACCTTGAACGAGTCCTTCACGGTCACGGCTGGGCAGCCTTCTGTCCGCGAAGTTAATTTGATCAGCGCCTCCGCCGCGCCGGTCACGGGGGGGGCGAAAAACGGGGAAGTTTTGCAAATGGCCGCATTCTCGGTGTCGTCCGAACGCGAAGGTAATTCTAAGGCGATCATGGACCAGCGGCGAAACATGAACATCTCGACCTCGGTTTCGTCCGACATTTTTGGCTACGTGACTGATGGCAACGTCGGTGAATTTCTCAAATACCTGCCCGGCGTCGATATTGATTACGTCGAGTCCGAAGCCCGCGGACCGCGTCTCGGCGGGATGGATTCTCAATATGTTGGCGTCTCCTTCGACGGTATCCGCACGGCCAGTGCCGACGCGAACCGGGGTGGCGGCGATGCCTCGCGCGCGACGAGCTTCGAAGGGTTTTCGATCACGGCCATCGAGTCCATCGAGGTCAGCCGGACCACGAGTCCTGAATCGGACGCCGACTCCCCGGCTGGCACGATCAACATGAAGACCAAACGCGCTTTTGACCGCAAGGGGCGCTCTTATGGGTTTAACACCAGCGTCAATTTTAACGACGAAGAGTTTACCCTCCGTAAGACCATGGGGCCGACCGACAAGCTGGAAAATAAGTTCAAGCACAACTACGAGGCCAACTACGCCGAATCGTTCTTCAACCAGCGCCTCGGCCTTTTGCTCAGCACCAGCCACGCCTCGTCTTACACCGAGCAATACCTCGTGAACGTCGGCTATAACCGCGCGCCCAATGCCAACGACAGCCGGCCGCTGGTAGGCCGCCAGATCGATTTCAAGGATGGGCCGAAGTTCATTCTAAAAGATTCCATGCTGCTGACCGCCGATTTCAAGGCGACGCGCAATCTCGTGCTCTCGCTCAACGCCATCTACACCTACACCGAGGGCGAATTTTGGAACCGCAATTTCACCTTCGTCGCCGCCAACGACAATGCCAACGTCAACAATGGTCGCAATTCGGTCGGCGGGGACGGCCTGATTACGATCGTCGCCCGCCGCGAAGGCACGGCC
Organism: Opitutaceae bacterium; assembly: GCA_005799525.1. Lineage (GTDB taxonomy): Bacteria > Verrucomicrobiota > Verrucomicrobiia > Opitutales > Opitutaceae > GAS368. The sequence continues at coordinate 59,396 of SYGN01000162.1, read as the reverse complement.
AACGCCGCCGCGCTCAACAACGGCGGCGGCTCCGCCTCCAAGCTCACCTACACCCGCACGTTTTCCCCGCGCTTTGAATACAAGCTCGCCACCTGGGTCGTCGATGGCGCGGCCGGCTACTCGCGTTCGTTGAATAATTATGAGGCCTTGGAGCGCGGATTCTCGAGCTCGGAGGGTGGCGGCGTGGCGAGCAGTTTCACGGCCACGCGACCCCATGCCGAGTCGTGGGAATGGACGATCCGGCAGACGGCCGGATCCGACTGGCATGACCTGCGCAATTTCACCAATACGGCGGTCCGCGACGGCGGCACCCGCGCCAACAGCAGCAGTAATATTTGGGCGACCGAAATCTGGACGGGCCAGTTGAACGCCAAGTGGGTCGTGCCGTTTCGGAAATTTCCCGTCGCGCTCAAATTCGGCGGCAAGTGGAACGAGGAAAACCGCGATCACCGCGGTTACGGCAATACCGAGGTCTGGTCCTACACCGGACCCTTCGGCAACACGATCCGGACCAATGCCACGACGGGCGCGCTCGAAAATGCCACCACGGGCAATTGGGCCAATGTAGGCCCCCAGTTCATCTCGCCCCACGCCTTTGATCTGGGCACGACCAACGCGTTGACCGTCTATAATGTGAATGGCGTGCAAGGGATGCCGCCGCGCGTGAATCGCTACGCCGTGGCCGACCTGTTCCGGGCTCATCCCGAGCAATTCAGCAACACGGCCACGCCGGAAAACTACTACACCGACGTCTATGCTGCGCCGCGCCTTTTCCGCCAGACTATCAAGTCCGGCTACGCGCAGTTCGATCTCCGGCCGACCTCGCAGTTGCAAATTCGCTTTGGTGCGCGTTTGGAGGATACCGAAAATGCGGTGCGCGAATGGGACCCGCTGCTCCGCGCCCAGGTGCTCGCGGCCGGCTATCCGGTCTACGCCCCGGGCACGAGTGGTGGTCGCGCCCAGACCTTGGCCGGCCTTCGGTATCAGTTCGAGAGCCAGCCGCGCGTCACGCGCACGTCGCAATACCAGAACCTGTTTCCGTCGTTCTCGGCCAAATACAATATCCTTCGAAATTTTGAATTCCACGCGGGCTTCAACAAAGGTGTCTCCCGTCCGCCGATCGACAACCTCACCGGCCTGTGGGTCGTCGACGAAGTAAACTCGCGGGTGGCCGCTCCGAATCCGGAGCTGCAACCCGAGAAGACCACGAAGTATCAGGCCCGGCTGGCGTACTACTTCAGCGGCCGCTCGCCCGGCCAGCTCAGTTTGGACCTCTCGCAAAATGAGATCACGAACTTGCGCGAAACGTTCGACTACTCCGCCGATGAGTTCGGCGTGGATGATCCTGATTTCGCGGCCTACACGTTCCGCGCCACGCGCAATAACTCCCAGCTGCGGAAATTTCGGAACATGGAGCTGTCCTACAATCAGACGCTCGGCTTTTTGCGGCACGAAATGCTCCGCGGGATCAGCTGCAATGTTGCCTACACCCGCACGTATGCCAACGCGCGCCGCGGCGGTCTCGCACCCCACCGCGTCTCCTCGCGCCTCGGCTATTCCTACAAGAAGTTCAGCAGCTCCGTCGGCATGGTCTGGCGCCCGGAACATCCGGATGGCGGCACCTATGGTCGCACGGTCGGCGAGATCACGCAGTTCGACGTTTCGCTCAATTGGAAATTGAACCGCAGCCTGACAGCCTACGTGCAAATTCGCAATCTCACCGGCATGCCTGTCCTCTGGTATGAGTCACCGACGGGTTATGCAGAGGGTGAAAGTCGCTATTTGCGGCAAATGCAGGAATACGGCGGCAACTGGGTTTTTGGCCTACGCGGCCAGTTCTGAGTTCCGCGCGGTGCGCTGCTTGCAGAGCGAGCGTCAGCCTTCCGGCTGGCGATTTTTTGTCGGTGCGCTCCACTCGTGACCCATGGCTATGTCGTCAATTGCCGCTCCGCAGGCTCGCTCCGGTGCGGTGCGTGCCGTAGCACTCGGCGCGTTTCTCGTGGTCGCGATTCTCGCCGCCTACGCGGCGTCGCTGCGCGGCGAGTTTTTGTGGGACGACGATCTGCACATTACCGCCAATCCCACGATCATCGGGCCGCTGGGGTTGACGGAAATCTGGACGACGGCGCGCGCGAATTACTTTCCGCTCGTGCTGACGAATTTCTGGGTGCAGCACGCGCTGTGGGGGCTGAATCCCCTCGGCTACCACCTCGTGACGCTCGCGTGCCACGCGCTCGCGGCGCTCCTGCTCTGGCGGGTGCTGGTGCAACTGCGCGTGCCCGGTGCGTGGTTCGGGGCGGCACTCTGGGCACTGCATCCTGTGCAGGTCGAGTCGGTGGCATGGATCTGCGAATTGAAGAACACGCAGTCGGCGGTGTTTTTTCTCGCGGCCATCGGGTGCTACGTGCGGTGGCTGAATTCTGGTAGCGGCGAGCGTGAGCGAGTGGACCGGCCCCCACTCGCTCACGCTCGCAGCTACGCGTTGGCGTTGGTCTGTGCACTCCTCGCGATCTTGAGCAAACCCTCGACGGTGATGCTCCCGGTGGTGCTCGCGCTGTGCGTCTGGTGGCAGCACGGCCGACTTACGTGGCGCGATCTCGGGGCGCTGGTGCCCTTCTTCGTGTTTTCGGCCGTGGCGGCGGCGTGGACGATTTGGGAGCAGCGGGTTAATTCCGGCGCGGCGGGAGCTGAGTGGGCGCAGACGTGGCCGGAGCGTTTCGCCATCGCGGGCCGGGTGGTCTGGTTTTACTTGGGCAAACTCGCTTGGCCGGCCGACCTGATTTTTATCTACCCGCGCTGGCAGATCGACACCGCGCAGCCGCTCGCATTTGCGCCGCTCGTCGCGATGCTCGCGGTGGTGGGGGGGCTGTGGTGGTGGCGCGCCAGCGCGCTGCGCCCGGTGTTTATCGCGGCGATTTATTTCGGCGCGCTGCTCTTTCCGGTGCTCGGATTCTTCAGCGTCTTCTTTTTCCGGTATTCTTTCGTGGGCGATCATTTTCAATACCTCGCAAGCATGGGGCCGTTGGCCTTGGCGGGGGCGGGATTGACGGTCGGGTTGGAGCGCATGAGCCCGGCCGGCGGGTGGGCCTACAATCCGAGGGGCATCGTGCCGGTGGGGGTGCTCGTGGTGCTGGGGGTGATGACGTGGCGAGAGAGCGGGCAGTATCTCAACAAAGAAGCCCTCTGGCGCACCACGCTCGCGCGCAATCCCGACGCCTTCATGGCGTGGGCGAATCTCGGCGACACGCTCGCGCAGCAAGGGCGCCAGCACGAAGCGATCCTCGCGTTTCGCCGCGGCCTGCAGCTGCGCCCGGACGATCCTCCGGTGCACAACGACCTCGGCTGCGCGCTCGTCATGATTGGCCAGCCGCAGGCGGCGATCCCCATTCTCGAGCGCGCACTGCAGCTCAAACCCGGCTACGCCGAGGTGCATAATAACCTCGGCAACGCCCTGAGCCGCGTCGGGCGCGCCGACGAGGCGATCTCACACTACGAGCAGGCGCTGAAATTCAAACCCGACCACGCCGAGGCGCTCGATAATCTGGGCTGCGAACTCGTCGGCCGCGGCCGGCTCCCGGAGGCCATTGCGCGTTTCGAGGAGGCGATCCGCCTGGTGCCGAACTCGGTTAAATTTTACCGCGACCTCGGCACCGTACTCACCCGCAGCGGCCGGTTGACGGAGGCGATCGTGCAGTTCGCGGAGGTCGCGCGCCTTGAGCCCGCGATGCCCGCCGCGCACGCCATCCTGGGTAACGCGCTCGCGCAGGCAGGCCGCTGGGACGAGGCGCTCCCGCACCTGCAGACTGCCCTGAGCCTCGCACCCGCCGATGCGGATCTCCACGGCAACGTCGGCGTGGCCCTCGCCACCCTCGGCAAACTCCCGGAGGCCGTGGTGGCGTTTCGGCACGCAATCCGGCTCCGCCCCGAATTTGCCGACGCCCACGGCAACCTGGCGCAAATTCTCCGCTCGCTCGGAAAAAATCTGGAGGCGGCCGAACACTACGACGAAGCCGAGCGCCTCCGGCAGCAGGCATCGCGGCGGCGGTAGCCGAAGGCCCGCGAGTCGGGAAGAGCCAGGCCGATGGACGTTCGCGTTGAATGTTCGCGTTTCGCTGACGAGGCTGGGTGCGTTTGTCGTGGAGCTCTTGAAATTCACCGAGAGAGTAGAAGGATGTGGCGAAGGACAATCTCGTGATCGTGCAGCGGCTGGCGGGGAGTTGCCGCCGGTGGCTTTACGGCAGCGGTTCTGGAGACACGGGTGTGAGTGAGCTATCGCCGCATTCACACTCCTTGCAGAGTCTGGGGCGTTTGAACTCACTTGTGACGCCCCGGACTCGCAGATCTCTCCGCGTCCGCCATTCGCCAGTTTCGCGAGCTGGCCCGCACCGGCGGACGCCTCGATCCGGCGGACCTGCGTGCGTCCAAAATCGCGCTCGTCGAAAAACTGCAGCTCACCGAGGGTGCCTACCCCAAGCGCGCCGCCGTGCTCCTCTTCCACGAGGACCCCGAGCGCTTCGTCACCGGGGCCTTTGTTAAAATCGGTTTCTTTCGCTCGGAATCCGATCTCGCCTACCACGACACCATCCATGGCGACCTCTTCACCCAAGCCGCCCGGACCATCGATCTCGTGCGGACCAAGTATCTCAAAGCCGCCATCTCCCACCAAGGCATCCAGCGGATCGAGCGCTACCCGGTGCCCGACGCCGCGCTGCGCGAAGCTGTCCTCAATGCCCTCGTGCATCGCGACTACGCCGTGGGCGCGCCGGTGCAAATCCGCGTCTATGAAAACCGACTGAAAATCTGGAATCCCTGCGTGCTCCCGGAGGGCTGGACCGTGAAGAACCTCGTCGGAGCGCACGCCTCCACGCCCTTCAATCCCACCGTGGCCAACGTGTTCTTCCGCTCCGGCGAGATCGAGACGTGGGGTCGCGGCATCCAGCGTATCTTTTCGGCGTGCAAGGAAGCGGGCATACCTCGGCCTGCGCTCACGTTCGATGGCACCGGTCTGACCATCGAATTCCGCTACGCGCCGGCGTATTTGAAAGCAGTAGCTGCCGCCGAACAAGTCACGGCACCACTCACGACACCAGTCACCCCACCAGTGGAAGTTCTCGCACGCCTGCTCGAACGGGCCGGGGAATTGGGGAATGCGGCGATTCGCATCCAACTGAATCTTCGGGATCGCACGCATCTCCGAGAACACTATGTCACGCCTACGCTGACCGAAGTTATCATCGAGCCGACAGTTCCCGATAAACCCAACAGCCGCCTCCAAAAATACCGACCGACCGCAAAGGGCCGTGATTGGCTGGGACAGACCACCCACCCCCGATTTGCTTACTACTCGCTACTGATCCCAATGTCCTTTACCGTCGGAGTCCTGCAGCAGATCGAGATCTTCCTCGGTGAGTTCAGAGCCCTCGCCGAAGACACGACTTAATTTCCAAAGCCCATGGCCAAAACCGAAGCAACCGTTGAAGAACTCGTCAGTATGATCGAACGCGGCAAACTCCGCTTGCCCGAGATGCAGCGGCGTTACGTGTGGCGTTCGCCCCGGGTTCGCGACCTGATGGATTCGCTTTACCGTGGCTACCCCTCGGGCGCCATTCTGGTGTGGTAAACCGATGAGGGAGTTCCGCTTCAGGACATGGCCATGGCGCAGGAGGCCGGCCATGGCGGTTCATCCCAATTATTACTCGACGGTCAGCAACGTCTCACCTCGCTTTCCGCCGTGATCCGCGGCGTGCCGGTGGAAGTGCGCGGCCGGAAGCGACCGCTTGAATTGCTCTTCAATTTGGAACATCCGGAAAAGCTCCCGTTTGTGACGGAGGTCGATGAAGACGGCGGCGATGGAGAGGATGAGGAAGATAATGAGGACGAGGCAGACGATGAGGCCGATGTAGATTCACCCGACGACGAACTCCAGCGGCGATTCGACAAGATGACGTTCGTCGTCAGCACCAGGAAGCTCGAACAGCTCACCCATTGGGTAAAGGTAACCGACGTCTTCAAGGCGGACAGCGATACTCCGTTCCTCAAGCGCGCCGGAATTAGCGGTTTCGATGATCCCCGTTACGAGAAGTATTCCCAGCGCCTGGCAAAACTACGCGCGATCCGAAAATATAGCTACCGGATCGACGTGCTGGAGCGGACGCTGGCCTACGATGAGGTCACGGAAATCTTTGTGCGGGTGAATTCGCTGGGGGCAAAGCTCCGCAGCTCGGACCTGGCCTTGGCGCAGATCACGGCCAAGTGGAAAAAATCATTAGTCGTCTTCCAAGAATTCCAGAAGCAATGCACGAGGGACGGCTTCGATCTGGATTTAGGCATCCACCTCAAGAATCTCGTCGCGTTCGCGACCGGTCAGTCGCGTTTTCTGACGGTCGGCAATCTTAGGACAGAAGTGCTCCAGTCGGCTTGGAAAGATTGCCGCCTCGGCATGCACTTCGCGCTGAACTTCCTTAAATCAAACACCGGCATCGACAACCCCGCGCTGCTTTCCTCGCCCTTCCTGTTGGTTACGTTGTCGGTTTTCGGGCACCGGAGAAACTATCAGCTAAGTCCTAACGAAGCGGTGCGACTCAAGTATTGGACACTTCTGGCCAATGCGAAAGGGCGTTACTCCCGCGGCTCGAGCGAGACCATCCTCGACCAAGATCTTGCCGTTCTCCGGGAGGGCGGGGCGGAGGAATTGATTGACCGACTCCGGCAGCAGGTCGGACGTCTCGAGATCGCCTCGGAAGAGTTGGAAGGCCGCAACCAGCGCAGCGCCCTGTTCAAGACCATGTTCCTCGCCTTTCGGTCAGCCGGGGCGAAGGACTGGAAGTCGCAGCTATCGATCGCTCTCTCTCATGCCGGCAATCAGCATCGGCTTCAGTTTCACCATGTGTTTCCGAAGGCGGTGCTCAAAACCGCCTACACGTCGCGGGAAGCGGACGACATTGCGAATCTCGCTTTCATAGGCGGCAAAACCAACCGCGGCATCAGCGATAAGCAACCAGCGGAGTATCTGCCGACTTTGGTCGAGAAGAACGGACCAGCGATCATGGAGATGCAATGCATTCCCATCGTGCCATCCTTGCTCACTGTTGGCTGCTACAAGGACTTCTTAGCGGCCCGAAGGACGCTCATCGCTACCCGATTGAACGAGTATTTGGGCCACGAGCGCGCAGGTTCCCGATGAACGGTGCTCTTCCTTCCACGTTCCACCCATGCCGATCCGAAACACGCCATCCGTTGATGGCGGCGGGTTGAGAGCAGGAGTTAAACGGCAGGTGTATTCGCTGTATTTCTGGAGGGAGGCACATGCCGCGGCCTGCGACACTTCGAGCTCATCGTCACCGCCCGGCACTTGGTGCGGATCGCGATATAGCCCGCAAAGAACAGCGCATTGGGGGCCACGCGCTCCACCTCGGAGCTTACGGTTTGAGCGCAGTCATCACGCTGCGGTCGGCGGCGGTTTCGGCGAAGGTGAAGGCTTGGAAGCCAGCTTCCGTGAGGAGGGTTTCCATCTCGGCGGTCGCGTAGCATTTACCCTCGGTCACGCTCATCAGGAGTGCGGAGTAGGCGGCGACGGGGAGGGGGCCGGTTTTGTCGGCGTTGAGGTGAGCGTCGTGGATCACGAGCAGGCCTCCGGGGGGGAGCGCAGCGTAGGAGGCGGCGAGGAGCGGGCGGACTTTGGCGACGTCCCAGTCGTGGAGGACATTTGAAAACAGGTGGGTGTCGTGGTCGCGGGGGAGCGGGTCGGTGAACATGTCGCCGGCGACGACGGAGACGCGGTTGGTGTAGCCGCGTTTTTCGATCATGCGACGCGCGATGACATCGACGGGCGGGCGTTCAAAGACGGTGGCTGTGAGGTGCGGATGATGCGCGGCAATCGTGCAGGCGTAGATGCCGGAGCCACCGGCGATATCGAGGAGGCGCGTGCGGCCGGCGGCGGGGATTTTTTTTGCGAGCGCGGGGCCGAGCGTGAAACCGCGGCAATCCATCGCGGCGGTGAACGTGGTCGCGAACTCATCGGTGAGCATCGCTTCGGTCCAAGTTTTTTCGTTTTTGTAGCTCGCCCAGTTCGCGGGTTTATCGGTGCGGAGGATCGTGATGAAGTCTCTCACCACGGGCCGCTCTTTCGTCGAGACGTAGTAGGGGCCGAGAAAAAACGGGGAGGTGCTCACGAGGTATTCGCGGGCGATCGTGTTGACGTGGAAGACCGCTGATGCGGAGGCGTCGGTGCGGCGGATGAAGTTATTCGCGACGAAGAGCGTGAGCATGACGTCGGTCGGGCGCTCGGTGATGCCGAAGTGGCGGCAGAGGGTGGCGAGGTCCGAGGGATGCGCGGCGAGCCACGTGAAGAAGTCGAACTCGGTGATCGCGGCGGTGAGAAGATCGGCCGCGTAGAGGCCGTCGCGGTAGCGGTAGACGGACGTGGGGTCGGTGGAGGGTGTGAGGGTGAGGTCGAGCATGGAGCTGGAATGAACGAGTGAAGGAATGTTCAACGTTCAGCGCAGAACGCTGAAGTGAGGCGTAATACCAACGTCGGGTCTGTTTTGGACTTTGGTCGGTTGTCCGCTGGCGGACGCGCGAAGCGCCTCAGACCAGCCGGCCTAAGATGCAGGGGCAAACTCCTCAGTGGCCGTGGTCTCATGGGGACTTGAGCGTTCCGTGGTGGCGCGGCACCACGGTCACTTCCACGCTTCATCGAAGAAGCCGGCGGTGGCGATTTTGCCGGGCCAGCGCGGACCCGCAGACTCGCGGAGGTCGATAATCGCGTAGTCGGGGAGCTTCGGCGTCTGAAGGGAATTGGTGCCGTAGGCTTCGTCGCGAAGATCGATGCCGCTATTTAAGACGACGTAGCGTTGCTGCGTGCCGAGGGGGTTCGGGAAGACCAGGACGGGGGCGTGGTGCGCGACGTCGTAGGACTTGCCTTGGAAGGTGAGGCTCTGCGCATCCCACGTGAGCGGAAGTTTTTTGCTCGCGAGAATTTTGGCGATGACGGCGTTGGAGGAGGCATCGCCCCAGAGGATGAGGTGTTGGTTGTCGAGGTCGGCGGCGGTGATCGCGGTGTCGTCTTTTACGATCAGTTCGCCTCGGAAAATGTCGCGCCACATTTTTATCGCGTGGGCGAGTTCGGCGGTGGCCCATGCGCCAACTTTGGCATTGAGCGGTTGGCCGGTGGGGCGGACGAAGACGAAGGCGTCCATGAACGCATCGTTGATGGGGCCGCTCAGGCCGGGTATTTTGCGGGTTTGCTGGCGCCAGCGCCTGTCAGTGTAGGTGTGGTCTTGGTACGTCCACTTGCCGTCTGCTTTCACGAGCCAGTAGGAGGGGACAATTTCGCCGATGGTGACGGGCTGGCCGTCGACGGTCGTGGTGAGGCCTGCGGAGCTGTCCAACATAATGCTGAGGACGGCGACGTTGCGCGTGGTGATTTCGAGGCGCTCGGGCGAGGGGAACTTTACGGTGACGTCGGCGCGTTCCCACGATTTTTCGAGCTCCATAATCTTGATACGATCGGAGACGGAGTAGCGGAGCGTATAGGTGGTGAAGCGGCTCTCGGCGGGCCAGAGCGGGCGCGGCTGGGCGGTGAGCTCGTCGAGGCGGGCGGCGAGCTGTGTCTTGGAGTCGGGGTGGTATTTGTGCGCGGTCTGCGGGCCGATCAGGTGCTCGAACTTCACGCCCTCAGCGGTGGCGGCCGTGGTCATGATGTCGGCGGCCTGTTTCTGCGGATCGAGTTCGCCGCTGTAGGCGACGGTGGGGACGTTGAAGAGATTTCCGGCAGAGGCGGTGGCGTCGTACCAGTGCCAGAGTTTTTGCTCCCACCAGGTGCGCTCGGGTTTGTCGGGGGCGAGGGCTTTGGCGTAGATGGCGGTCTCGGCGAAACCAGCGCCGGGCGAGGCGGCGGCCCAGAGGCCGGGGAAGTGGGTGGCGAGGTGCCAAGTGCTCGCGCCGCCCATGGAAAAACCGCGGACGACGATGCGACCGGTGTCGATTTTATAGAATTTTCGGACGAGCTGGATGGCCTCCATGACGTCGACTTCGCCGGCGAATTGGGTGGCGTTGCAAAAGCGGCCGTAGGGATGGAGTACGATGGCATCGGCGGGAACGATTTCGCCGGGGGATTTTTCGCGCTCGGCCATGAAGGCGAGCTCGGTGCGCTTTTCGTTGCGACCGGCGAGGACGACGTCGAGACGGCGGGCGGGGACAGGAATGGCCGGGGAGGTGGCGGTGGCCGGAGTAGCGGTGCGTTTCCAAGCGGCGGGGACGACGAGGGCGTAGGGTTGGACGGAGTCGTCGAGTTTGGAGCGGTAACCGCGGATGATGGTGCCGGTCGCTTCGAGCCACGGGGTTTTACCGGCGCGGAGAGAGGCGGCGCGTTCGCGGCCGACGGCGAGGAGGTGGCGCGCGGTGTCGAGCTGTTTGAGGTCGAAGAACTCGTCGTAGCGGAGAGGCCAGTCGACGGCTTTGTGAAAGATTTCGACGTCGGGGAGGAGGGCGAGGAGGGTGGTCTTACGAGCGGTGGTGAGCTCGGAGCGGAGGGCAGAAATTTCGGCGGCGAATGAGGTGGTGGCGGTGGTGAGCTCGGTGCGGGCGGCGGCGGGTATGGCGATGCCGGCGGGCGGGAGGCGTTTCGCGGGGGGTGGGGGTGTTTGGGCGCGAGCAGTGAAAAGGAAAGTGAGAGTGAACGTGAGGGAGAGGGTGGCGAGAAAGCGCATAGGAAGGAGGTTTTAACCGCTCATCTTCGCTGATTTTTCGATCGCAGATGATTCACCTGATCGGTGAATCAAGGCACGGGCGGCGGGTAGTAAGGTGGGGCTGGGATTAGCGAGAATTAGCAGTTTAAAGGTTTGGTTTATTTCAAGGCGCGGAGGCGATGGTTTTCGGAGTCGCCGATAAAGACGGTGCCATCGGGGTCGACCCAGATGCCGTGGGGGCGGGCGAGGCCGGCGGTGAGGGGACTGTCGCCGTCGGGGCCGTCGGCGAGTTTGCCCATGCCTGCGACGGTGGTGATGAGATGGGTCTTCGGATCGATGACGCGGATGGCGTGGTTTTCGGTGTCGACGAGGTAGACGCGGCCGTCGCGGCCGACGGTGAGACCTTTCGGGCCGGCGAGCGTGGCGGCGAGCGCGGGGCCGTGGTCGCCGGTGAAGCCTTTTTTGCCGGTGCCGGCGAGGTGGTAAATGCGGCCGGTAGTGAGATCGAAGCGGAAGACTTGGTTGCCTTCGCGGGTGGCGAGCCAGAGGTTCCCGGCGGAATCGAAGTCAAGAGTGCGCGGGCCGCGGAGGGGTGTGCCGACGATGGGTGAATTATCGGGAGTATCGCCGGGTTTGCCGGTGCCGGCGAAGGTGGTGATGACGCCGGTCTGGGTGGTGACTTTGCGGATCACGTTGTTGCGGATGTCGCAGATGTAGAGATCGCCAGCGGAGTCGAATTGTATGCTGTGCGGCTGGTTGAGCTGGGCGGCGGTGGCGGGGCCGCCGTCTCCGGAGTAGCCGGGTTTGCCGGTGCCGACGATCGTGGTGATGAGACCGGTGGAGAGGACGACTTTGCGGACGGCGTGATTTTGCATGTCCACGATATAGAGGTCGCCAGCGCGGTCGAAACGGATCTCGTGCGGTTGATTCAAGGACGCGGCGAGGGCGGGGCCGCCATCGCCGGTGTATCCGGTTTGGCCATTACCGGCGACGGTGCGGATGGTGCCGGAGGAGGAAATCGTGCGGATGCGTTGGCCGCCGTATTCGCAGAACCAGAGATTGCCGTCGGGGCCGCGGACAACGCCGAAGGGGTTGTTGATTTGCGCGGCGGTGGCGGGACCGGCGTCGCCGGAGAAACCTTTGACTCCGGTGCCGGCGATGGTGCGGAGGGTCGCGGCCGTCAGCGGAGCGAGAGTGGCGAGGAGGACAGTCGCGAGGACGAGGAGTGGGCGTGGGTGTTGCATGAGGAGGGTGGCGAACGCTCAAGGTTTAACGCTGAACGTTTAAGGAGAGGAAGGAAGGGACCTGGGGGGTTGAGCGTTCAGCGTTGAGCGTTTGCCAAGGGTGGGTCGGAGTCGGCGCCCTACTTTATTTCCACTCCTCGTTGAAGAAGCCGGCGTCGACGATTTTGCCGGGCCAACGAGGGCCGGGCGGGGAGCGGAGATCGACGACGGCCCAGTCGGGGAGCTTGGGGGTTTGGAGGGCGTTGTTGGTGTAGCCGTCGGCGCGGAAATCGAGGCCGCTGTTGAGGACGACGTAGCGCGACGGATTGAGTGGATTCGGGAAGATCAAAATGGGGGCGTGGCGCGTGGCGTCGTAAGTTTTGCCGCGGAACGTGAGCGTCTTCGCGTCCCACGTGAGCGGGAGCTTCCCGGTGGCGAGGAGGTTTGCGAGGACCTTGTTAGACGTGGGGTCGCCCCAGAGTATCAGGTTTTTGGTGGCGAGGTCGGCGTCGGTGAGCGCGGTGTCGGCGACGACGGGGGTGTCGCCGCGGAAGACGTCGCGCCAGAGGTGGCGGGCGGCGGTGAGTTCGCTCTCGACCCAGGTGCCGAGCTCGGGGTTGAGGGGTTTGCCGGAGGGGCGGACGAAGACGAAGGCGTCCATGAAGGCGTCGTCGATGGGGCCGGTGAGACCGGGGAATTTTCGGAGGGAAGGGTCGGCGGCGGTGGAAGCGAAGGCCCATTTGCCTTCAGTTTTTTTAAGGCGACGGCCGAGGCGGGTGTCGGTGTTATTCAGCTGCTGGCCGTCGATGGTGATGCGGCCACTGGAAGCCATGACCTGGAGTTCGCTGACATTTTTTGTTTCGATGGTGACGCTGGGACCTTGGGCTCGGCTGGCGCGGACGTCGGCGCGCTCCCAATGTTTCTCCAGGCCCTCGATGCGCACCCAGGACGATTCGGGATAGCGCAGCGTGTAGGTGCTGAAACGAATTTCGCTGGGCACGGCGTCGCGACCCTTCCCAATGAGGGCTTCGAAACGAGTGGTGAGTTCGGCCTTGGTGGCGTCGTGGTATTTGTGGGCGGTTTGCGGGCCGATGAAGCGTTCGAGCTTCAGACCGGCGGTGGCCATCGCGGCGTCCATGAGATCGGAGGCTTCTTTCTGGCCGTCGAGTTCGCCGGTGTAGGCGAGGGTCGGGACGTTGAAAAGATTTTGGGAAATGCCGGTGGCTTCGTAGTGACGCCAGAGGAGTTGTTCCCATGCGGGGCGGATTTCTTTGCCGGGAGCGTTGGCTTTGGTGAAGATGGGCGTCTCGGCGAAACCCGCACCGGGCGAAGCGGCGCACCAGAGGCCGGGGAAATGCGTCGCGAGGTGCCATGTACTACCGCCGCCCATCGAGAAACCGGCGACGGCGATGCGGAGCGGGTCGATGGAGTAGTGGGCGCGGACGGCGGCGAGGGCTTCCATGACATCGACTTCGCCGGCGAACTTGGTGGCGTTGCAGAAGCGGCCGTAGGGGACGAGCGTGATGACGCCCTTCGGGGTGAGCTGGGGAGGGCCGGCTTCGCGCTCGGAGAGGAAGGCGAGCTCGGTGCGTTTTTCGCCGCGGCCGAGGAGCCAGACCATCGCGGCCGTGGGTTTTGAGAGATCGAGGTCAGCGGGGACGACGAGACCGTAGGGCTGGACGGAGCCATCGAGTTTTGAGCGATAGCCACGGACGATGAGGCCGCGAGCTTCAAGCCAAGGGAACTTGCGAGCGCGGAGTTGCGCGGCGCGTTCGCGGCCTTCGGCGAGGAGGTGTTTCGCGAAGGCGATTTCCTTCGGGGAATAGAATGTGTCGTCGGCGAGGGACCACGCGACGGCTTTGTGGAAAATTTCGACGTCGGGGAGAAGCGCGGTGACGGTGGCGTCGCGGGCGAGGGCATCGATCTCGGTGCGGAGGGCGGCGGTGCCAGCGGTGAGTTCGGTGCGGTCGACGTCAGTGAGGGAGATGCCCTGGGTGGGGATTTTTTTCGGGAAGGGTGCGGTTTGGGCACCGGCCGTGAACGTGAGAACGAGGGCGAGGGCAGCGGGAGAGCGCATGGAAGAAAGATTTTTAACCACGGAAGGCACGGATGAAATGGCCAGATTCAGGAGGTGAACCGCTCTTCTTTGCTAATTTTCTAATTCTGGAAGATTCACCTGATCGGTGAATCCGGATCGTGGACACGCGGGCGCAAAAAAGGGCGGGTCATTCGCCTTCGCCGGGCTGCGACGAGACGACGTGCTCCGCCCTACTGCGATCAGAGTTTGGCGAGGATTGCTTTGAGGCGGATCCAAGCGCCTTCCCGGGCTTTTTTGTTTTCGGGGCTGCCGGCGGGATCTTCGCCGGACTTCATGAAGCCGTGGCCGGCACCCTCATAGGTGACGGGATCAAATTGTTTACCCGCCGTTTTCATGAGCTCGATGGTTTTTGGGATCGTGGTGTTGATGCGGGCGTCGTTGCTGCCGTAGAAGCCGAAGACTGGGCTGGTAATTTTCGCGAGGTCCTCGTCTTTGGGCGGGCTGCCGTAGAACACTAAGGCCGCTTTGACGTTCTGATTGTTCGTGGCGAAGCGGAAGGTTTGGGTGCCGCCCCAGCAGAAACCGCCGACGACGATCTTGCCGTTACACGCGGGGAGCTTGGCGGCGTAGTTGTAGATCGCCTCGAGGTCGGCGGTGACTTGGTTGGCTTTTGCGCCGCCGAGTTCGCTGAAGGCCTTGCCGACGTTGTCGCGATTGCCGGCGAATTCGGCGGTGCCGCCGCCGTTGGGGGCCATGCCGGAGAGGAGATCGGGAGCGATGGCGATGTAGCCGGCCTCGGCGAGCTGGTCGGTCATGCCGCGCGCCCAGTCGGTGAGGCCCTGATTGTCGTGAATGACGATGACGGCGGTGGCTTTGGTTTTGACCTCGGGGTAGGTGACGAAGGCGGTGACGATGCGTTGGTTGTGGGTAATCTTGACGTATTCGTAGTGGCGGGCGGTTTTTTCGAGGCGGGGCTTGGCCCAGTCTTGGGCGGAGGTGGCGGGGGCGAACGCGCAGAGCGCGGCGAGGAGGAGCGTGCGTAGTTTCATGTGGGTGGAGGGAGGAACGGGAGAGGACGAAGAAGCGTGACGAATGGTTGCTTTCGGGCGATGCAAAACAAGGCTGGCGCGACTATGAAAACACTTACCCCGGTTTGGCTGGTGTTGTGGGTGGCGATGGTGGGTGACTCGTTGCGGGCCGCGGAGCCCCTCGCAACCGAGGTGAGGGCGACGATGGAAAAGGCCACGGCGTTTATGCGGTTGATCGCGACGGAGGGCGGCTACTTGTGGCGTTATTCGCCCGACCTGAAGGAGCGCGCCGGCGAGAACATCGCCACGCCTACGCAAATCTGGGTGCAGCCGCCGGGCACGCCGTCGATGGGCATGGCGTTTTTGCGCGCGTACGAGGTGACCGGCGACGCGCGCTACCTCGATGCGGCGAAGGCGGCGGCGGACGCGCTCGCGGTTGGGCAGCTGGAGTCGGGCGGGTGGGATTACCTCGTGGACTTCGATCCGAAGCTCAGTGCCGGCTGGTATCGCCGCACCGACGCGGGGAAAATTTCCGTGGACGACGCGGCCAAGCGGAAAAACACGACGACCTTCGACGACGACAACACCCAGAGTGCCATCCGCTTTCTCCTCGCCGTGGCCGACGCCAGCAAGGGCGCGAGCGAGCCGCGCGACGTGCGCCTCCGCACCGCGCTCGACTACGCCCTCACGAAACTCCTCGCCGCCCAGCGCCCCAACGGCGGCTGGCCGCAGCGCTGGACCGGCACGCCCGTGGATCCGCGCGAGTATCCTGTGCAGGCGGCGCGATTCCCGAAGGACTACCCGCGGGAATATCCGAAGCATAACTACAACGGCTACTACACGCTCAACGACAACACGCAGCGCGACTGCGTGACGACGCTCCTCGACGCCGCGAAGCGCCTCGGTCGCCCCGAGTTTCGCGCCGCCGCGCTCAAGGGCGGAAATTTTCTCCTGCTGGCCCAGCTCCCCGAGCCCCAGCCCACTTGGGCGCAGCAATACAACCCGCAGCTCGAGCCCGCCTGGGCGCGCGCGTTTGAGCCGCCGAGCGTATGCTCCAACGAAAGCGGCGGCGCGATGCGACTGCTCATTGATCTTTATCTTGAGACCGGCGACGCGAAATATCTGGAGCCGCTGCCGCGTGCCATCGCGTGGTTCAAGCGCTCCGAAATCGCGCCGGGCATCTGGGCGCGCCTGTACGAGATCGGCACCAACAAACCCATCTACGGCGACCGCGACGGGAAAGCTCACTACACCGTCGAGGAGCTCACGCCCGAGCGGCAGACCGGCTACTCGTGGAAGAGCCCCTATGGGATGCCGGGAATTTTCGCCTATTATGACGAGGTCAAGGCCATTGGCCGCACTGCGATCCTCGCGAAGCGCAAAGCCGCCGAGGACGCCGCCAAATCTGCGAAGGGCAAAGCCGCGCGCGCAAAAACGCTCGAGCCGCGCGTGCGCGAGGCGATTGCCGCGTGCGACGCGCAAGGCCGCTGGCTCGCGTCGGCCAGCCGTCGCAGCCCGGCGCCGCAAATCACCACGAGCGCATTCATCGCGAATCTCCAGACGCTGAGTGAATATCTAGAGGCCGTGAACCAAGGTCTTTTGTTTTGACCTCATTTTTTTCCGGAGAACGAGAAGGCAGGCGGCGGGACGGGAGTGGAGGCGCTCCTTGATTTGCGGCAGGGAGAGGTGCGGGAAGTGATCCGGCAGGAGGGCGAGGAGGGCGCTGCGCACGAGGGCGAGATTGGCGAGGGCGTTAGGGTTGCGCGTGCGAGAGCGGTCCTCGCCCCGGATGGCGTCGCGGTGCCAGTGGTTGCGGATTTCGACGCCGGCCCAGTGGCCTTGGATGAGCGCGAGCCATTGGGTCGGAGTGTGCGTGGTGGGCTCGGCGCTGGAGAGGTAATAGCGGACTTCGTCGGTGGTGACGGCGGTGCGCTTCACCGTGCGGGTGCAGCGCACAACGATCACGGCGCGGGCGTAGGGGAAGTCGGCGGTGAGCGGTTTGAGCGCGAAGGCGTGGACGCCTCGGGTGACGATGCGGCCGTAGCCGGGACCGGTGAGGAAAAAAAGGGCGTGGAGGTCTGGGGGTTGAGCGCCTCGGCCTACGCGAGCAGTTTGGGCTGGTTACCTTTGATTTGGAGCAGGTAATCGCCGCCTTTTTCGACGATGGTCCGGGCGGTTGTTTTCTGGCAGTGGAGCGCGTCGGCGGTGACGATCTTGTCGTCCAACGCGGGCAGGCCGGTCAAAAGCGCCGTCGCGGCCGATTGCTCGCAGCGGGCGGTGCCTTCCTTTGGATCGTAAATCGCCACGGCCTGCGGCGCGCCGTCCTCGCGCTGCGCGAGGGTGAGCAGTCCGATGTGGTCGCGGATCATCTTGCCGTCCAAGGCGAGGGCCTGCGGCAGCGTGCCGGCGCGGGTTTGCAGCCACCCGCCAAGCAGGGTGGCAAAGGCCACCGGATCGAGCCGGGTGAGCACCTGAGAAAACACCGCGTAACCGGGGACTTGATAGAACGCCTGCGTGCCCCGCTTGCGGGGCAGGCCGAGCTGATGGCGCTGGGTCGGGGTGAGGGTCGAGGCAAAGCGTGCGATCTCGGCGATGTCGCGGCGGCCGGCGAGCAGTGCCATCGCGATGAGGGTGAGCACCGGGCCGATGCGAAAGCGCGCGTTCTTGGCCCGCGGGTCGGGCGCCTGGCGGAAGACTTCCTCCAGCGCGAGCATCTGGGGCCGGGTGAGCGGCAACACGCCGCTCGGCGGGGCGATGACCCCGCCCGCGCAGTCGGCGGGCAGTGTCACGGCACCCAAGTGCCGGCGCGCCTGGGCGTCGAGTGCGCGCAGCCACAACCGCTTGGGCCGCTCATGGGGGACATAAAAATCGGCGCGGTGCCGGGCGTAGCCGGCGCTGAAGCCCACCGGCTCCCAGTTGCTCGCTTTGTAACACGTGCCTGCATACGCCTCAGGGTCGGTGAAGCTCTCGGCGAGCAGCGGACGGTAGCCGAAGTTATCCTGCCACTGCGTGGCCAGGGCGCGCAAGGCCGCCCCCATCGCCTGCGAGGCGAGGTTGGGCGAACGGCCTTTCTCGCCCAACACGAGGAACCGGCGATTTTGCACAATGAGCTTCAGCCGCTCGACGCGTTGGTTGGCGCTCCAACCGATCCAGCGGTCCCGATCCTTCAAGGCGTAGCACGCCGGCCCCCACACCAGCAGCGCCGCCACTTGGCCACGCACCGTGACGATCTGCCGCAGATAATCCCCGACGGACCGCCCCGCCCCGAGGTAGTGGCGCTCCGCCAGTTGCTGGTCGAACCACTCCCGCTCCGCTAAGGTGGCCACTCGCACGGTCGCGGTCGCGTCGCTCTCCGTCGTTTTGTCTTCCAGTCCAGGGTTGCTACGTTTTGCCGGCTTCATCCCATCCCGCTGTGCCACCCATCGGTCCAAATGGCTAGCACGAAGCTTAGCCCTTGCCCCCAAGCTCCTGGAGAAATCGATCACAAGTTGCCCTGGGCCGTGAATTAGGACCCTGCGCTGTATGCTTGCTTCGGAGTGAGGCTGTGGGGTTTGCTCGCGGAATCATGAGCGCTCCTTTGTTACGCACGGTCCTGGGCCAGCCGTCTTGGTTGTTTGAGTCGAGTCACGTCTCCGCGCATCTCACGCAGGTCGGCGGGCACCTTGCGCCGGTGGTGTTTCGGTTGGAGGGGAAAACGGTGTCGCCTTACTCCGTGGCGCCGTGGGCCGAGGAGACACTCGGGCCGGGCTTGCCGCCGTTGTTGCATGCGCTGCGCGGAGATTTTCTCTGCGCGCCGTTTGGCGGCAACGGTACGCCGTGGCGCGGTGAGCGGCATCCGCCGCATGGGGAGACGGCGAATGCTAACTGGTCGTTGGATGCGTTCGAGAAATTCGAGTCGCGGGTGACGCTGCACGCGAGTTTGGCGACGACGGTGCGCAAGGGACGTGTGGATAAATTTCTCTCACTGGTCGCGGGGCACACGGCGGTTTACTCGCGGCACGTGTTGTCGGGCATGAGCGGACCGATGAGTCTGGGGCACCATGCGATGTTGAAATTTCCCGAAGTGCCGGGGAGCGGGGCGGTGAGCACGAGCCGGTTTGTACGTGGGCAGGTGTTGCCGATGCGTTTCGAACAGCCGGAGAATTTCGGGTATTCGGCGTTGAAGCCGGGCGCGATGTTTCGCTCGCTCGAAAAGGTGGCGCTGGCGACGGGGGGCGTGACCGATCTGAGCAGCTATCCGGCGCGCAAGGGTTACGACGATCTCGTGATGATGACGGCAGACGCGACGTTGCCGTTTGCGTGGTCGGCGGTGGTGCTGGCCGCGGAGGGCACCGTGTGGTTTGCGCTGCGTGATCCGCGGGTGTTGCGCCACACGATTCTGTGGATGTCGAATAGCGGGCGGCACTACGCGCCGTGGAACGGCCGGCATTCGGCGGTAATGGGAATCGAGGAAGTGACGGGCTGTTTCCACCTCGGACTCGCGGAGTCGGTGAAGCCGAACGCGCTGAGCGCTGCGGGACTGCCGACGACGGTGCGGTTGAATCCGAAGAAACCGACGACGGTGAATTACATCATGGCGGTCGCCGCTGTGCCGAAGGGTTTTGATCGCGTCGCGGAGATTCGCGCGGTGAAGGGTGGTGCGGGCGCCGCGGGCGGGGTGGAATTGGTGGCCGAGAGCGGGAAGCGCGCGACGTGTGCGCTCGATGTGGAGTTTCTACGCGGCGAGAGCTGAACGCGGAGACCCGGCGAGAGGCCGAGCATGCGGCCAGCAGCCCGATGGTTCAACGCGCTCCACCTCGGAGGCTTCACCTCGGAAGTGGGATCAGACCGTCGCGAGGACTTTTTCGAGGAACGCGCGGTTGGCGCGGGCGTTGACCGTGGTCTCGGCGGCGGTCGCGCCGATCTTGCAGCCTTCGACCATAATGGGGCCGTTGAAGCCGCCGGATTTTAGTTTTTTGAAGACAGCGGCGAAATCCACTTTGCCCGTGCCGAATTGGATCATCACGTCGGGTTTCGTTTTGCCGTCGGCTCCCGGATCAATCGAGCAGTCTTTGGCGCAAAACCCGGTGACGTGCGGGAGGATCGGCTCGAGTTCGGCGACAGGATCTTTGCCCGTGTAATAGATAATGTTGCCGGCGTCATACCAGATTTTGAAGTTGGCGTGGCCGACCTGTTTGATCGCGGCGACGATTTCCGCGGAGGAGCCGCTGCCGCCGCCGTGGGGTTTCATGACGAGCTTGATGCCGCGTTCTTGGGCGAAGGCGGCGGCGTCGGCCATGATCTTGAAATAGTGGGCGTAGCGCTCGGGTTTATCTTCGCCAAACGTGAGGGCGAACTCGACGCCCATGGTGTGGCCGTTGGCGATTTGCGCGCGAGTGTCGGCGAGGGCCTCGGCGAGGGGCAGGGCGGTCTTCACGCGGAGGGCGGTCATGTTGACCTTGAGGCCGCGGGCCGCGATCTTGGCCTTGAGGGCGGCGAGGTATGCGGGCGTGGCGTTGGCGCTGGTGAAGACGTCGTCCTTCGTGGGGGAGAGGAGTCCGGTGTGCGTGTAACCGGCGGCTTTGATCGCATCGAGGGTGTCGTCGAAGGACCACTTGGTCCACGGGCGGTTGAAGCAGCCGATGGGCCAGCGAGGGGCCGCCGCCGGCTTGTTCGCGGCCATGCTGTTGTGCGGAAGCAGACCCACGGCGAGGCCGGCGGTGGTGGCGGTGAGAAATTGGCGGCGAGTGTACGGGGTGGTGATCATGGAAAAAAGGCAACGCAGAGACGAGAGACTCCACGCGGAAGAGGGCGGGCGAGCAATCCCGAAGACCACGCTTGCGAGTGAGGCCCGGGGCAGTGTCAAAGTCGTTTCGCCTATCTTTCCTCTTTCTCTTTATCTTTCTCATTGGTCAGTCCTCCGGCTCGGAGAGGCTTGTCGGACGGAAAGAAAGATGAGGAGAAAGAGGAAGGATAACGATTACTGGGCGCACGACCGGACTTTGACGCCGCCCTGGGGTGAGGCCGGGGAAGGGCGAATCCTTGTCCGGGGCCGTGCGTCTGTCGCGAGTCGGCAGTGGTGGATAGAAATCCGTTTGCCCTCGGGCCAGCGGTTCACCTTTCTCTCGATGCTCTTCAGAAAAGTACTCCCAAACAAAACTCATGAAAATCCGTATCCTCCTCCTCTCCCTCATCTGCGCCGCGGTGACCTTGCCGAGCGTTTCTGCCGCCGAAGGCAAAGCCAAGACGGCCGCCAATGACGAAACCGAACTCGGAGGCCACATGGACAAAATGAGCGGCGCGTTCCGCAAGCTGAAGCGCCAGATCGCCGATGCGACCAAGAATGCAGACTCCCTCACCCTCGTGGCCACCATCAAGGCCGAGGCGGCTGCGTCGGCGAAACTGGCGCCGGCTTGGAAGCCCGAGCAAAAGGAGAAATTTCAGGCCAAGATGAACGACTTTAACGCGAAGGTTGGAAAGCTCGAGATGGCCTTGAAGGCCGGCAAGAATGACGAAGCCGCCAAGATCGCCGATGAGCTCGGTGCCGCGCAGAAAGAAGGTCACAAGGAGTTTAAGAAGCCCGACGAGAAGAAGAAGTAATCGGGCTCGCTCTCGGAGCGAATCGTTTTTGACCGACGTCGCCGGACTTTTCCGGCGACGTTTTTTTTGGGTGCGGTGGGCGGGGCCGGGGGTGCGCGTCGGGCGAGGGAGTGCGCGGTAGTATCATGCTCATTCCACGTCGCATTTAAGATGAGCCAAATTACGGTCTTTGGTAGGAGCCTGCTTGCGGGCGATTCAGGACGTCGCAATCGCCTGCAAGCAGGCTCCGACCCCAAGCCGGTTAAGCTCATCTTGAAAGCGAATTGGAATCATCACGGCAGTTGAATCGCGGACGACGCGGCGGTCGCGGAGCGCGCGGAGGACGCGGAGCCGGCCAGGACAAAATGAAGCGCGCGAGCGGTTCACGTGTCGGGTGAGACACCCACGCTGCACCCCATGCGCGGCGACGAGCGCCGGCCCTACGGTTGCCGGGCGAAATGGCGGTCCGCGAAGTCGAGATACCGGGCCCAATCGTAGGCGTTGATGTCGTGTTTTCCAGTGCGAAGGTGATAACCGATTGTGTTGCCGACAGGCGTGTCGACGGGCGGTTGAGCGGCCACGCCGAGGCCTTTTTTGCCATAGAGCGTGTAGACGGGCTCGGCGAATTTGGCGGCGAGGAACTCACCTAGGGGATCGGCGTGCAGGTCCTCGGACGCGCTGGCCACGTAGAGTGGGCGGGGTGCGCTGAGGGCGAGGAGTTGGTGTTGATCGACGGGAAGCGCGGCCTCGCGGGCGTTGTAGGCGCGGAAATTGAGGGCGAACCAGTGGGGAAAATTTTCGTTCAACATCGCGACGGTCTCGCCGAAGTCGCGTTTGCTGAGGGCGGCACCGCCGGCACCGGAGTCGTTGGAGATGACGAGGGCGAAGCGTTCGTCTTGGGCGCCGGCCCAAAGCGCCGCTTTACCGAGGCGGGAGTGGCCGTGGACGGCGACCCGCTTCGCGTCGATCTCCGGATCGGAGGCGAGCACATCGAGCGTGCGGCTGAGGCCCCAAGCCCAGATGCCGATGGCACCCCAAGCATCGGGGGCGCGTTGCTCTGTGGTGCCGGTCTTGAACAAAGCACCGATGGATTCTGCAATCCCGCCGACGTGGTCGGGGCAGAGGTCGCCATAGTAGGCGCTGATCGTGGCGTAGCCGCGGGCGATGATTTTTTCGACTTCCCAACGGTGGGCGTGAGCGCCGCGGGTTTTTTCAGTGGCGCGATGGTTGGCGATACCGAACTCGGTGCTGGCGCGCATCCATGCGGTCGAGAGTGTGATGCCCGGGTCGGCGTTGACGCACTGGTTGCCGAAGTAGTTCAGCCCGAGGAAGGCGGGGTAGGGCGCGGTGCCGGCGTTGGGTTGATAGATGAGGACGTGGAGCTTCGGGCCGTCCGTTTGCGCGGTGAAGCGGAGGGTGATTTCTTTCCGCGTGGCCTTGCCGCCGAGGGCGGTGCGATCGACCGAAGCGGTCTCCCAACGCATCCCCACGGGACGACCGGCGGGAGTGCGGCCGTAGACGTCGCGCGCGAACAATTCCAAGAGCGCCGGGCGACTTGCGCGCCACGCAGCCGAGTCGCGAAGCGGGTTTCCGTCGATAGCGACAAGCACGTCGGGGATGGGGAGTGTGCCGACCTTTGATTCATCCCGATTAGCGGCAGCGAAGACCTGCGGAAGGGCTAGGATAATCAGCGCCGCGACGGTGCGGGTGGTGAATGTGGGCAGGGAGGTTTTCATTGCGAGGGGCAGGTGAGCGGGCGATTTTTTCCGGCAGCGGGAGTGGACCCCTAGACGGAGGGTTCTGATCGCTGATTTCAAGCTGTCAGAAAACTGCCGCGAATGAGTGCGGCGCAAAGGATCGGTGTCATTCCGAGAATTTCCCTTTGATCTCGCGCGCGTCTCCACCCTTATGCCGCCATGTCGTTAAGTGTCGTTGGCCAGCGTTGCATGAGTGAGCGGGAACCTGAACTGGGTCTCGGCGTGGTTGCGCGCGTCGATCCAGCGGGGAAACGCATCGGCATCGAATTTCCCGCCAGCCGAGAAAATCGTCTCTACGCCCTCGGCACGCCCGTGTTGAAACGCGTGCAGTTCCGTGCGGGCGAGGCCGTCACCACCCGGGACGGCGTGGCGCTCACCATCGATTCGGTCGAGGACGCCGCCGGTCTCCTCACCTACGTTTGCGGCGGCCGACGCGTGCGCGAAGATGCCATCTCCGACGTCACCAGCGTGGATCTTCCGCAGGAGCGACTCCTGGCCGGCCAGACCGATCCCGGCGAAGTCTTCGACCTGCGCTATCGCGCGCTCCAGGCGCAGGCCAAGTTCCGCCAGTCCGATGTGCGCGGTTTCCTAGGTGGCCGGCTCGAACTCATCCCACACCAATTATATATTTTGCAGGAAGTTTCCTCGCGTCAGGTTCCGCGTGTCCTCCTCGCGGACGAAGTCGGGCTCGGGAAAACTATTGAGGCCTGTCTCATCCTCCAGCGGCTCCTCGCCGTCGGCCAAGCGAAACGCGTCCTCATCCTCGTGCCCGAGTCACTCACGCACCAGTGGTTCGTCGAACTCCTGCGCCGCTTCAATCTCTGGTTCAGTATCTACGACGAAGCCCGTTGCGTCGCCTGCGAGCAAAGCGACCCCGGTCAAAATCCGTTTCTCGCCACCCAACTCGCTCTTTGCGCCGTGTCGTTTCTGGCGGGTAACGAGGCCCGCCGCGACCAAGCCCTCGCTGCCGGCTGGGACATCGTCGTGGTCGACGAAGCCCATCACCTCGCGTGGACGCCGACTGCCGCCAGCCCCGACTACGCGCTCGTCGAGCAGCTGGCCCAGCGCAGCCCGGGACTGCTTCTCCTCACCGCCACGCCCACGCAGCTCGGCCTCGTCGGTCACTTCGCACGCCTGCGCCTGCTCGATCCGGCGCGCTACGCCGACTTCGAGCAGTTCGTCGCCGAGTCCGAGACCTTCGGCACCGTTGCCGGGATTGCCGAAAAAATCATCGAGCAAAAACCGCTCTCGCCAAAAGACCGCACGGCGTTAAAAAAAATCTTCAATCGAGATCCCGCGCGTCTCGCCGAACACCTCGGTGCGCTCGCCAAGGCGAAACCCGGCGCTCGCGAAGCGTTGCTCAAGACGCTCCTCGACCAACACGGCACCGGCCGCGTCGTGTTTCGCAATATCCGCACGGCGATGACCGGCTTTCCGAAACGTAAATTCTGTCCCACCCCGCTCGACGCCGGCCAAAATCTCACGCACCTCGCGCGCATTTCCCGCGAACTCGAGGCCGAAGAAACCGGCGAGGACGGCGCGCTCCGCTACGCCTTCCGCGAGGACCCTCGTCTCGACTGGCTCGTCGCCTTTTTGCTCGCGCAACGTCCAGCCAAGATCCTCCTCATCTGCAAATCCCAGCGCAAGGTCATCGCCCTCGAGTCCGCCCTGCAGGAGAAAATCAGTCTCAAGGTCGGCCTCTTTCACGAAGGCCTGCCGCTGGTGCAACGCGACCGCCAGGCCGCGTGGTTCGCCGAGCCCGACGGTGCGCAGCTCCTCATCTGCTCCGAGATTGGCAGCGAGGGTCGCAATTTCCAGTTTGCCCACCACCTCGTCCTGTTCGATCTCCCGCTGAACCCTGGCCTCCTCGAACAGCGCATCGGCCGCCTCGACCGTATCGGACAAACCCAGACGATCCGCATCCATGTCCCCTACGTCGCCGGCAGCGCCGAGGAGTGCGTCGTCGAGTGGTATCACCGCGGCCTCGACGCCTTCGAGACCTCTCTCCACGGCGGCAACGACTATCAGGAAAAATTCAAAACCCGCCTCCTGACCCTCGCCCATGACTACGGCTCCGGCGGTGCCAAGGTTGGCCAGCCTCAGCTCGACGCCTTCGTCGCCGAGACTATCGAGTTCCGCCGCGAGCTTTCGTCGAAAATGAAACAGGGCCGAGACCGTCTGCTGGAACTTAACTCCTTCAACCCCGCCGTCGCGGCCCACGTCATCGACCGCATCCGCGCCGTCGACGCCGCTCCGTTTCTCCGCACGTTTCTCTCCGATCTCCTCGACCACTTCGGCGTGCGACTCAAAGATCACGAAGCCGGCGATCTGTTCCTTGATCCCAGCCACGCCTACGTGGAGGGCTTTCCCTCGATTCCGAAAGACGGCATGTTGGCGACCTTTGATCGCGCCCGCGCGATCGCTCGCGAAGATATTCGCTTTATCTCGCCCGACCACTCGCTGGTGCAGGACGCCATCGACCTGCTCATTGACTCTAAGTCTGGCACCACCGCCTTCGGTTTCCTCCGCGGCGAAAAACCAAACCTCCTTCTCGAAACGATTTTCGTCCTCGAAACCGTCGCCGATTCCCGCTGGCACGTGGACCAGTTTCTCGCGCCGACGCCCGTGCGGGTGGTCGTCGATTTGCGGGGCAACGATCTGAGCGACGCTTATAAAGCCGCCGGCCTCGCCGACGATTTCGAAGACGGCGTGCTAGTCCGCTTCCTCGAACGCCCCGGGTTCAACGTCAGCTTCGTCAAAAAGATGATCGAGTCCGCCACGGCGCGGGCCGAGGGACATAGTCGATCTCTGATCGCCGCCGCGCAAACCCGCGCGACCACCGCCTTGGCCGCAGACCTCCAACGTCTCGTCGATCTCCAGAAAATCAACGATCACATCCGCCCCGCCGAAATCGTCCTTGCGCAGGAGCAACTCGCGCACACCACGACCGCGATCACCGCGGCTCGTCTGCGCCTCGACTCGCTCCGGTTGATCGTGGAAGGGCCGAGTGCCGAGGGGGTCTGATTCGGACCCGTGCAGTGGTGTGCACGAATCGGCCCCCGGACCGTTGTTCCGCGCGAGGCCGGCGCGAAATCCGGCGGGTGATAGATGCTTGCCTGGTAGCCGCTCTCGTGGTGGATCGAATTGAAGTGGCCGCGTTGATTCCTCGCCTGTTCGGCCCGGATTACCGACTCCGGCGGGACATAAAACTCCGTTGCGGGGAACGCATTCAGGAGTGAAATCCGCGCGGCGTCATCAAACGCGAGGACAACGTCCAGATCGTTGGTCACCCGCGGTTGACCGTAGAGAATCGCTGCCGTGGCCCCCGTGACCATGTAGGGCGCTCCGATCGCCTCCAAACGGAGCGCGAAGAGACTTACTTCATCCGGTGTTAGTATGGAGAATACGGTCTGCGACCGCCCGTTTCACGTGCTCCTCCGACCACGCGGGATGTCGATGGCGGAATCCTGCGGCCAGCGCCATGCGCATCATTCGGTTCATCCGTAGCCCCTGCTGCAGGCGCTGTTGCAGCGTCATCGCCCGAAAGATCGCCACCTGACGCTCGTGCGCGGCGCGCTCGTGATCGGTTTCGGCGACGGGTGGCATGGGCCTGAGCCAACCGGAACTCACCGCGCAGGCAAGTGTCGCCTCGCGACGATGCCCCGCCGTCCGTTGGCTCGCAATTTTCCGGCACTACCCGCGGATCAAGGCCATCGCCCGGTGCAACGCCGCCGAGGAGGCCGCGCAGGCGGCATCGTTGTCGAGCGCGTTGAGGATTTTGTTGAAAGGCTCGGGCCGCGCCGGTCCATCGTAGCCAATCGTGACGAGAGCTTGGAGAAACCCGGCGGTGTCGATCACGCCGGTGGCCACGGGCAACTCGCGCTCGTTGTCTTTTTGCTGGGCCTTGGCGAGGTCCCTCGGCGCATCATTCAGATCCACGCTGACCACGTCGGCGTTCGTGAGCGCCTGCACGTCCGCGATGGTGTCGCCCGCCGTCCACCAATGCCACGTATCGAGCACGAGACCCACATTGCCGGTGCCAAGATCGGCGATGAGCTCACGGGTTTCCGCCATCGTGTGCACAAAGGGATATTTTTTTCCGACCATCGAGAGCTGCGTGCCGACATACTCCAGCCCGAAGCGCAGTCCGTGGTCCTTGAGGACCCGCGCGATCTCCGTCAGCCTCGCCACGTGCACTCGGTAGTTGGCGCGATAAGTCAGCTCCCCATGGCTCGGAGCCAACCACGTGCCGAATCGGCTCGCGCCGGCGGCCTTTAGTCCGGCGGCGATTCTGGGGAGCTTGCCCATGCCGTCGCGAAACGTCGCATCGTCCTTGCGGAAATCCACCGTCAATCCCGCCGCCGCCCACGTCAGCCCTTTCGCTTTTAAGTCGGCGATCATCGCCGTGATTTGCTCGGGCGACATCGCCGCGATTTCTTCCGCCCGCGGCTCGACCGCTTCGAAGCGATGGCGGTGGGCGAGCTCGTTGAGCTCCTGTTGACTCTTGACCACGACGCCGATGCTGCCCGGCGTGAGGGCGATTTTTATTTTGCGGCCGGGTGAGGTCGCCGCTCCGAGCGGTCCGGACGTCAACGCCACTGCTGCCCAGACCGAAGACGACTGTACAAATTCACGACGATTCATCGTCGGAGGTTGGTGGGTTTCCGGGCGCGAAGCAACTCACTGTCTATGCGCCGGAGCTCGCTGCTTGCGCGCGCTCCCGGCCTCCCCCAGTTTTTCGCGTTTAGCTCTTATGGACCGCTACCGCACGAACTCTTCCGACTCCGACGACCACACGCCGGTCATGTGGCTGCGTGGTCACCCTCTATATGCGGCGCACTTCATTGTGCTCGTTTACGTCGTCTCTATGCTCATCACGACGACGATGAATTTGTTTGGAGTGGGTTCGCTGCTGGAGTGGCTGGCGTTCATGAGCACCCAGGTTCTGCAGGGCCAAGTGTGGCGCGTGCTGACTTACGGGCTCGTGAATCCGCCGAGCATCAATTTCGTTTTTGATCTGCTGCTGATTGCGTGGTTCGGTCGCGATGTGGAACGTGCACTCGGACGGCGTTCCTTCCTCTGGCTCTATGCAGGCATTTATCTAGTGACCCCGGTGATCTTCACGGCGATCGGCTTTTGGTTGCCGATGACGCGTGTCGGAGCGACCGGCGCTTTGGCGCTCTTCTTCGCTTTCGCGACGTTTTATCCCGACGTGCTGATGATGTTCAATTTGCTCGCCAAATGGTCAGCGCTGATTCTGGTCGGTATTTTTACCCTGATGGCGCTCAACTACCATGACTGGCGCGGGTTGATTTCGCTGTGGGCGACCGGGGGCTTTGCCTATGCCTTTGTGCGCCACCAGCAGGGCCATCTTGAATTACCCCAGCTCAATTTCTGGCGCCGCCAAAAGAAACCTCAGGTGCGGCCCGAGCCACCGGCGAGGCCTCGTCCCGCAGCGGCGAGTCCGCAACCCAGCTCCATGGCCGAGGTCGATGCCCTGCTCGACAAGATTGCGAAGTCGGGGTTCGCCAGCCTCACGGGGGCAGAGCGAGCCAGGCTCGACGCGGCCCGCGTTGAGTTGTTGAAAAAAGACTTTGGTGGACGGTGAAGCCTCTCGACTTGACTGCTGCGCACGACGACTTGAGCCCGCTCCGTTCGTCTTCGATTTCGCCGCGACGCGAGGACCCGATCACGTGCGCTACGCAAGGAAGTGATCACGTGCGGGAGTATCCCTGTCGGTTGATGTTGGTCGACCGACGCCGGTTTTACTGAGCTCCGCCCCGTCCGCAAAAGCAACGTTCTCGCCGACCTGCACACGTTTGATGTCGGTTTCCGCGTCGCCCTCGCAGTCGGCCGTGAAGCGTCCGATCAGAACCGCCCGTTTACACCGGCGGTGATCGTCACGAAATTGATTGTCGTGCGGCGCATGCGGTCCTTGTAGCCGACATACCAACGCTGCGGCTCGTTGAGGATATTGGAGGCGTTGAGGCTGAAGCCGACGTTGGGGCGATACTGGTAGCCCGCACTGACGTTCAGCGTTTTCATCGAGTAACGGTATTGATTCAGCGCTGGATTCAAAATGCTGATGGAGGTCGGATTCTCGCCCGTGAAATTGTAGAGCAGGCTCGTGTTGAACTTTTGGTAGCGCCAGCTGAGCGAGGCGTTCGCCGCCGCTGGGATGAAGTTCGCGATGTCGCGCCGGGAGAAATAGACCGCCGGGGTCGTCGCCGTCGGCTCGCGGCCCAAGATCGGCGTCCCGCCGGGAGTGGCTGCGCTGCCGACTCCGTGTTGGTTGATCCATGTGTAATTAAAAGAGGCGGACAGCCCCCTGAGCGCTCCGGGCAAAAAGGTAAACTGCTGGTTGTAGGCAAACTCCCAGCCCTGTACGTAAACGGTGCCTGCATTCATCGAGGTGCGTTCAATGTAGCCGACATATTGGCCTTCATAGCCGTTGTCAGCCCCGTCCGCAATAATGCCGCGGTCCAAACCCGCGACGATGTAGTCGGAGATCGTTTTGTGAAACCACCCAAAGGTGAGGCTGCCGACGGGTTCGAAATAGTATTCGAACGTTCCATCCCAATTTGAGGCCTGCTGAGGTTTGAGGCCTGCATTGTTCACGGTGAGGACCATGGTGGTGTCGTTCGGGCTTTCTCCCGGCAGCAGGCTGCCCAGCGGTGCGCGGCCATAGCCCGTCGACCAACTGGCCCGGGCCTTTAGGTTGGGCGTGATGTCATGGAAGACATGGGCGCTCGGAAACTTTTGGGTAAAGCTGGCGTTGAGCGTGCGGTCGTTGACTTCGTAATCGCGCTTGGCGGAGCCGAGGGGATCGGCGACCTGCTGCGCGGCGGTGCTCAGGATGCGGGAACGGACCCAACCCCAGCTTTTGGTGCGCACCTGTTCGAAGCGCACCCCGGTGAGGTAGCCCGTCCGGCCGAGCCAGCCGTCGCGGCCGAGCCGGCCTTGCGCCATGACATAGGTGGCGGGAATCCACTCGGTGACGCCATTGGTACCGGTGAATTTCTGGCTCTCATGATAATATAGATCCTCGCTCCATAGCGCGGGATCGGCGGGACGTCCGTCCTTCGTAAAAGCGTGGGCCTGCCAGACGGGAATTGCCCGGCCCGTTTTGACTCGGTCAAAACTCACGTAGCTCGTATCTGGCGCGAAGCGGACGCTGGGATCGTAGGCGGCCGTGGCTTTGGGCACCCAACGGTGGCGATCCTTGCTCCATAGATCCATCTGCAGTGAGCGCCAATGAAAACCGGTCTTCAGCGTGGTGGGCGCGGCGAACGACAATTTGTACCGGGCGTCGAAACGGAATTGTTTCTGCAATTGATCCGACTCGTTGCGGGACTGCACGAGACCGTCGGTTGCGCGAGGGAGATAGTTGTTGGGGTTGTTGAAATCGGGACCGCCGTTCTGGGTGAACTTCGGATACAGCTCGTTTTGGCTCTGGTCGATGGTCCAGCCGGCGCCACCGAAAAAAACCGCGCGACCGGGCACCTGTGCACTCGGGTCGAAGAGGCGCATGTTGAGCGTGCCACCGCGACCGTTACCGCTGTTGAGCGTCGTGCGGGCAATACTGGCGGTATATTCGATGTTCAGATTGGAGTAGGTGTGCTCGCCGTTGAAGTCCACGCGGCCCATGCGCACGTAGTAATTGAGCGGGCCGTCCATCTGCACATCGATATTGTTCGTGTTGGAGCCGGCGGCGGACGTGCTCGGGATCGCCCGCAGCACCGTGACCACATTGGTAAACGCTCCGGGGACGATACCTGTGGTAGCGCTCGGCACCTGTGTGTTGCTATTGCCGGACGCGGCGGCCGTCACACGCACGCGCCGGCGATGCCGCTCGAAGTTATCGTTCTCCGTGACGGTGAGGGAAAACTTCGTCGTCGGCGACCACTTGTAGTCGGTCTTGAGCGCGATGCTCTGTTGCTTGCGGTTATTGATATTGTCCCACGTCTGGTAGTTGAAGACCGGGGCAGGACCGTTGAGCAAGCTGGTGCGATCAAAGATCGTTTCAAAGCCGCCCACGGCATTTTCAGAGTAGAACACGTTGACGGAGGTGCCGAGATTGCGATGGCCGCCGAAAACGCTGAACACTTGTTGGTGGGTGATATTGAGAACCGGGTGCGAACGGTGGGCCGAACGCCAAGGCGTCTGCTCGAAAATACTCGGTGCCATGCGCATGCTGAAATTGTAGGTCGTGCGGCTGTCTTCCTTCATACTGAAGGTCGAGCGGGTCTTGAAATTGATCGTACCGCCGAGGGAATCGGCGCCTTTGTCGGGGGTCTGGCCCTTGATCAGCTCCATGCCCTCGAACATTGCGCCCGTGATCGATTGGAGTTCGAAGCTGCGGTTCGTGCCCAGCGTCGTGAGCGAGCTGCCGTCGACGGTCACGTTGTTGAGTGAGCGGTCCATGCCGCGGATATTGAACCCATACGCGAGTCCTTCATCGGTCGGACTGCCGGCGACGCCAGGGAGCCGCATGACGACTTCACCCGCGCTCATGTTCGGAAGGTAACCGAAAGCATCCATGGCGATCACGTCCTTCACATTGTCGGCATTCCGCTTTTCCGTGATCATCGCGGCATTGCCCTCACGCTCGCCGGTGACCTTGAACGACTCGAGTTTGTAGATGCTGGTCGTCAGGTCGAAGTCGCGCACGGCACGTTGACCCGCGCTCACGTTGACCACCTGGCGGACAGTATCGAGGCCGATGTAGGTGACGACTAGTTCATAGGTGCCGGCGGGTACGCCCGAGAATGTGTAACGGCCCGTGTTATCGGTCAGAGCGGTGATGCTCAGGACGGGCACTGCCACGACGGCCCCTTGGAGTTGATTGCGGGTGGCCGCATTGCTCACGGAACCACTGATGGTCCCGGCTTCCGCCGCACGGATCGACGGCGCGACCAGAGCGAGTGAGCAGACGGCGAGCAGGGAAACAGCAGCGGCCGCAGCGCGGCGTAGCGCGGCCACGACGGTGGGGAAGGGGCGGGTATTCACAAGTGAGGAGCGGATTGACTGAGGGTAGATTGACTGCGCCAAGGCACAGGTCGGAGAGGCAGGTCGCAACCTCGGGGGCGGTTACAGACGCTAAACTTGCACGCCGGAGACCAAAGGATTGCTGGCAGGCGGCAAGCAAAAACTTTCCTGTTGACGAGATTGTGCCTCCCGTGGACCGATGCGATGGACTCGCGGAAATGGTGCGCGGAAACGGCCCGTATTGTTAGCTCGCCCGCGCCGAAAAAAAGTTTCCTAATCATGTTTCATTTCCCCGTGCGTTTCTCCCCGAGCCTTGATTTTTCCTTCTCCGCCCTCGCCCTGCTCTCCTTCATCGTCGGCCTTCGTGCCGAAACGCCGATCAGTTTCGAACGCGACATCCAGCCGATCCTCTCGGAAAACTGTTACCACTGCCACGGCCCCGATGGTGAGGCCCGCAAAGCGAAACTTCGCCTTGATCGCCGCGACAGCGCGCTCGCCCCCGCCCAATCCGGTGCCACTGCCATCGTCCCCAGCAAACCCGACGACAGCGAACTCGTTGCTCGCATTTTCAGTGCCGATCCCGAGGAGGTCATGCCGTCGCCGAAATCTAACCGCACGCTCACCCTCGCGCAGAAAAACCTCCTCAAGCGTTGGATCGCCGAGGGCGCCACGTGGAACGAGCACTGGGCCTTCTCGCCCCCGCAGCGTCCGATCGTTCCCAAAATAGACATTCCCTCAGCGACGATCCGAAATCCCATCGACGCCTTCGTTCTCGCCCGGCTCGCGTCGGAAAAAATCACTCCCGCCCCCGAGGCCGACCGCGCCGCCCTCATCCGCCGCGTGAGCCTCGACCTCAACGGCCTCCCGCCCACGCCCGCAGAAGTCGCAGAGTTCATCGCCGACCGCTCGCCCGACGCCTACGAAAAGATTGTCGAACGCCTCCTCGCGTCGCCCCGCTACGGCGAACGCTGGGCCTGGGACTGGCTCGATCTCGCGCGCTACGCCGATACCAACGGCTTCCAGGGCGACCCCGAGCGCACGATGTGGCCTTGGCGCGATTGGGTGGTGAATGCGCTGAACTCGAACATGCCTTTCGATCAGTTCACCATCGAACAACTCGCCGGCGATCTCTTGCCCGAAGCCACGCGCGACCAAAAAATCGCCAGCGGTTTCCACCGCAATAATATGTTCAACGGCGAGGGCGGTCGCATCGCGGAAGAGACCCGCGTCGAAAATATCTTCGATCGCGTCGAGACCACCGCGACCGTATGGCTCGGCCTCACGTTTACTTGCAACCGCTGCCACGACCACAAGTTCGATCCGCTCAAACAAACCGATTACTACGCCCTCTACGACATCTTCAACCAGATGTCTGAAACCGGTAGCGCCAGCGGCGGCGGCGGGCGCGGCGGACAAATGGCCCCGTTCCTCGATCTCGCCACCGACGCCGAACGCGACGCCGTCAAGGTGGCCCAAGCCCGCATTGATGTCATCGGCAAGGAAACCGAGACGTTTGAGCTGACGAAATTTCCCCGTCCCGAGGGCCAGCCCGTCAGCGAGTCGCCCGAAGCTAGCAAACTTCCCGGCAACCTCTTTGCGACCCACGCCAAGCTCGCCCCGGCGCGCCGGGATCTCAACGGTTTGCTCGAAGCCTTGCCCTACTTTCGCGACACCGCGCCCGACCTCGACTACGTGGTGCTCCTCAAAAAACAAATCGCCGCGATCCGCGTCCGCGATGCCGCCACCAACAGCATTACGAAAGTAATGATCATGGATCAGCTCGCCAAACCCCGCGACACGTTCGTCCTCAGCAAGGGCAACTACGAGTCCAAGACGGACGTTCGCGTCCTCGGCCACGTCCCGGAAATTTTTAGTCCACGCACCGTAGCCGCGAGCGTCCGCAAGCCGACCGCGCCCACGGCCGCCTCCCGCCCGCCTTCGCCCGCACCCGCGTCCGCCGCTGCGGGCGAGACGCCCGCGCCCCCCGCCGAGCCCCGTCTCAATCGCCTCGATCTGGCCCGTTGGCTGGTCTCGCCGGCCAATCCGCTCGCCGCCCGCACCGCCATCAATCGCGCGTGGCAGGCGTTCTTCGGGACTGGCTTCGTCAAAACCGCCGAAGATTTCGGCGTGCAGGGCGAACGCCCCTCGCACCCCGAGTTACTCGATTGGCTCTCGACCAAATACCTCGCGAGCGGCTGGGACACCAAAGCCCTCCACCGCCTCATCGTCACGAGCGCCACGTATCGCCAATCCTCGCGCGTCACCCCGGCCGCTCACGAGCATGACCCTGAAAATCGCTTCCTCGCCCGCGGCCCGCGCTATCGTCTCCCCTCTTGGATGATTCGCGATCAAGCCCTCGCCGCCGCCGGCCTCTTGGTCGACCAACGCGGAGGCCCCTCGGTGAAGCCCTACCAGCCGCCCGGAATTTGGGAAGAAGCCACCTTCGGAAAGAAAACCTACACCCTAGGCCATGGCGACGAGCTCTACCGCCGCAGTCTCTACGTATTTTGGCGCCGGATCGTCGGCCCCACGACATTCTTCGACGCCGGCGCCCGCCAAGTCTGCACCGTCCAAGTCGCGCGCACCAATACGCCGCTGCACGCTCTCGTCACGCTCAACGATCCTGCCTACGTCGAAGCCGCCCGCGTCATGGCGCAGCGGGCCCTCACCGCCACCACCACCGACGACGCACGGCTCACCGCAGTTTTTCGGCTCGCCTCCGCGCGTCCACCCACCGCCGGCGAAAGCACCATTCTCATCGCGCGCCTCGCCAAACTCCGTGCCGACTTCGCCGCCGACCCGAAAGCCGCCCGCGAACTCTCCGCCATCGGCGAGTACGCCCGCCCCGAGTCGCTCGCCCCCGGCGAACACGCCGCGTGGACCACGCTTTGCCTGCTCATTCTCAATCTCGATGAAACGCTCTCGAAAGAATAAGTCGCCGCGTCACCGCACTCCCGTAGCCCTGCTCGTGAGCAGCAGGGACCCGCGACAATTTCTCCGCCCCCCGATCCCCCTCCCACGAGGCGAGCTCCGGCCGAACTGAGCGCGTTTGTTTTCTCTCATGAACCCTCTCCTCGCCGCTGAAGCCCTCCACACGCGCCGCCAATTTTTCGGCCGCAGCGTGCTGGGTGTCGGCACCGCCGCGCTCGCTTCTCTCCTCGGCCGCGACGCCTTCGCCGCGTCTCCCGCGCTCCCGGGCTCCGCTTCCTCCCGTCGCGCCGTCCCCGGTCTGCCCGATCTCCCTCACTTCGCCCCGAAAGCGAAACGCGTCATCTATCTTTTCCAGAACGGCGCGCCGTCCCACGTCGACCTTTTCGACTACAAACCGAAGCTCCGCGAATGGCACGGCAAGCAGATCCCCGACGAAGTCGCCGGCGGCAAACGCTTCTCCACCATGACAGGCAACCAGACCGCACGCCCCGTGCTCGGTGAGATTTCGAAATTCTCTCAGCACGGAAAATCGGGCGCGTGGGTCTCCGATTTTCTCCCGCAGATCGCATCGATCTCCGACGATCTTTGCTTCGTGAAATCCCTCCACACCGAGGCGGTGAACCACGCGCCCGCCATCACGTATTTTATGACCGGCTCCGAAATGGCCGGGCGTCCCTCACTCGGTGCGTGGCTCAGCTACGGCCTCGGTAACGAAACCGAGGAACTCCCCGCGTTCGTCGTGATGACCTCCCGCGACAAAGAGGCGAGCTGTGGCCAGATTTTCTACGATTTTTACTGGGGTAGTGGTTTCCTCCCTACGAAGTATCAGGGCGTCGCCTTCCGCGGCGCCGGCGACCCCGTCCTCTATCTTTCGAATCCCGCCGGTATGAGCCGCGCCGTTCGCCGCGGCCTTCTCGACGACCTCGCCCAGCTCAACGAAATCAAACGCGCGGACTTCGGCGACCCCGAGATCACCACGCGCATCGCGCAATATGAGATGGCCTACAAGATGCAGGCCAGCGTCCCCGAACTCACGGATTTTTCGAAAGAGTCCGCGTCCACGCTCGCCGCCTACGGCCCCGAAGTCCGCCGCCAAGGCAGTTACGCCTACAACTGCCTCATGGCCCGCCGCCTCGCCGAGCGTGGCGTGCGCTTCATCCAAGTGATGCACGCCGGCTGGGACCAACACCGCAATCTGAACACCCAGCTCAAGATTCAGTGCGAAGATATCGACGCCCCTTCGGCGGCGCTCATCCGCGACTTGAAGCAACGCGGCCTCCTAGACGATACCCTCGTGATCTGGGGCGGGGAGTTTGGTCGCACGCCGTTCTTGCAGGGAAAAATCGAAGATACGAAAGGCTGGGGCCGCGACCACCACCCCTATGGGTTCACGCAGTTCATGGCCGGCGGCGGCGTGAAGCCCGGTATCAGTTATGGCGCGACCGACGAATTCGGCTTCAACGCCGTGGAGAACAGAGTTCACGTGCACGACATGCAGGCGACGATCTTGCACCAGCTCGGCATCAACCACGAGAAGCTCACCTATAAGTTCCAAGGCCGCCAATTCCGCCTCACCGACGTCCACGGCCACGTGGTCAAAGACATTCTCGCGTAGCCCGCAAAAGCGTCCACTGCACGCGCGAGTGGAAGCCGACAGGTGGTTGATTTACTCACGCAACGTCCACTACAACTGCGCTTAAGCCCCGGGATCTTGGCGAAATGCGGATCGGTTGTGATCACCGTGGCGCCCGCCTGCTGTGCGCACGCGGCGATGGCAATATCGGTCAGAGGCAGGACCTCACCCCGGCGATCCAACGCCCAGGCCAGTTGCGCAACGTCGGTCCAGAGCTCCGGCACCATCGCGACTTCGTGCATGGAGGAAAACAAAAGCTCCATGCGTTCGCGCACCGGGACGGACACTATGCCGCGCAGCACTTCCGCTCTCACCACTCCGCAGGTGGCCAAGTCGCCCCGCCGAAGGTGGTCACCGAGCTCGGCAAAAATATCCGCTCGGTCGCGCAGCCAGCGAATGTAGATGCAGCAATCGACGAAAATCATGTGCGCGCAGGCCTCTCTTTCCTCCGCAGAGCCAGCACGTCATAGGCGGGATCAACCACCACCTTGTCGGTGATGCCATCGAAGAAGGGTCGGCTCAGGAGCGACTTCACCTTCGCCGCACGCTCCGCCTGCGTCAGGGCGAAATCGATGGCTTCTCGGCGAGTCGTGAGCCCGGTGAGTTTCATCACGCGCTCCAGTTTCGCCTCATCGAGATCGATCGTTGTTTTCATACTGCCAAAAACGGGTGCACGGCCCGTATCGCAAGCCGCATCCGGTTGGCCCCGCGCTGCCTATGGCTCAAACCGCCCGGTCAGCCGGCCGATGAACTTGATCGCGTAGAGATACGAGCGCTCGCGCACGATTGACGGATCGCCGGCGGCGCCGTTGATCCCCAGGTCGGAAATATTGTCCACCGCGGCCCCGTCCTCGGGATGAAGGACAATCCAGGTGAGAATCTTGGTCAGTTTTTCCTTGGGGTATCGGTCGATCAGGTAGTTGTAGACCACGCGCGGCAGGTAGCGCTCGACGGGCACCTGGATCGCATCCGGCACGGCGGCCACGCACAGGAGGTAACGCACGTTCTGGATGTCGTCGGCCGTCTTCCCCATTGGCCAATCGACGAGCCCGTTGCGAACGCCTTCCACTTCGTCCTTCGTTTGATCTTCGGGCAGATCGTCCTCCGGCGCGAT
Source organism: Opitutaceae bacterium (assembly GCA_005799525.1). Classification (GTDB taxonomy): domain Bacteria; phylum Verrucomicrobiota; class Verrucomicrobiia; order Opitutales; family Opitutaceae; genus GAS368. The sequence continues at coordinate 21,438 of SYGN01000162.1, read as the reverse complement.
CGGAGAAACGACGCCGCCATCTGGCGGCACACGGTAGTCCAAGCCTGCGATGTCCTGCGCGGTGATTTTTTCCCACGGTGCTGGTGGGGGAGGGGGTGGCTTGATCGGCTCGACCATCACCCTGATCTCTGCGGCGACATTGACCGAAGGCACCGTCACTTTGATCGCCGGCTCAGCAGCATCCGTCGCAATCGCGATCCGTCCGCGCCACTCCGCGAGCCCGCCCACGGCGAGCCACGCCGCGAGTACTGGCACGATCCACGCCTTGCCCGCGCTCGCGAGGAAGCGTTGCTGCGCGTCCCACCGAAACAGTTTCGCACCCGCCACGCAGCCCGCCGCACCCGTGAGCACCAGCGCCAGCAAACTGAATCGCGCCGCGCCCAGCCCGCCGCCCGTCACACTCGCCTGCAACGCCTCCACGGCATACCGCCCCGGAAAAAACGCCGACACATGCTGCGCCCACGCGGGCAAACTCGCCAGCTGGACCGCCACTCCACCAATGATAAGCATCGGCAGAAAAATACACTGCCCCAACGCCTGCACCGCTGGCACGCTGTCCGCCATCATCGCGATGACGAGTCCGAGTCCGATGAAGGCAAACGACACCGCCGTAAACGCCACGAACAAGTCCACTGGATACGCCGGCATCGTCATCCCCACTGCCAGCGCGACGCCGAGTTGTAGCAGTCCCGCCGAAAGCAAGATCACGTAGCGCGCGACGATGGTGCTCAGGACCACACTCCACGTCGGCACCGGTGCGAGCCGGTAGCGTCGCCACACCCCGCGCTCGCGCTCGCTCACCAACGTGGAGGGCAACCCGAAGCACGCTCCGCCGAGGACGCTCACCGTCAGGAGCTCGCCCATATGGCGCAGCAGCGGCACCTTGTCGTAGCGATACAATACCCAAAACGCCGCGAGGAAAATCAGCGGAAACAGATAGCCGTAAAGCAGCGCCATCTTGTTTCGAAAATGCAGCCGAAGCGAAATCCCGACGTGTTCGTTAAACGCGTTCATCGTGGCGGTCCTTTCGAACCTACCGAGGCCTTGGGCGCTACCGACGCCTGCTCCGGAGCTGGCGACGCAACGCCGTCGTCGCGTTTCGTCAGCCCGACAAACACATCCTCCAAAGACGCCTTTTTCACCTGCAGCTCCACCAACTCCACGCGCTGCTCCACGAGCAACGCTGCGAGCGCGGCGAGCGTCTCCGTCGACCGCTCCGTACGAAACCGCGCCGTCGCCCCGTCACACCGCAATTCGTTCACTCCGGGCACGCGCGCCAACCGCTCCGCACCGACCGCCGGAATCGTGACCAAGGTCACGCTCTGCGACGCGCTCGATCGCGCGATCAGCTCATGCGGCGCACCCGTGGCGATCACGCGCCCGTGGTCGATGATCGCGATGCGGTCGCAAAGTTGTTCGGCCTCGTCGAGGTAGTGGGTCGTGAGCAGTACCGTGTGGCCGTCCCGCTTCATCTGCAAAATCTCCGCGTGCAACTCGCGCCGCGCCTGCGGGTCGAGTCCGGTGGTCGGTTCGTCGAGCAGCACAAGTTCCGGGGTGTTCACAAATGCCAACGCCAATGTGAGGCGCTGCCGTTGTCCACCCGACAGGGTATCGAAACGCGCGTCCGCCTTTTCCGTGAGGGCAAACCGCTCCAACAGCGCCGCCGGCTCCGCGTGCTCCCGGTAAAAGGACCCGAATAATTTCAGCGCCTCGCGTGGCGTGATCTTGTCCTGCAGCGCCGTGCTTTGCAGGGCCACGCCGATGCGTTGCTTCACTTCCTGCGGTTGTTTTCGCGCATCGAGGCCGCATACCTCCAATTCCCCCGCGTCCGCCTCCCGTAGCCCCACGAGACATTCTAGGGTCGTCGTCTTGCCCGCGCCATTTGGCCCGAGCAGGCCGAAGATCTCGCCGGCCTCGATTTCAAAACTCACCCCGCGCACCGCCTCCACTCCGCCGTAGCGTTTCGAGAGGTTGCGGACGATGACTTTGGCGTGCATGCCTCGCGAGAGAACGGACGAAGGCACGCGGGAACAAGCCGTTTCATCGCCGAGTGTTTTCGCCCCGCGGACGGCCCCGCTATCTGCGCCAGCCTTGGCCGGGCACGTGGCCCGCAACCCCGGGCCCGCTCGCACGTCTTCCCGCCCGCACTTCGGCGCAACGTCACCACGACTGTGGAGTTGAAAGCGTCGGTCCGTCCCCTATTTTCGCCTCCTCTTGTTAATTTCCATGAACCTCCGCCCCCTCGCCGCCTGCCTCTCCCTCGCCGCTTGTGCGTTCACCGCGCACGCCGCCGAAAACGAACTCACCGCCGCCGAAAAAAAAGTCGGTTGGACGCTCCTCTTCGACGGCAAGACCCTCGATGGCTGGCGCCCCTACAACAAAAAGCCTGCCGGTGGCTGGGAGGTCGTCGACGGCACGCTCCACGCTATCGCCAAGGTTAAGGGCGTGGAACTCATCACCGAGAAAAAATACGATAACTTCGAGTTTTTCTGGGAATGGAAGCTGCCCCTCGCTGGCAATAATGGCGTCAAGTATTTCGTCACTGAGGAGCGCCCTGGCGCACCTGGCCATGAGTATCAGATGTTGGACGATATGCGCCACGCGGACGCCAAGGCCGGTCCACTGCGGCAGACCGCCGCTTTTTATTTCGTCCTCCCTCCCGCGGCCGACAAACCCTACCGCGAGCCCGGCAACTGGAACCAATCAAAGCTCGTCGTGCAGGGCAAAAAAGTGGAGCACTGGCTCAATGGAAAAATGGTCCTCGCCTACGAGGCCGGCAGCGAAGCGGTCAAGGCCGGCGTCGCCGCCAGTAAATTTTCGAAACAACCTGGCTTCGGCGAAAAAATCGTCGGCCATCTCATGCTCACCTACCATCAGGACGACTGCTGGTATCGGAACATCAAGATCCGCGAGGTGAAGTAAGGTTTCTCGCGTGCCGCCGAGCGCTTCCCGCGCTCGGCGACACGAACGACACCGCTCCCGTCGAAACCGGCAGCGCGGCGACACACCCGTCGCCCTCCGCGTCGAACGATCGTGTCGCGCTCCCTTGGCAGCCCGCGCGGCGCCCGCGCTCGCCTGCCTCCTGACAAAAATGTCAGCTAGCGATCCTCGCTGCCCGCTCCGTCCGCGTGCTTGCGTGAAATTCGGTTCGCAAAGCGGAGGAGTTTCGTTGCGCTGCAACGGCCGGGCTCCTCCACTCCGCTTGCCTCCGGTTTGCCATAGCCGCGCTTCCGTTATCCATGTTTTTGTCCACCACGTCCCCCTTACCTCGCCGCCCCGCCCCCCGCGTCGGCCTGCTGGCGACGGTCTTGCTCGTCGGCTTGGCCCTCCTCCCGCTCATGTTCATCGGCCTCCGCGCCGCCGAGGCCGGTCGCAACGTCGCCTACTGGGACGAGTTTGAGACCGTTCTCGCGTTGCTCATGCGGCTGCACACCGGCATCGGGCCGGGCGTCTTTCTCGATGAGTTGTTCGCCGTCAATAACGAGCATCGCATGGTCATGAGCCGCTTGCTTTTCACCGCGAGCTACTGGCTCACCGGCACGGTAAACTTTTCCGTCATCAGCCTGCTCGGGAATGTCTGCCTCCTCGCGCTCTGCGCCATTTTGATCGTCGGTGCCGGCCGCGCCGCTCGCCGTCTCCGGCTCGGTCTCGTGCTGGCCCTCGGCCTGTTTCAGCTTGAGAACTACGAAAACTTTCTCTGGTCCGGCTCTTCGATCGATCATTTTCAAGTGCTGCTCTACGTTGGCGCAACCGTCGCCGCTCTCGCGCAGGGCACTCGCACCGCGTGGTTCATCGCGGGTCTTTGCGCCGTGCTTGCGACGCTGACGCTCGCCCACGGCCTGTTGGTCTGGCCGCTCGGGGCCGCGCTGCTCTGGCGCGCCCGCCGCACCCCGGAGCTCCTCGGCTGGTGCGCTTTGGCTGCGGTCGTTGCTGGCGGCTACGCGCTGGGTTTTTCAGTCAACGGCGCGCACCGCCTCACCCACCTCACGGTCGCCGGTGCGCAAGAAATTCTCCGCTACTGGCTCACCCTGCTCGGCACCGTTCCCGCGCTCGGTCATACCGGCTTGGCCCCGTGGCTCGGGGTCGCTTTGCTCGCCGCCCTCGGCTGGCTCGGCACGCACGGCGCGGTCCGGCGCGAACGTGTCGCCTATCCGCTCGCGTGGTTTGGCGTCGCCGCCCTCGCGCTCGTGGCGGTAGGCCGCGCGGAGCAGGTCGGCGGCCTCGTGATGTCGCGTTACGTCATCATCAGCACGCTTTCCTGGAGTCTCACGGCTTTCATGTTGCTCGAACGTTTCTCCGATCCCCGCCGACCCTTGGCCGCGCTCGCGTGGTGCCTCCCCGTGCTGGTGATCTTCAACGTCGCGGCGAATCGCACCTACGCTTCCGCCGCCGATGCGTGGTTCGACTGCCGAGACATCGCCGCCGCCCGCTTCAAGCAACACGGCGTCGATGGCCGCGGAAATTTTGCGCTGTCCCCCATGCCCGCGCGCGCTACGAAATTACTCAACGAGGCGGAGCGCCATGGCGTCTACCGGATGGGCCCGGTATGCCTGCCGCGTTCGTTTCCCGCCGCCGCACCGAGCGAACGCATCATCGGGCGCGTCGATGAACTCACCGTCAGCGATCGCTCCGCCTTCGTGCGCGGCTGGGCCGTGATCCCGGGGGTGCGTTCCCAGCGCGGGCACATCCACCTGGTGCTCCGGTCCGCGACCGCGACCCACATTTTTTCCACCGTGAGCACCCAGCGCCCTGACGTGGCCAACAATCTAGGTGACCCGCAACTCAACCGCTGCGGCTACCTGTTTGCCCGCCGACGTGACGAGCTTCCTTCCGGCGACTACCAAATCGGTTTCCTCATCAAGCAGGGGGGCTCGTCCGAATACGTCATGACCGAACAACGGGTCGTGCTGCGGGACCCAGGCACGCTCGCGAGCGACCTATGAGCGCGGCCTCGCGCAATACGCCGCCGCGCCGACCCGCCGTGCGAGGAAGTGGCGAACAGGTTGTGTCGGGTGGGCGTGACACTGTGCAGATAGGCCTCGTGAGCTTCGGGTTTGGAGTTCCGCCCTCAGGCGGGCACGTGCAGAGTCGGAATCGCTCAAAGGCGGAACTCCGAACCCAAAGCCATTTTCGCGATCTGGCACAGATCCACTCTCGCCCGATCGTTTCGCCACCCCATGATTTCAGTGGCACCCTACCGTCCGCCGTGAAAATCTGTCCATGGTCGCCCGCTATCCTCGGTCGGCACCTCTGACTTCCGTTTCCGTGAGTTTGCCCCCCATTACCCTCCTTCCCCGGCTGATCGCGCCGTGGCGCGTCGCCCTCCTCGTGCTGGTCACGACGCTCGTGTGGACGGCCCACTATGACCGTTGGACGCTCGCGAGTTGGTCGGTGCCGACCGACTACCGCGGCGATTCTTTGGAGATATTTGCGCGCATCCAGGCGGCGGCCGAAGGGAATACCCTGCCGTTGCAGCCGCAGGTGATTTCCCGGTTGGGTGCGCCGTTCGGGGCCAACTGGAGCGCTTATCCCACCTCGGATCTGCCACTCGTGTGTGCCCTCGGGTGGCTCGCGCGCAGCGTGGGCGTATTCGCAGCGGCGAACCTCGCGCTGCTGCTCGCCACCGTCAGCGCGGCGCTAGCGTTTTACGGGTGCGCCCGCTGGTTGCGCGCGCGCTGGGAATGGGCGTTCGCCGGCGCGCTGTTGTTTGCCTTCACCTTTCAAACGTTTAGCCGCGGTCTGCCGCATCTGTTTCTCGTGTTCGCGTGGACGGTCCCGCCCGCGCTCTTGGCCTGCGGTTTGGTGGCGACGAGTCGACGCCTGCAACTGCGCAGTGGGAGCGGAATTTTCTGCGTCGCCATCGCGGCGGTGATTGGTGTCAGCAATCCTTATACGCTGTTTCTTTTTCTCCAACTGCTCGCTTGGGCGCTCGTCGCCCAGTGGCTCGGGGCACGGCGCCGGGAAAACTTCCGCGTGGGTTTGGCGGCCCTGGCGACGGCGGTGTTGGCTTTTCTCATCGTCGAGTCGCATGTCTGGCTGTTTGCGTCCGACACGGGGACGGCTTCACCGCTCGTGCGGAACTACGGTGCGACCGAGCGCTACGCTTTGAAACTGATTGAATTGTTTCTGCCGCCGGCCGGACACCGGTGGGACGCCCTCGCATTTTTCGGCCATCGCTACGTCCGCTGGTCCGAGTGGCGAAACGGGGAGCCATTTACGCCCTATCTCGGTCTCGTCGGCATTGTCGGTTTCGCGTGGCTCGCGCTGACCACGTTGCGTGCGATCCTGCGGGGGCGGCGCCTACCCGGCCTCGCGCTGCCGGCTGGGTGGGTCCTCGCCTTCGCCTCGGTTGGCGGGCTGACCAACGTCATGGCGTTCTTTACCGGGCTGATCGTTTTTCGGGCGACGAACCGGTTCAGCATTTTTGTCTCGGCGGCGGTCTTGTTGTTTCTCGCGGCGAAAATGTCCCGCTGGTGGCGTGAGCGCCGGGTCCGGGAAACGTGGGCGCTGGCGCCGACGTGGTGGCAGGCGGGAAGCTTCGCCGCCGCGGCGCTCGTGAGCGTCGTGGGGCTCGTTGACCAACTGCCGCGCGCACCGGGTCGCGCCAAACAGGAGCGCATTGCGCAACGCCTCGCGGCCGATCGCGAGTTGGGAACATTGCTCGAGGGTCGCCTGCCGAAAGGGGCGATGGTGTTTCAGCTCCCCGTGATGATGTTTCCCGAGGTCGGGTCGCGTGGACAGCTCGGTGACTACGAACATTTCCGCCCCTTCCTCGCGACGAGCTCGCTGCTCTTCAACTACGGCGCGCTCAACGGCCGCAGTCGCGGGCGCTGGCAACGTGAAGTCGAAGAACTCCCGACGGTGGAACTGGTGCGGCGCATCGAGCATTACGGATTTTCCGCCCTCTATCTCAACCGGCGCGGCTTCGCGGATCGCGGCGAGAAACTTCTGGGGGAACTCCGCGCCTTGGGTCGGACGCAGTTCATCGAGGGAGCCTTGGGCGAACAGGTCGTCGTGCTGCTGGAGCCGAACCTCACCCCAAAACTCCCGCTGGCGCGCACCCTCACGTTTGGCCACGGCTGGCACAGCGCGCGGGCCGGCGAGCCGCGTTGGGCCTACGGTCCGGGCGCGTTTTCTTACCACAATCCCACTGCGCTGCCCCGTCAGGCCACCGTGCGTCTCACCGTCAGTGCAGCGGACACCCGCAAGGTGGCCATGGTGTTCAACGCGGGCGAAAAAACAACGGTGCTGATCGGGGAGGCGAGCCAAGAAATCAGTGTGCAGGTCACGCTGCGCCCGGGCTTCAACCGCTTCGATTTACAACCCGTGGAGCCCGCCCAGCGCCTCACGCAGGAGCGTGACCAGCTCAAAAGTTTCGCCGTCCACGCGACCGCGGTGGACTTCGACGAGCGGGTGGCGATGAACGACCGCTGACGAAGGTCGTCGCGCCCTGACCGTCGGGCGCCTGCGAGTGCCCTCAGACTCGTGGGAGCGTCAGCCGAAACGTGCTTCCACCCCCCCGTGCCGGCGCATACTCCATGGTGCCACCGAGCAGTCGCAGGTAAGCTTTCGTCAGCGCCAGTCCGAGCCCGAAGCCACCCCGCTCTCGATCGCGTCCGCTATCCGGTCGGAAAAATCGCGCCGTGAGCCGTGTGCGATGCTCGGCACAGATACCCGGCCCCTCGTCGGTAACGTCGATGACCCAGTGGTCACCGGCCTCCCGCACCTTGATCTGAATCGTCGTGCCCGCGGGGCTGAATTTGATTGCGTTGTCGACGAGGTTTTGGACCGCCTGCCGCAGGAGCACCGCATCGGTCTGCGCCGTGCACTCCGGCGTTTCCAGCAGGAAGCGTTGGCTCTTGTTCTCCGCCAAAATGCCCAACTCGCCTACGCACCGGCGCACCAACTCGTCGAGCCGCACCGGCAGGTGCTCCACCGTCGGTGCGTCGCCCTCCGTGCTCGCGAGCTCCAGCAGACGTTGGGTGAGCAACTGCAGCCGGTGCGCCTCCTCCAGCATCGAACCGATGATCTCGCGGTATTCCTCCACCGTCCGGCTCCGGCGCAGGCCGACTTCGCCCACGTTGCGCAGCGTCGTCAGAGGCGTGCGCAACTCGTGGGACGCATCCGCCACAAATCGGTCCAGCGCCACGAAGGATTCCTCCAACCGGTCGAGCGTCACGTTAAACACCTCAGCGAGCTGCCCGAGTTCGTCATGTGGATTCACCACCGGCAGCCGTCGGCCGAGATCTTCCGCCGTGATCCGCTTCGCCTCCGCTACCATGAGATCGAGTGGCTTCAACCAACGACGCGTGAGCGCGTAGCCGCCCAACACCAGCAACGCGACCACCACCGGCAACGCCCCCGCGATGATCAGGCGAAGCGCCCCCAGGCCATCGGCCATCGGCCGGTGCACTGTCATCACGCGGATCATCCACGTTTCACTCCGGGCCGGCACCGCGTAGGGCACCGAGAGCACGCGCAGCCGCAGGTCCCGCGCGACGTTAAAGATGGAAATGCGATCCCGTCCCGGCTCGGGCGCCACCGGCATCGACTCCACCCGGCTCTCGGTGAACGGCCAAAACCGTCGCACGAGTTCCCCTTGCTCATTCCATAATTCAAACCACGGGTTCTCCGAATTCCAGCGGGCTTGCGTGGTCACTTCGGTCCGGTCCCAGAGCACCACCCCCTCCGCCGTGATGGCGAGGCGCTGCCGGATCTCCGCAAGGTCCTGCCGCAACTCGGAGTCGAGCGGACGCGCCATCGTCTCCGCGACATAGGAATACAGCGTCGCCGAAAAAACCGCTAACAGCAGGGTGCCACCCGCGCCATACCACGCTGCGAGCCGAAAGCGGAGCGTCCGCTGGCGCCACCAAGCTTTCACGCGGGCTCCTTGCCCAACCGGTAACCGAGCCCGCGCACTGTGTGGATGAGCTTCTCGGTGCCATCGCCGTCCACTTTTTTGCGCAGCCGCATGAGTTGTACGTCGATCACATTGTCGAGCGACGTGAACCGGTGCGTCTGCTTCCAGACGTCGCGCTCCAGCATCTCGCGCGTGACGATCTGCCCTTGGGCGCGCAGCAGATATTCCAATACGTCGACCTCGCGCGGTGTCAGGGGGATTTCACCGCCTGCGCGCACGGCCACGCGCGCCCGCGTATCCAGCTGGAGATCGCCGCAGCGCAGCACCGTGCCCGTGCCGAGCACCGGCCGCCGCAAGAGCGCCCGACACCGCGCCAACAGCTCCACGAAGGCGAAGGGTTTGGCCAGGTAATCGTCGGCGCCGGCTTCGAGGCCGAGTACCCGGTCGTCGAGCGCGGTCCGTGCCGTGAGCATCAACACCGGTGTTTCGACGCCCCGAGCGCGTGTGCGCTGGAGTACGTCGAGTCCATCTCCGCCGGGCAACATCCGGTCGAGCACGACCAGATCGAAGCCTTCGCGCTCCAAATATTCGGCGGCCTCACCCGCCGTCGCCGCCGTCGCGACGGACCAAGCCTCCAGCCTCAATCCTTCGGCCACCGATTCGCGGGTTTTTTGTTCGTCCTCGACCACGAGCACGCGCGGCGGAAAAGGGGAGAGAGTGGCGAGGGGGCTCAAGGGAAAAATCTGGCGGGGGAAAACCGGCTCGGAAAAAATTCGCGCGATCGCCGATCCGGCGCAAGACGTCTCTGCGGTGGCGTGTGTCATCGGTGCCGCTCTTGGGATGTCCATCTCCGCCAGGGTCACGCGTCCGACGGACCGGCGATATTCCTGTCGCCGTGCTCGGGCGGCTGGACAGCAGGCCCACCCCGTGAACCGTCCACCCGCCGATCCGTCTCCGGCCGCGTTTCGTTGCAGATCACTGTCGCCCCGCGCTTGCCTCTCTCTAACGATCGGCGTGCCCCGATGAATTCTGCCACCCTGCCATTCCACGCCGCGCTGCTCATCGCGATCAGTGCCGCTCTCACTTTCGTGCCCGACCGCACCGCGTTCGCACTCCCCGCCGACATCGCGCCGTATTTTCAACCGCCCGCGACCACTCTCGAAAAATCCGACCCGCGCCGCTCTCCGCTCGTCCGCCCCGACGGCCAGCGGATCACGACCGCCGCCGACTGGTCCCTCGAACGCGCCGCGATCCGCGCCCGCTGGTTCGCCCTCCTCGGCCCGTGGCCGGAACTCCTGGCCGCGCCGAAACTCGAAATCATCCGCACCGAGTCGCGTGAGAATTTTGAACAACGCGTCATCCGGATCGAACTCGCTCCCGGCTATCTGCAAGAGGCGATTCTCCTCGTCCCGTCCGGTCGCGGCCCGTTCCCTGCCGTCGTCGTCCCCTTTTACGAACCGCACACCAGCGCCGGCCTCGCCACCACTCCCGCCGGCAAGGCGACCCTCCCGCTCCGCGACTTTGGTTATCAACTCGCCAAACGCGGATTCGTGGCGCTCTGCCTCGGCACCCCAGGAGGCGACGCCTATCAACCCGGGCAAGCCGGCGCGCAGTGTCAGCCGCTCTCATTTCTCGCCTACGTCGCCGCCAACGCCCATACCGCCCTCACTCGCCTGCCCGAGGTTGATGCCACGCGCATCGGTCTCGTCGGCCATTCCTACGGCGGCAAGTGGGCGTTGTTTGCCGGAGGCTTTTACGACAAATTCGCCTGCGCCGTCTGGTCCGATCCCGGCATCGTCTTTGACGAAGCGCGTACGAGTATCAACTATCAGGAGCCGTGGTATCTCGGCCTCGACCCCACCACGACACGCCCGCGTGGCCTCGTTTCCGCGACCGCTCCACGCACCGGTGCCTACGCGAAACTCATCGCGCAGGGCCACGATCTCCACGAACTCCACGCCCTCATGGCACCGCGTCCTTTCCTCGTCAGCGGCGGCGCCGAAGACACGGCCGCGCGTTGGCCCGTGCTCGCTCACGCCGTGGCTGTGAATCAACTCCTTGGTTACGCCGACCGCGTCGCGATGACCAATCGCCCCAAGCACGATCCGACCGAGGAATCCAACGCCGTCATTTATCGCTTTCTCGAACACTTCCTCGCTCCGAAGTAGGCGGGTTTTCTGACCCTGCCAATCGCGCCGCCGCGCCCGTCCCGTCGGCGCTCCCCGCCACACCAGCGCTGCCGGCCAGCGTGCGGAATATATACACCGGAGCCGGCTCCTGTGCCGACGTTTGGCTCGCGTAGATCACAAGAAATATTCCCGCCGCGGCGAGCTTGAGGTTCATCACCACAAAGTGTCGCGGCTCACAGGTGCTTCGAGCACAATATCATTTAAGGGTTGAGAATAAATCTGTGCCAGATCGCGAAAATGACCTTGGGTTCGGAGTTCCGTCTTTAGGCGGTTCCGACTCTGCGCCTGCCCGCCTGAAGGCGGAACTCCGAGCCCGATGCATTGCGGAAACGAGGCCCAGTATTAATCACACCCTCTTTTGAGTGAACTCGGCCACCGGCCCTGCGCGTTCGTGCTTCGGAGGTAAAAGTCCAATCTCCGTGTCATTCTTCCTTTGGCCTCGCTCGCACTGGTTCTCTGTTTTTTCTTCGTTCACGATGCCTCGCCACCGTTTCTTCGCCTCTCCCTGAGCCGAGCCCTGCTCGCTGCCTCCATCGGCCTCGGTTTTTTTCTAGCCGCAACGGTGCCTTCGCTCGTCGCCTAATCCACCACTGGCAGCATTACCGGCCGGATCTTTAATCCCGCGACCGGTGAATACGTGCGCAACGCCGAAATCCGCGTGCAAGGCACGGAGCAGGTCGCATACTCTGAGGACGGTGGCGTCTACCAACTCTCCAACGTGCCCGTCGGCCCCGCCACGTTGCAGGTCACCTTTTCGGGCTACCAGCTGACGACGGCGACGGTGGTCGTGTCCGCGGGCACCGCTGCGACCCGCGATTTCGAAATTGTCAGCGCGCAGGCTCGCAGATCCGTCGGCAAAGATGAACCGCTCAAGCTCCAAGCCTTCGTCGTTTCCCACGAGCGCGAGGGCAACGCCAAGGCCATTATGGAACAGCGCCGCAACATGAACATTTCCACCTCCGTTGCTGCCGACACCTTCGGCGATGTCACCGAGGGCAACGTCGGCGAATTCCTGAAATTTCTCCCCGGGGTCGAAGTCGAATACGTCGATGGCATTAGCCGCGGCCCGCGCGTCGGCGTCTTGACCAGCAATACGTCGGCGTCACCATGGACGGTGCGGCGGTCGCAGCGCTGATGCTTTCGTCGCCTGCGGCAGCACGCTCAACGGCGCCGCCGGCAGCCAGTCGCGCTCGGTCGGCTTCGAGCAGATGTCCATCAACTCCATCGAATCCATCGAGGTCAGCCGCACGCTCAGCCCCGACATGGACGCCAATTCTCCCGCCGGCTCCATCAACATGCGCACCCGCCGCGCGTTCGACCGCAAGGGCCGCCGCGTCGACTGGCAGTTCAGCGCCGGCTTCAACACGCCCGACGCCGCCAACTTTGGTCAGACCCATGGCTGGGACGACAACCTCCGCCGCCAATGGCGTCCCAACTACCAACTCGATTACTCCGACTTATTTCTAAACCAGCGGCTCGGCGTCCGACTCAGCGTGAGCAACAGCAGCATCCGCTCCGAGCAACAGTACGTCACGCACACCTACAACGATACTACCGTCGCCCCCGCCGCCAACGGCACCGGCGGCGACCTCCACCCCATGGTGCTCACCGGCATGGTGTTCACCGACGGCCCGCGTCTCTCCAGCCGCGCGAATATTACTGCGACGACTGACTTCAAGGCCACCCACCGCCTCGTGCTGTCGCTCACCGCGATGTTCAACGCTTTTGAAAATAACGCACACACCAAGGCGCCCTCACTTTCAATGCCGCCGCCAACGGCGTCGTTGCCGCGACCGGCCGGCAAAACGTGCTCGGCGACGGTATGACGGACATCCGTACGAGCGCCCTCGCCGCCAATACCTCGCGTACGATGACCTACGGCGGCGGTACCGCGATCAGGCTCACCAAGTCGTTCACATTCACCCCGAAATTCGAATACAAACTCGGCGGCCTCACGGTTGACGGCACGGCCAATTTCTCACGTTCGAAAAACGACCACGAGACGTCTACCCGCAGCTCGATCCGCACCGAAACGCTCAACGCCCTCACTGCCGATTTCCGCGCCACGCGTCCCAACGCCGATTCCGCTGAGTGGACGATTGTCCAAACGGGCGGTGCCGATTGGTCTAACCTTGCTAACCACACGAACCCGCGCTCCAACGAGGAGGGGCGTTTCGCCTTCACCGAAATCTACACCGGCGAGGCCAACGCGAAATACGTCTTCCCGTGGCGCTTCCCGACGTTCCGTAAGTTCGGCGGCAAGTGGTCCGAGGAAAACCGCAAGACCGAGAACACCACGCCCTACCTCGTCTACAGCTACATCGTTCCGGGCGGAAACATCCTCAACGCCAACGGCACGATCACTACGACCGGCACCTTCGCCGCCTTCCCCTCGCCGCGGCCCTTCAACACCCACATGGGCGACATCCGCGCCCTCACCATTGCCAATCTCCCCACGCTCACCAACCGCAGCGCCGTCTCGCTTCTTTACCGCGAGCACCCGGAATATTTCGTGAATGTTGCGACCGCCGAAAACTACTACACCGCTTACGTCGCCAACCACCGCGATTTCCGCCAACATGGGACCGCCGGTTTCGGTATGGCCAACACCCGCCTCGGCAAACTCCAACTCCAGGGCGGTTTGCGCTGGGAACTCACCGAGTCCGAGTCGCGGGAGTTTGATCCGCTCACCGCGGCGCAGGTGGCATTGAAATATCCCATCTCCGCCACGACTCGCCGGGCGACGACCGTCGAGGGCATGCACGACCAGTTTTTCTCCCAGCCGCGCACCTCGCACGAAGGCGATTATGCTAATTTTTTCCCCAGCGCCTCGCTCAAATATTCCATTCGCCCAAACCTTCAGGCGCAGGTCGGCTTCAGCTATGCGATCTCGCGTCCACCGGTCGATGCGCTCGCGGGCGTGTGGTCCATCAACGACCAGGCGCTCCTCGTTACCGCGCCGAACCCGAATCTGAAACCGGAAAAATCCGAAAATTACGTCGCCCGCCTCGCCTACTACTTCGAGCCCGTCGGGAGCTTTACCTTTCTCGTCCAGCAAACGGAAATTTCCGATCAACGCGTGACCGTGCGCGGCAAAGCGGCGGACTTCGGTTTTGAAAACGATCCTGATTACGCGACCTACGAGTTCCAATCGCTGACCAACAACAACACCCTTTATCGTTATCGCAGCCTGGAGCTCGCATATAACCAAAACCTCTCGTTTCTCCCCAGCTTCCTCCGCACGACAAACGTGAACGTCAGCTACACTCGCAACTACGCCAACCAGTATTTCCCCGGCGTGACCCCGCACAAAGTTTCCGGTGCGATGGATTGGAGCATCCGCGGACTCAGTCTCCGCGCCGGCGCCGTGTGGCAGGACGACACGCCGTTCACGACGGTGTTCGGCCGTTACCAGCGCCACAATCTCAAGCTCGATCTTAGTGGTGGCTACAAACTCTCGGCGCGCACGAGCCTCTTCTTCCAAGGCCGCAATCTCATCAACGATCCCCATCTCCTCTACGAAGGTGATCCGACCCGCAATATCCCCGCCGCGCTTTATCGCTACGGCAACTACGGCGTCAGCTGGAGCCTCGGCGTCCGTGGAAATTTTTGATGTTTCGAATCGGCGGTGCTGGTTAATCGCTCTCCGGAGGCAGCTTTTCCGAACGGTGATAGGCATAGGCGCAGGCCAGCGAGAGGGCGGTCAGCACGTGCCACAGCGCGTGACCTTGGAGCCAGGCGTCGGGTCCGCTGAATTTTCTGGCGACATCGAGTTGCCGGCAGATGACGGCTGCAACCAGGGCCAGTGTCGAGTAGAGCAGCCAACAAAAATGAAGCGTGCGGCGCGCGAACAAGGCATCCACGAGTCCGGCGCACGCGGTGGTGACGATGAGTGTGGCGAGCACCGTGCCAGAGGCCATCGACCACTTGAAGTGATAGAGGAGGTAGCTCGTGATGACGACGAGGCCCCCGAGGATCGGCCCTACGGGGAGCGTGCGCGGAGTGGGCCCGCGTTCGCATCGGCGCAGCCACCGCCCCAAACTTATGGCGATGCCTACGAGCAGCGGCGGATACATGGACGCGACGTCGAGTTGTTGGCCCCATCGCGTGAGGGAGGCGTGGTAAAAACCGCTGCCGAATCCGAGTAAGCAACACGCGGCACCGAAGAGGAGACTCATGGCCGGGGTGGCGATCACATAGCCGGCACGTGGGTCGCCGCGGTGTCGCCTGTCGTGGTAGCCGAGTGCGAGGGCGTAAAGCCCGACGACGACGAATGCCAGATTCGACCACGTGTTGGCGCGGGTGCGAACCACGTGATCGAAATAAATTCGTTCCGCGTAGGACGGCTGCCGGAGTCCGCGACTTTCGACCCAACCGCTCCACACGGATTTACCTTCGAAGGTGGAGGTCAGAGCGAGCAACAGCAGGGTGAGCACCACCAGCCCGCCCCACGCGAAGCCATGGACCCGCAGCGGGAGGCCGAGATAAAGCTGGGGCGCGTGGGGGCTCGCGGGTGAAAATTCGGATGCGGGGGATTGGGGGGCGGGCGGCATGGGGTAAATCGGCGACAGCGGCGTGGAGTGGCGTGGAGCGGCTCTCCGAGGAAAGCGGAATTGTTGGCGATGACGAGCGACCAGCGAGCATCGCCGCCGTTTTGGATCCAAGCAGAACTCCGCCTGATCGCAAAAAAGATTTTGGATTCGGCGCTCCACCGTTAGCCGGCGGCGAGGATTTTGGCCTGTTGCTCGATACCGGAGAAAATTTTGTCGCTGACGTGGGCGGGGAATTTTTTTGGCAGAAGATTGCCAACGGAAGAAACCGCGGCCGGTACGAGTGACAGAATTTCATGGATCAGCGTGTCGGCCTTACCGAGGCCGGCTTGTTTGGCGACGGCGGACCAATGGTGCGGGCGGATGTCTTTGAGTTTCCAGTGGGCGTTGGTGGCGCGCACGGCCATGGCGAGGGTGGCTTTTTGCCAGGGAACTTGATGCGCCTTCGGGCCCATCACGGGCCAAACGGAGAGCACGTCGTAGAATGGCGTCATCCGAAACGCTCCGCCGGTTTCGTGAAACAGGGAGAAATTTTTCGCGTGGCCATCAGTCGCGGCGAGGAGCCAGAACACGATCTGGGACTTGACGAAATCGCGGCGGTTGCGCGCCGCCTCGGCGCTGAAGGCCAGCACGTGGAGGATAGCGTCCATGCCCGGTCCACCTTGATTTTCGTATTTCTTCCAACCAGCGATGCCGAGAGCTTGGCAGAAATCCTCCTGCGGCCGGCGCGCGATCCATTTTGTGCCCTGCCAGACACGGTCGAAACGTTCCACGACGAGCACGCGGTGTTTTCCGAAGTGGGCAATTTCGGCGTGGGCGGTTTCGAGTCCGAAGGCGGCCAGTAATTTCAGGCTCAGCCACTCGTCTTCTACCGAATCGCTCAGATCGACCTGAAGATTACCGACTATGCCGAGCGGGAGTTTGAAGATGTGGGTGGTCGGCGTGGCGCCGAGCGGACGGCACCAGCGATCTTTGTAGCGGAGCAGGGCGGTCTTCTCCTGAGCGCCGGCGAGGGAAATGCGGAAGTCCTCGTCGTCGGCTTGGCCCAACCCGCGCCCGTCGGAGAGCGCGGCGCTGATCGCTTGCTCAACTTCGGCGTCGTCCAGCGGCTCTGCTTCGATTTTTTCCACGGCTGCTGGTTCCTCGCCTGCGGGCCGCAGTTGCACGGCGCCGATGCAGTCGCGGCCGATGGCGGTGAGGAGATCGAAGGGCTCGCGGGAGGCGGTCCCGAAGCGGCTCTGGAGGCGTTTGCGGATGGTTTCGCTGTCCGGCAGGAGATTATCGAAGTAGCTCTCGACGAAGGCGCCCTTGCGTGCAGTGTTGCCGGGTTGGAAGTCGAGCGATAGGGACAATCGTCGCCGATCAGGGGCGGCGGCCCAGACGGGATCATACTGAAAACTCGAAGTGCCGGGTGAGTGCGTCCAGACGCCCACGTGCCGACCGTTCATCCAGACATGGAGAGAGGCAGGCATGGGCTACCAAGTAGACTTAGACTTGGGTTGCTTGCCGTCGGTCTGACCGTCGTCGATGACGAGCCGTCCGCCGAGCAGGGCGACGAGCTTGGCGACCTGAGCAACGCTCGTGCTGCCGGGCGCGGCTTCGATGCGGGCGATGCGCTTCTGATTCACGCCCATCATTTCACCGACCTGCGCTTGGCTCAGGCCCTGGGCGGCGCGCAAGGCCTTGAGCACGGCCTGGGCTTGGGCCGGCGTATCGAGGGGATAATTCATGGCAGGTTGTTTACTACTCAAAGATAGTAATGTCAATTTACTATTTTTGAGTAGTAAAGTAGCTTTACTATTAATCGGTAGTAAAGCCGGTGGGGAAGTGATAGCCTTACCATGCCGTCGGGAAGAGGAGGGGTGAGGTCGTTTGAAGGCAGCTATCAGTCGTCGCAAGTTTCGCTCACGCCTCAGCTCGTGGTCCGCAGTCTCGAAGCCTCGGTCGTGAAAAACTCCCTTGTCGGGCGGCGGCGGACGCGTATCGGTCGAGGAGTCGCACCGGCGGGTGCGGGCAGTTTTTATCGGGAAAACCCAAGGTCGCAAAGATTCTCTAAGTCGAGGGAATCGAGGCGACCGGAGCAGGAGGTTTTTCGGGGGTCGCGGTGCCTTCGCATGGGGAGCAATCGGTGCAGAAGGCGCGCGCAGCGGGTCGCAAAAAAAAGGCCGCCCGGTGAGGGGCGGCCGGAGAGAACATTAGGAGAACGAGAACGATTTCGTTACCGATACTCTTCGCCGGTGAGGGCGTTGATGATTTTGAAGTTTTCGACGTGGTAGTTGAGGTCGGCGCGGAAGGCTAATTTCACGTTGAAGAGCTTTTCCATGCGCACGAGCAGGTCAGCGTCTTCACTGCGGAGACGTTCGAGGATGCTCGGGTGCACGAGGACGCGGAGGGAGTATTCCTTGCCGTCGTTGCGCAACTGGAGGCGGCGGACGACGGAGCTGAGTTTGCGTTGGAGTTCCACCGAGACGGTCGTCGCACTTTTTACGATACCGCGACCGCGGCAATAGGGGCAATCCGTGTAGAGATTGGCCGAGAGCGACTCGCTCTGGCGCTGGCGGGTCATCTGCATGATGCCGAGCGAGGAGATCGGGAGAATGTGGTTCTTCGCTTTGTCGGTGGACATCAGCTCGATCATCTTCTCGTAAACCGCGTTGCGGTGGCGGCGCTCCTTCATGTCGATGAAGTCCATGATGATCAGGCCGCCCAAATTGCGAAGGCGGATCTGGCGCGCGATCTCGGCGGCGGCCTCAAGATTCACGGCGTAGATGACGTTCTTCTCGTCGCCGCCGCGGTTCTTGTGGGAGCCGGTGTTCACGTCGACGGCGATCAGGGCCTCCGTTTCGTCGATGATGATTTCGCCGCCGGAAGGGAGCGGAACCTTGCGCTGGCCGGTCTGCTCGATCTGGCGCTCGATGTTGAAGCGCTCGAAGATGGGGATGCTGTCCTTGTAAAGCGCGATCTTGCTGGCGCTGCGTTTCGAAATTTGGGCGACGAGCTTTTGGGTGTGCGCGTGGTCGTCCTTGCTGTCGATGAGGACGCGGTCCACCTCTTCGGTGAGGAAGTCGCGGACGGTGCGTTCGACGAGGTCGGGTTCCTGATAGAGACACGCGGGAGCGCGGTCGTTCTTCATCTTCTTCTGGATGTCTTCCCACGTTTTGAGGAGAAGATGGAGATCGCGGACGAAGTAACGGGCTTTTTTGCCTTCACCGGCGGTGCGGACGATGACGCCGACACCCTCGGGAATGGTGAGCTCGTTGATGAGGGTTTTGAGGCGTTTGCGCTCGGTCATGTCCTCGATTTTGCGGGAGATGCCGCAGCCGTCGGAGAACGGTGTGAGGATGAGGTAACGGCCGGGGATGGAGAGGTTGGTCGTGGTGCGCGGGCCCTTGGTGCCGATGGGGCCCTTGGTGACCTGGATCACGATCTCGCTGCCCGGAGGATACATCGAAGGGATGTCCTTGACGGTCGGCTCGGCGGGGCGGGGCGGGGCGTTTTTCTTTTTGTTCACGCGCACGACTTCCACAGAGGAGTCGGTGGCGGCGGGGAGCATGTCCCAGTAGTGGAGAAACGCGTTTTTGGAGTAGCCGATGTCGACGAACGCGGCCTTGAGACCGGGATCGAGATTTTTGACGCGGCCCTTGTAGATGCCGCCGACCATGCGGCTATCGGACTCGCGTTCGATTTCAAACTTCTCGAGGCGGCCGTCGACGAGGAGGGCGACGCGCTTTTCGAGCGGTTCGGAATTGATGATCAGCTCTCGATAGGAGCCCTTCTCTTTCTGGAAGACCGCGAGGATTTTTTGGAGGAGCGGGCGTTGTTTGGAACGTTCCTGGGCGTCGGCTTTGAGTTCGGCGGTGTCGACGGGTCCGGCTTCAGACTGGGCGGGGGGATTGACGAGTTCCTCGTCGTATTTGGCGGCGACGTCGGGAGGGACGCCGGTGGATTGCGATTGATCGCTCATGGTGCGTGTCGTGTGGGTTATGCACGGCGGAACTCGGTGCGGTAGTTGCGGCGCAGGAAATTCCGGCAGAGCGGTCGTTGGTGCGAAGAAGGGGCTTCATGCGAAGTCCTTCCGAAAGCGCCAGACGCTCTGGACCAGTCCTTGCAGCAAACAGCAACTAAGCACAAAAGAGCCACCGTAGCTGATGAAGGGAAGCGGTATGCCCGTGATGGGCACGAGGCCGATGGTCATGGCGATGTTCACAAACACGTGCACGGCGAACAACACAGTGACGCCGATGGCGAGCAGAGTGCCGAAGCGGTCCCTTGCGGAACCGGCGATGCGAATGCCGTTGAACAGAACCAGACCGAACAGACCGAGAACCGTGAGGCTTCCCAGAAATCCTTTTTCCTCGGCGATGACCGAGAAGATAAAATCGTTATGCGCGACCGTGCGGGGCAGGTAGCCGAGCTGGGCCTGCGTGCCCTCGGTCCAGCCCTTGCCGGTCAGACCGCCGGAGCCGACTGAGATAAGGGACTGGCTTTGGTTCCAGCCGGCGCCTTTGGCGCCGACCTTGGCGGGCCAGACGAAACCGACGATCCGGTTGCGTTGGTAATCTCGAAACGGGAGCCAAGAGCCAGATACGTTTTGCTCCGAATGCTTCCATGGATAATCGTGAGACTCGATGTAGCTCTTGTAGTTATAGATATCCCAAGTCACCAAGCCGAGGAGGAGGGCGAACACGCCTAGCGCTCCCGCGAAGAAACGCGCGGAGAGTCGGGAAACGTAGAGCATAGAAAAAACCATCGGAGGCAAAACAATCGCCGATTTGAGATCGGGTTGTTTTAGGATAAGGATCATGGGTGCGCCGACCGCAAGGGCCAATTTTCCCAAGGTGCCCAAGGATTGGGTTACGGTGCCGATTTTGGAGCGGATCAGGAGGCTCGCCGTGATGAGCAGCACGGCAATTTTGGCGGTTTCCGATGGTTGGAACGAGAAATACCCGAGATCGATCCAACGATGGGCGCCCCACTTGAGGTTTTGGCCGTTGTTGAGGAACAGCACCAGCACGAGGGGCAGGAGGCAGGCGACATAGAACCAGTGCGCGACACTGAGCCAAAAGCGGTAGTCGATCAGGGAGACCGCCAAATAGACGCCAGCGCCGAGACAGAGAAAGATGAGCTGTTTGATCCAGTCTTCGCCCTGAGCGGAAAGTTGGGCGGAGTAGATGAACGCGAGTCCGAAAAGTCCCAGCCCCCCCAAGGCCAGCGGGGTGAGGAGATCCCACTGGGTGCGGGTCGTCGGTTTGAAGACGTTGAGGTATTCGGTGGGCGAGGCGAGATTCACGAGAATGGGAGATTTCACTGCTCAGGGGGCTCGTCTGCAAGGTCGCATCATTTCGAGCGCGCGAAACGCGAGCGTTTTTTCTGCCGCCTGAGCGGCAAACCCCCGGTCCGGCGGCCTAAAGCCCAAGGTCAGCCCCGTTGGATTTCTCCGGTAGGCGTGAGAGAAAATCGCCGGACAGCCCGCGCACTTGGACGGCGCGCTCACCCGGACGGTGCGCTCACGCGAGCGGCACGACGAGGTGGTCGAGTGAATGGCGGTCGCCCGTCTTAGTGTTTTTTTGCGTCGGCGTGGACGCCGCTCATCATGATGCGGTCGGTCCAGGCGAGCACTACGGCGGAGACAAGGAAGATGACGTGGATGCAGACCTGCCAGGCGATGGCATCATTGATGATTTTGAAGTCGGCTCCGCGCACTTCGATGAAGGTCTTGAGGAGGTGGATCGACGAAATGCTGATGAGGGCGGTGCCCAGTTTGATCTTGAGGACGCCGGCGTTTACGTGGCTGAGCCACTCGGGTTTGTCGGCCTTGCCGCTGAGATCGAGGCGGGAG